>CAYQFH010000138.1:0-6078 GCA_964416755.1 uncultured Piscirickettsiaceae bacterium | reverse complement strand
ATAACCTGCCAGACCCTGAAGAGCTGGCAGAGGAGATTATTGAGAATATTGAAGCTGGGTTAAGCAGTTTCAGAGAGGTTGCGGCAAGCTTGAATGCACGTAGTGCATAACGAGGCGCTGCTATGGTGCTCAACATTATCCAATAAAAATTGCCTGATTTGCTCGCCTCTTTTGCGGATTCCGACCATGATTCACCTATAAACAAGTGGTTAATTGGCAGCCTTATGAGGAAAAATATCCCTGGCAAGGTATTTATGGCAATCAATTAAATTTTCTTATCATTTGCCTTGTTTCCAATAAAACTTCAATAACGATAATCCTTCTCATTTCTAAAACACTCTCTACAATATCTTACTAAATTAGTTGGTTTTTTTGATTGAAGGAGTTGTAGTGATGAAGAGAAGATCCTATTTCCTTTTTCCCGACCAGCCACATGTTCGCGCTGTGGTTGAACAGTTACGTGCTGCCGATATCCGTGAAGCGGATATGCATGTGGTGGCGGAGCAGAATAGAGACAGGGAACAACTTCGTTCCAGTGGAATACCGGTAGCAACAAGAGAGCAGCGTACTGATCTCCTTCACCAGTTGGAGAGAGGTCTTTGGTCGCTGAATTTAAAGCTCTTTTTTGTTGTGGTCGGCCTGGCGTTGATCGCACTGGGAGTGGGGTGGAATCTGGCGGCGCTGTTGTTTAGTGCAGTTGCTGTAGTCAGTCTGGTTGCCGGTCTGCTCTGGGTCTCGGTGCCTGATATTTCGCTGGATCAGTTTTCAGCGGCGCTTCGTCATGGAGAGCTGCTGTTGATGGTCGACATGGAGCGTAAGGATTTACGCAAAGTGGAGGCTCTGGTACGTCATGACCATCCGGAAGTGGTATTGGGTGGGAGTACCTTCCTTCCCGCATAGCGGGTTCTTAGTGCTTTGATACAGGAGTGTGATGATGAGTACATTTATTCAAAATCAGAATGATGGTGCCTGGGTGATGCATACCAATGTCGATCCGATCAGTATGCACGAGGTGACTAGTGATGAATTCTGTCTGTACGATGGAGACTATAGTGGTGGTGTAGAGATCTACTTTGAATCGGAAGCGAACCGCCAGGCCTATCTGGAGTTGGGAAGTGATCACCGTATCGTGCTGATGGGTGATAGTAGCGATGACTATATCCCGGAGGGGTGAGCCTGCACCCTTTTTATCCTCAGGCGGTCACATCGACTTGGTCTGCTGTAGCGCTTTTTTCCTCGGCGGGCTCTGGCTTTGAAGCGGTAGGTGGTGCTACGTTCTCAGCCTGCTGACGTATGGCAGCAGACCGCTGTTCGCGCAAATATTCTGCCTTTGCGAGCAGATAGTTCTTGTGACTTGAAACAGTTTGTAGAGAGAGGGTGTCCATGCCTGTATTAGCGGCAACTTCTTGAAAAACTTTTGAGCTTTGTCAAAAAATTACAATGCTGCAATAAACCATCCTCGACTGTCCAAATTCTATTTTTCCGTAGTGCTATCTGTTTGAAAGGATTATCATATGCAGGTTATTTGCATGTGTGATCTTTGGTGTTGCCGGAAGGCTGTTCCAAAGTGGAGTGCAGTTGGTTTCACAATTTCAGTAAGAGTTTGATCGCAATGAAAAAAGTTGGTTTTGTCGGTTGGCGTGGCATGGTTGGTTCGGTTTTGATGGACCGGATGCGGGAAGAGAATGATTTCGAGAAGATTGATCCGGTCTTCTTCACCACTTCACAGTTTGGTCAGCCGGGCCCCGATGTGGGCAAACCGGTACCTGCACTGAAGGATGCCAATGACATCTCCGAGCTGGCCAATATGGATGCGATTGTCACCTGTCAGGGGGGCAGCTACACCAAGTCGGTGATCGGGCCACTGCGTGAGGCGGGCTGGAATGGCTACTGGATCGATGCGGCCTCTTCGCTCCGGATGAGTGATGAATCGATCATCGTGCTTGATCCGGTCAACCGTGATGTGATCGACAATGCACTGGGTGATGGTTCCAGGACTTTTGTGGGTGGCAACTGCACCGTCAGCCTGATGCTGATGGCGATTGGTGGCTTGTTGCAGAAGGATCTGATCGAGTGGATCACCCCGATGACCTATCAGGCCGCCTCTGGTGCGGGTGCGCGTAACATGCGTGAGTTGATCTCACAGATGGGGAGTATCCGTGATTCCGTGGCTGACAAGCTGGATGATCCTGCCAGTGCGATTCTGGAGATTGATCGTGCAGTCTCCAGCCACATCAATAGCGAGGGCTACCCCACCGATCAGTTTGGCGTACCGCTGGCCGGTAGTCTGATCCCCTGGATCGATACCCAGCTGGAGAGTGGTCAGAGTCGTGAGGAGTGGAAGGCGGAGGTGGAGACCAACAAGATTCTCGGTCGCAGTGACAACCCGGTACCGATCGATGGCCTCTGCGTCCGTATCGGTGCGATGCGCTCCCACAGTCAGGCGCTTACCATCAAGATGAAGCAGGATATTCCGGTTTCCGAGATCGAGGCGATCATGGCCGAGGCCAACGACTGGGTGAAGGTGATCCCCAATGATCGTGATCTCAGTATGACCGAACTGACACCGGCCAAGGTGACCGGTACCCTGAGCGTACCGGTGGGCCGTGTACGCAAGCTGACCATGGGGCCGGAGTACATCTCTGCCTTTACCGTGGGTGATCAGCTGTTGTGGGGTGCTGCGGAGCCGTTGCGTCGTTTGATGGGTATTGCGCTAGAGCTTTAACAGCAGGCTCGCGCAGAGACGCAGAGAAAAGCGGATTATGAGAAAAATTAAACGACTGTACTTGGTTTCAGGTGATTGAATAATGGTTGAGTTTTCGCTTTTTAACTCTGCGTCTCAAGGTGAATTGCGCTTGCGCAAGAGAGGGCACCCTGGGGTGCTGCGTCTCTGCGCGAGATCGCTGTTGCTGTTCTTGTAATGGCCTATTCAGTCGCAGTTGTCGGTGCAACCGGGGCAGTGGGGGAGACCCTGCTGACCATTCTGGAAGAGCGCAAGTTTCCGGTTGAAACGCTCTATCCACTGGCAAGCAGTCGCTCTGCAGGCAAGCGGGTGGAGTTTCGTGAGGAATCACTAAAAGTCGAGGATCTCGCCACCTTCGACTTCTCGCAGGTGCAGATCGCCTTCTTCTCAGCGGGTGGTGCAGTCTCTGAAGAGTATGTACCAAAGGCAGCTGCAGTGGGTTGTGTGGTGATCGATAACACCGCCCACTTCCGCTACGAGGAGGATGTGCCGCTGGTGGTGCCAGAGGTCAATGCGCATGCGATCAGCGGGTATGTGAATCGCAATATCATCGCCAATCCCAACTGCTCTACCATCCAGATGGTGGTGGCGCTGAAGCCGATTCATGATGCAGTCGGTATCGAGCGGGTCAATGTGGCCACCTATCAGGCGGTCTCCGGAACCGGAAAGTCGGCAATGGAGGAGTTGGGGTTGCAGACCATGTCGCTGCTCAATATGCGCGAGGTGAAGCAGAACGTCTATCCAAAACAGATTGCCTTCAATGTGCTGCCGCAAATTGATGTCTTTAATGAGAATGGCTATACCAGAGAGGAGATGAAGATGGTGTGGGAGACCACGAAGATCTTCGAAGATCCTTCGATATTGGTGAATCCGACTGCGGTACGGGTGCCGGTCTTCTATGGTCACTCCGAGGCGATCCATCTGGAGACGCGGGACAAGATCACTGCGGCAGAGGCCAATGAGCTACTGCACAATGCACCGGGGGTGAAGGTGGTGGATCGGCGAGAGGAGGGCGGTTATCCCACCGCAGTCACAGAGGCGGTCGGTACCGATGCGGTCTATGTGGGGCGGATTCGTGAGGATCTCTCGCATCCACGTGGGCTCGATCTCTGGGTGGTCTCTGACAATGTCCGCAAGGGGGCGGCGTTCAATAGTGTGCAGATTGCAGAAATTCTGGTTGCCGATTATCTCTAGTCTGTTGTTGCTGGCTGTGACAGAAGTATTCGCAGCAGAGTCGGTAGTGAAGCTCTATTCTGCGCTGGGGGAGCCGCTGATGGCTGAAATCGAGTTGACTGCAGCTGAACAGCAGGCTTCTAGTCTGCATGTGGAGGGGGGAGGCTATAGCTGGAAACTGCTGCCAATCTCAAACCGGGGAACTGTCCTGCTGCTCTCTGAGGAGGAGGTTTCTCAGCCCATTCTGGAGTTGTTACTGCATGCTGATTCAATAGTGAGGCCGTTAGTGCTACTGCCGGGGCCTGTCGCTCAACATTCCGGCAGCGAATTTCTCCAGCAGTTGATCTCAACCCATAACAGTGTTGCCGAGCAGAGCACTCGCCTGCAGCAGCAGTTGGAGCAGGCCCAGCTGAAAAAACATTCAGAATTGAGGTGGCTGCAACTTCCAGAGGGGATGGTGGTCTCCCGTTGGCTGCTTTTTCTATTGCTGGGGCTACTGGTGGCGCTGTTGACGCTGCGTTGGTGGCGATCAGCCGAGTGGGTTGATCTTGGATCTGAACAACCGCAGCAAAAGATTGCAATAGAACGTAGTGCAGAGCAGGGCCGTTTTGAACAGGCAGTGGCTCAGATTGAAGCCGAGATTCAGCCATCCCGGCAGAAAGAGGATAATCCATGAGATACGCTGCCGGGGTTGAGTACAACGGAGCCGCTTTCCATGGTTGGGAGATCCAGCAGCCGGAGATTCGTACGGTACAGGGGGTGGTGGAGAAGGCGCTTTCCAGAGTGGCCGACCACTTTGTGCGGATCACTACGGCAGGGCGTACCGATACCGGTGTTCATGCTTCAGGACAGGTGATCCATTTTGATAGTGAAGCGGAGCGTAGCGAACGCTCCTGGGTCTATGGTGCCAATGCCAACCTGCCTGCAGATGTCTGTCTTGCCTGGGTGCGTCCGGTCTCTGATGAGTTTCATGCCCGCTTCTCTGCCCTCTCTCGCAGTTACCGCTATGTTATCTTCAACCGTCCTGTTCGCAGTGCGCTCTCGGTGCAGGAGCGTACCTGGGTCTATCGTCCATTGGATGTGGAGCGTATGCAACAGGGAGCAAACTACCTGCTGGGCGAACACGACTTCAATGCCTATCGGGCAGTGGCCTGTCAGGCCCACAGTCCGGTGAGAACCATCCATAGGTTGGAGGTGAGTCGTCACGGGGAAGAGGTGTATATCGACGTGCGCGCCAACGCCTTTCTGCACCATATGGTACGCAATATCGCTGGTGTATTGATTGCGATCGGCAGTGGCTTGCAGGAGCCTGAGTGGGCCGGGGAGGTACTGGAACGAAGAGATCGCACTCAAGGGGGAGTCACTGCTCCGCCTGAGGGGCTGACGCTGATTGCAGTGGAGTACCCGGAAGAGTTACTTTTTGGCTAGCCGTTGGTTGCCGTATAGAGTGATTTTTATAAGTGATTGCAGTGAAAGATATTTTTTCTTTTGTTGAGGGTTTTTCGAACGAGATAATTGGTATAAGATCAGTTATAGGTTATTTGATCTTGATCAATGACTTGGACTACAACAGAGAGAGCGTTGCTGTCCTGTAGCAGTGTGGAACTGAGCAGGGAGACTTAGGGAGGTTATTGCGTGAAACAGAAAAATATAGTGCCTATTGATAAAGAGCGGGTGATGCGAGAGAGTGATTTCATTGTCTCCAAAACTGACCTGACCGGGCGGATCACCTACGGTAACCGTATCTTTATTGAATTTTCCGGATACTCTGAAGAGGAGTTGATCGGAACCCAGCACAACATCATCCGCCATCCGGATATGCCGCGTGCGGTCTTCCAACTGTTGTGGGATACCATCCAGGCGGGTAACGAGATCTTTGCCTACGTGAAGAACATGAGCAAGGATGGTGGTTTCTACTGGGTCTTCGCCAATGCGACCCCCTCTTATGATCAAAATGGCAACATGGTGGGCTATTACTCGGTACGCCGCAAACCCAACCCCAAGGCGGTTGAGGTGGTTGACGGCCTCTACAAGGTGATGCTGGAGGCTGAGCAGAAGGCTGGGCCGAAGGATGCGATTGCTGCATCGACCAAGATTCTGGTGGATACCCTGAATGAGAAGGGGTTGACCTATGAGCAACTGATCTTTGCGTTGGAGGCGTC
>CAYQFH010000137.1:1200-6151 GCA_964416755.1 uncultured Piscirickettsiaceae bacterium | reverse complement strand
GACTATATTAGTCGGTCATTATATCAGATGGGGTTATCCTCGTCGATAAAATGGTACGCCACTCCATGGTGCCGATTGATCCACTCTCCCAACGCCTGCACACCCCACCGTTCCGTGGCATGGTGCCCACAGGCAAGAAAGGAGATCCCCCGCTCCAGCGCCTCATGGTAGGTACGCTCCGAGACCTCGCCACTCAGATAGGCATCAAGCCCCTCTTCTGCTGCCTGAACAATATAGTCCTGTGCCGCCCCACTGCACCAGCCAATCTTTCGGATTGGCCGCTCATGCCCCTCAATGACCAGTGGGGGACGTCCCCCCAACCCTGCTGAAACTCTCTCACTCAACTGTTCCAGTGTGATTGCCTCATCCATCACCCCCCAACTGACCAACTCTGCCGACTCCAGTTGTCCTTGAGGGGAGCAACCCAGTTGCCTGCCCCACTGCGCATTGTTTCCCAACTCTGGATGGGTATCCAGTGGCAGATGGTAGGCAAGAAGATTAATACCATTCCCCAGCAACGCCTTCAGCCGTCTCTGTTTTGGTCCCACTACCCGTGGGTCCTCCCCATTCCAGAAGAAACCATGGTGCACCAGTAATAGATCCGCCCCCTGCTCAACCGTCCTGTTGATTACCTGAAGAGATGCGGTTACCGCAGTGGCAACGGTCCGAACCTCCTCTCTCCCCTCAACCTGGAGCCCATTGGGACAGTAGTCCTGGAAACGGTCAATCTCCAGAAGGGTGTTCAGTTCATTGAGCAGTCGGTTACGTTTCATAATGTTATTTCCCCTGTTATTAACCATTGCCTCGAAAGTTCTGGCAGTTCCATTCCTGCAGCACGTTCGGGTACATCCATCTATCGCTCGACTATGGCCGTCCGGGCCATAGACGGCTACAGGAATGGAACTGCCAGAACTTATGCAGCCATCTATAGCTTCAGGAACCTTTGGGCAGGCAGGTATTTGTACCACAGTTTCGTTATCATCTACATCATGAACACCACTACAATCTCCGCACTGATTCGACTGCTGACCGTGGCAATTATTGCCCTCTTTCTGCTGATGGTGATGCGCCCGGAGCTCTTTATCCGCTCCGGCCCGGTTGTCGAGATCCAGCAGAGCCAGAATCTGCCCTCAGGCAGCGGCCCCGCCTCCTATGCAGATGCCGTTGGCAATGCTGCACCAGCCGTAGTCAACATCAATACCGCCAAGGTGGTTACGGAACGACGGGTAACCCTCTTTGATGACCCGATTTTCCGCCATTTCTTTGGTGACCGCCTGCGTATTGTCCCGCAGAAGCGGCTCGAGACAAGTCTCGGATCCGGCGTCATTGTCAGCAGAGATGGGTATATCCTGACCAACAACCATGTGATTGATGGTGCGGATGAGATCCAGATCTCCCTGCATGATGGGCGTAGCGGCAGGGCCAGACTCATCGGCAGTGACCCGGATACCGATCTCGCGCTTCTCCAGGTCGAGCTTGATGATCTCCCTGCCATCACCTTCGGGCAATCCACTCCTCTTCAGGTTGGAGATGTAGTGCTGGCAATCGGCAACCCATTTGGCGTGGGTCAGACAGTAACCATGGGGATCATCAGCGCAACCAATCGCAGTCAATTGGGGATCAGCACCCAGGAGAACTTTATCCAGACCGATGCGGCCATCAACCCCGGCAACTCGGGGGGGGCGCTGATTGATGCACATGGCAACCTGATCGGAATCAATACTGCCATATTCTCTAAAACAGGTGCCTCACATGGCATCGGTTTTGCCATCCCGGTCGCCACTGCACAGCATGTGATGAAGCAGCTGATCGAACATGGGGTTGTGCAGCGTGGATGGATTGGGGTCGAGATGCAGAACCTGACCCCCGAACTGGCGGAATCCTTTGGGGTGGAAACCGCCCATGGCGCCATTATTGCCGGAATCTACCGTGATGGTCCTGCTGCCGAGGCGGGTCTTGCCCCTGGGGATATCATTACTCACGTCAACGGAGAGGCTATCCGCAGTGGAGAGGAGATTGCACAGCGTGCCCTCAACATGAAGCCGGGTGCAGTGCTTCTACTTGACGGCATCCACAGTGGTGAGGCCTCCTCATGGAGTGTCACCATTGCCCCCAGGCGTCAATGATTTTCAGTCTTCAGCTGCCGCTGAAAGGGCATCGAGGAACTGCCGGTTCTCCTGCGGAGTACTGACCGTAACCCGCAGGCAGTCGGCCAATGCGCCGCCGGCAGGATCGAGATTCTTGACCAACACCCCACGCTCCAGCATCTGTTGAAAGAGCGGTGTTGCCCTGCCTGCTGCAACACGAAACAGGATGAAGTTGGCACGACTGGGGTAGACCTGAACCACACCAAGCGTCTGCTGCAGCTGCTCCAGGAGGGTCTCCCGATCCTCTCGCAGGCTGGCAGCCTGCTGCTCCAGAACCACTGCATGGCGCAGAATGAAGGTAGCTGCATGCTGGGTCAATACATTGATGTTGTAGGGGAGACGGACCTTGTTGATCTCACCGATCCATCGCGGATCCCCGGCCAGCAGACCCAATCTCAACCCTGCAAGCCCCATCTTGGAGACGGTACGCATGACCAGCAGGTTCTCATACTGTGGTAATGCTCCCATGAAGCTCTCTTCGGCAAAGACATGATAGGCCTCATCCAGTACCACAAACCCTGGTGCCGCCTCAATAATCCTCTGCACCGCATCTCTATCAAATAGATTCCCGGTCGGGTTGTTTGGGTAGGCAAGAAAGACCACTGCCGGTTGGTGCTGCTCAATGGATGAGAGCATGGCAGAAAGATCCAGCCCAAAATCGGAGTCCAGTGGAACACCGACAAAATTCATCCCAACGAACTCGGCAATCATACTGTACATCACAAAGGTGGGGGCAGGCGCCAATACAGTACGCCCACTGCCAGAGAGCGTCATCAGCAACATCTGGATCAGCTCATCCGAACCGTTGCCAAGGACAATCTCATGGCTCTCTGGAACCCCCATTACCTGACGGAGCTGTTGGGTCAGATCGCGGGCTGCGGGATCGGGATAACGGTTGATCTCAACCTGCCGAACCGACTCAAGCCACTCCTGCTGCAGCGGCTCAGGCCAACGGTAGGGGTTCTCCATCGCATCCAGTTTGATCCAGTCACCCGCCTCCGGCACATGGTAGGCGGAGAGCGCCTGGATCTCTGGTCGAATCCACTGTTTCATCACGGTCACTTCTTGATTCGATACTCGGCCGAACGTGCATGGGCTGTCAGCCCCTCACCACGCGCCAGTACGGAGGCCGTCTTGCCCAGTTCCGAAGATCCGTCTGCGGAACACATGATCAGACTGGAGCGCTTCTGGAAATCGTAAACCCCCAGTGGTGAGGAGAAGCGTGCCGTTCTGGAGGTTGGCAACACATGGTTGGGGCCTGCACAGTAGTCTCCGAGCGCCTCTGCAGTATAGCGCCCCATAAAGATGGCGCCTGCATGACGAATGGCTGGAAGAAGTGCCTCAGGATCCTCCACCGAGAGCTCAAGGTGTTCAGGGGCAATAAAGTTGGTCACCTCCATCGCCTGCTCCATATTATCAACCTGAATCAGGGCGCCCCGTTCATCCAGTGCGGTTCGGATAATATCGGCACGCTCCATTCCCCTGATCAGCTTCCCGATACTCTGCTCCACTGCATCCAGAAACTGAGCATCCGGAGAGACCAGAATCGACTGCGCATCCTCATCATGTTCCGCCTGTGAGAAGAGATCCATGGCAATCCAGTCCGGATCGGTCTTCCCGTCACAGACCACCAGGATCTCGGAGGGGCCGGCAATCATATCGATCCCCACTGCACCAAAAACCATCCCCTTGGCTGTGGCCACATAGATATTTCCAGGACCCACAATCTTGTCCACCTGTGGAATGGTCTCCGTTCCATAGGCCAGTGCAGCCACCGCCTGGGCCCCACCTACGGTATAGACCGAATCCACATTGGAGATCGCTGCTGCCGCAAGCACCAGCTCATTCACCACCCCGTCCGGGGTTGGTACCACCATAATCAGCTCTTCGACACCCGCCACCTTGGCAGGGATGGCATTCATCAATACGGAAGAGGGGTAGGCCGCCTTGCCGCCAGGCACATAGAGACCGACCCGGTCCAGTGGAGTCACCTGCTGCCCCAGCATGGTGCCATCCGCCTCGGTATAGCTCCAGGACTCCATCTTCTGATGCTGATGGTAGAGACGTACCCGCTCAGCCGCATGCTCCAGTGCAGTGCGCTGATCCTCCGGGAGCCGATCCAGGGCCTGTTGCAATCGCTCCTGCGGCAGGGTCAGTTCGGCCATCTCCCCCACTGATAGACGATCAAAACGGTTGGTATACTCTATCAGTGCCCGGTCGCCACGGTTGCGAATTGCACCCAGAATCTCCCTGACGGTCTGGTTGACCTGATCATGGGAGACGCCCTCCCAGGCCAGCAGTTGCTCCAGATCCTTCTGAAACCCCGAATCGGTTCGGTTCAGCCTTCTCATCCTGCTTTGCCCTCTCTCTGATCCACAGCCTCCGCCAGCGATCGAATCAGCTCCTGAACCTGTCTGCTCTTGATCTTCATCGAGGCCTTGTTGACCACCAGGCGGGAGCTGATCTGTGCAATCTCCTCCAGAGGCTCAAGGCCGTTGGCCTTGAGGGTATTACCGGTCTCTACCAGATCGACAATTCGGTCTGCCAGACCCACCAGTGGGGCCAATTCCATTGCACCATAGAGTTTGATGATCTCAACCTGCTGCCCCATTGAGGCAAAATAGTCTCTGGCAGAGCTGACATATTTGGTTGCAATCCGCATCCGTCCTGTCGGCCTGGGTGCCCCAACCGCACCTGCAGTCATCATGCGGCACTTTGCAATCTGCAGATCCAGTGGCTCATAAAGGTTACTGCTCCCATACTCCATCAACACATCCTTTCCAGCCACCCCAAGATCCGCCACC
>CAYQFH010000137.1:0-1100 GCA_964416755.1 uncultured Piscirickettsiaceae bacterium | reverse complement strand
GTCAACCGGACGAATCCCGGCCGCCTCCAGCAGGGGCAGTGTATCCTTGTAGATTCGCCCCTTGGAGAGGGCAATGGTCAATGTGCTGTTCATCCGCTTATTGTAACTGATTCACGAGTTCGCTAGGAGTCCTCCCAAACCCGGAAAATCACCTGACCGATCAGGGGAACGCCAGCAACCAGGAACGGGGAGAAGAGGCCGATATTATGGCAATCGTTCGATCTCGGCGCCCAGCTGCATCAGCTTCTCCTCAATCGCCTCATAGCCGCGATCGATATGGTAAATTCTGTCAACCAGCGTCTCTCCCTGAGCGGCCAATCCGGCAAGCACCAGGCCGGCTGAGGCCCTGAGATCGGTAGCCATGACCCGTGCCGCATTCAGTGACTCCACCCCCTCTACCATTACGGTATTACCCTGGATCTGAAGCCTTGCCCCCATCCGCTGCAGCTCGGGAACATGCATAAATCGATTTTCGAAAATGGTCTCGGAGATCATCCCAACCCCATCGGCAACAGCATTGAGGGCCATAAACTGTGCCTGCATATCGGTAGGAAATGCTGGATGGGGGGAGGTGGTAAAGCTGACTGCACGCGGCCTCCTCCCCTCCATATCCAGAGAGATGGTCTCACTCCCCACCCTCAGAGTGGCACCCGCCTCCTCCAGCTTCAGCAATACGGACTCCAACAGCAGAGGATCCGTCTCCACCAGCTCAATACTCCCTCTAGTGATTGCGGCTGCAACAAGATAGCTCCCGGTCTCGATTCGATCAGGGATTACGGTGTAATCCACACCATGGAGGGAGTCCACCCCCTCGATCTCCAGTGTGGAGCTTCCTGCCCCACCGATTCTTGCCCCCATCCGGTTGAGGAAGTGGACAAGATCCACGACCTCCGGCTCCCTGGCAGCATTCTCCAGAGTAGTTTTCCCCTCTGCCAGGGTTGCCGCCATCAGCAGATTCTGTGTGCCGGTAACGGTCACAGAGTCGAGCAGAATGTGTGCCCCCTTCAGCTTATTGGCTGTGGCATGGATATATCCATTCTCAACCACAACCTCTGCACCCAGCGCACGCAGCCCCTCTACATGAAGATTGACCGGTCTTG
>CAYQFH010000136.1:0-6196 GCA_964416755.1 uncultured Piscirickettsiaceae bacterium | reverse complement strand
CTTTAGGCCAGTGGTTTTGCGTAGCTGCCTTTCGATCAGCCTTGCCGTTACAGACAGATTATTTATATTTCAATACTGGGTATAGGTTCAACAAATATTACAAAATGTTACAAAAAATGTGTGGGATTGTGGTGTTTTTTTGTATTTATCAATAAATAGCGCTGAATGAAAACAAACTGTGTGTGAGCAAAGTTCGTGTACTATTTTCTGGTTGGAATCAGAATGGATGCCGAATGTTAGCGCTGCGACCAAATTGTGAGTGTTGTGACAAGGATCTGCCGCCGAGCTCTCTGGAGGCGGTGATTTGTACATTTGAATGTACGTTTTGTAAGGATTGTGCAGAACATACGTTAAATCATCTATGTCCGAACTGTGGTGGCAATCTCGTTCAGAGACCAATACGTCCTGCTGCTGAGTTGGTCAAACACCCGGCATCTATGAAACGAGTGTTGAAAGAGAACAGTTGCAATAGTTTCTGAAGAGAGAAGATCAAGAGATCCAATTCAAGCAGCATAATCAGCTTACAATCGGACTATTGAGAGATACACTACTGTAAATGTTAATGCAGTTGCATGGAGTAGTGGATGTTTGAAACGGCTGAATTGGGTCGCAAGGTCGGTAAAAGTGACTACAGGGCACTGGTGCCGGAGCTACGGGTACAGCTGCTGGAGATCCAGCAGCAGGTGCGACAGGCGAAGATTCCGGTAGTCATTGTGCTGGCGGGGGTGGACGGTGCCGGCAAGGGGGAGACAGTCAACCAGCTCAATGAGTGGATGGATCCGCGCTGGATTCAGAGTCATGCGTATGGTGAATCTTCGGATGAGGAGCGAGAACGTCCCCCGTTCTGGCGTTACTGGAGAGATCTTCCCGGTCATGGCTCCATTGCGTTGTTTCTGAGTGCCTGGTACTCGGCCCCCATTTTACGTTGGGTGCATGAAGAGAGTGACCATGCGGAGCTGGATGAGGAGCTGAGTCAGATCAACAGCTTTGAGAAGATGTTGGTTGATGACGGGGTTGTGGTAATCAAGTTCTGGATGCATCTGAGCAAAAGTGCGCAGCAACGGCGGCTGAAGCAGTTGGAGGCGGACCCACTACTGCGTTGGAAGGTGACAGAAAAGGACTGGAACAACTGGCACCTCTATGAGCGTTTTATCGAAGCTGCAGAGCGCACCATGCAGAAGAGCAGCACCGGTTATGCCAGCTGGCATATTATTGAAGGTGAGGATCCACGCTATCGCAGTCTGGCAGTGGCCGCAATTGTACGGGATACACTGGTACGCGAATTGGAACAGCGCTCAAGCCGTTCAGAGTTGCAGCAGCTGGAACAGACCGTGGCTGATCCACTGGAGGCGATTACAGAGACCCTGAACCACCAGCCAACCATTGTGGAGCGTCTGGACAGCCACCTAACCCTCCCCAGGCAGCCCTACAAAAAGGCGCTGAAAGAGCAGCAGGCACGGCTCAGTGAGCTGTTTCAGCGCGCACGCAAAATGGGGAAGGGGGATTCAATTATTCTGCTGTTTGAGGGGGATGATGCGGCCGGAAAAGGGGGGGCGATTCGTCGCATCACTGCAGCGCTGGATGCGCGCAGTTATCGGGTGATCCCGATTGCGGCCCCCACCGATGAGGAACGGGACCATCACTACCTGTGGCGCTTCTGGCGTCATATTCCGCGCAAGGGGCGGGTCACCATCTATGACCGCAGTTGGTATGGACGTGTACTGGTAGAGCGGGTAGAGGGATTTGCAACAGAGCAGGAGTGGCGCCGTGCCTACAGCGAGATCAATGACTTTGAGGAACACCTGGTCAATAGCGGTACTCTGCTGCTGAAGTTCTGGATTCATGTCGATGCCGATGTGCAGCTGGAGCGGTTCAAACTCAGAGAGCAGACCCCGCACAAGGCGTGGAAGTTGACTGATGAGGATTGGCGCAATAGGGAGAAACGGCCACAGTATGCGGCTGCGGTCGATGATATGATCCAGCGTACCAGCTCGACCTCCGCGCCCTGGATTCTGGTCGAGGGGAATAATAAGTACTTTGCACGCATCAAGGTGTTGAAGACGGTGTGTGATCAACTGCAGCAGGTTTTGGAGAGAGAGTCAGATGGCTGACGCAATGATAGAGGAGAAAACCGGAGAAGTTGATCTCAAGTCGAGTGAGCTCTACCTCAACCGTGAGTTGACTTGGCTCGCCTTCAATCAGCGCGTTCTGCATGAGGCAGAAGACCCGCGCAACCCGTTGCTGGAGCGGGTCAAGTTCCTCGCCATTGTCAGCAGCAATCTGGACGAGTTCTACATGAAGCGCATCGGTGGACTCAAACAGCAGGTGGCAGCCAGCTACAAGGAGCCCACTGTAGATGGGCGGACTCCAACCCAGCAGATCATCGAGTCCAATGCGTCGGTACGTGAACTGCAGGATCGCCAGAGTCAGATCTGGTCTGCACTGAAAGGGGAGTTGTCGGCAGAGGAGATTCACCTGATCTGTTATGACGATTTGACCAGTGCCGAGCAGGAGCAGATGCGTGCTGCCTTTGAACAGAAAGTGTTGCCACTGCTAACCCCGTTGGCGATGGACCCCTCGCACCCGTTCCCCTTCATCTCCAACCTCAATCTCAATCTGCTGGTGACGCTACGCTATCCGCAGGAGGAGAACCCGGTGCTGGCCCGTATCAAGGTGCCGATCCATAAGCAGTTTGCTCCGCGCTACTATCCGGTGGAGCAGGAGGGGAGAGGACACACCTATATTCTGCTGGAAGATCTGATTACCCATAACCTTGACCTGCTGTTTCCGGGGATGGAGATCGTGGCGCATGAGATGTTCCGCATCACCCGTAATGCCAGTGTAGAGAAGGATGAAGACAGCGCCGATGATCTACTCTCGATGATTGAGTCGGAGGTGAAGGAGCGCCACTTCGCCCCGATTGTGCGACTGGAGGTGAGTCGGGGTTGCGATCCGCTCCACTACGGTATGTTGGCTGCCGAGCTGGGGCTGGATCAGGAGCAGGATGTTTTTGAGCTGGATAACATGGCGATGTCCGATCTGTTCCAGATTGCGTCGATCGATCTGCCGATGCTACATGATCCGGAGGCCCATCCAGTCGACCATCCTCTGCTGGCACAGAACAAACAGAACATCTTCCACATCACTCGCAATAACGGTCCGCTGTTGTTGCACCATCCGTATCAGTCCTTTGCCAATTCGGTGGAGCGGTTCGTGCGTGAAGCGAGCACCGATCCCAAGGTGTTGGGCATCAAGATGACGCTCTATCGAACTGCACCCGATGGCAAACTGATTCGTCATCTGATCCGGGCGGTACAGAATGGCAAGCAGGTTGCGGTGCTGGTCGAGATCAAGGCGCGCTTTGACGAGGCGGCCAATATCCGCTGGGCGCGTGAGCTGGAGAAACAGGGCATCCATGTGATCTATGGTGTGGTCGGACTCAAGACCCACTGCAAGACTATCCTGGTGGTGCGTCAGGATTACAAAGGATTGGCGCGCTACTGCCATGTCGGTACCGGAAACTACCACAGTGGCACTGCACGCCTCTACACCGACTACGGCATCCTTACCTGCGATGAACATATCGGGCAGGATCTTACCGAACTATTCAATCTGCTGACCGGCTATGGCCCCAAGGAGCGGCTCTACCGCAAGATTCTCACCTCACCGAAGATGATGAAGAAGAGCCTGATCGAGAAGATCGACCGGGAGATTACACATCAGCAGCGTACTGGAAATGGATTGATCCAGTTCAAGATGAATGCATTGGAGGATGCCAATATTGTCCATGCCCTCTACCGTGCCGCGCAGGCCCGGGTAAAGATCGATCTGATCATTCGCGATACCTGTCGCCTGCGTCCGGGGCTGGAGGGGCTGACCGAGACAGTCAATGTGATCAGTATCGTCGGCCGCTTTCTCGAACATGGCCGCGTCTACTACTTCAACAACAATGGGGAGGAGGAGTACTTTATCGGTTCTGCTGATTCGATGAAACGCAATCTGGAGAGCCGGGTCGAGGTGCTGGCGCCGGTGGAGGAGCCGGCACTGCGCGAGGAGTTGCGCATGAGCCTGGATGCACAACTGGGGGACAAGCGTGGTGCATGGGAGATGCAGCCGGATGGCAGTTATATTCAGCGTAATCCAGAAGGGACAAATCGTAGTGCGCAGCAGTTGCTGGCTGATGCGGCAGAGAAGAGTATGAACGCGGCTCTCAAGCATCGTGAGGCGCAGGTCCGCAATAAACTGCTGAACCGCTTCAAGAAGCGGCTGAAGCAGGAGTAATGTCGTGGCTGTGATCCTATGAGTGGTAGTGGTAGTGGTAGTGGTGGTGTACGATCACTCTTCTATTTCCACCTGAAGAGTGGGCTGATCTTCCTGCTGGCTACCATTCTGGCGATCGGTGGGGTTATCTACCACTTCTCGGAAAAGGTGTTGATCAGTACGGTAGAGCAGAACCTGCATGCCCATTCCGATTTTCGCAAGGGGCGTATTCTCGCCTTTATCGAGTCTGAGAAACGCTGGGTGGAGACAGTCGCTCGCAATGAGGATGTGGTCGAACATGTAGCACAGTTAATGCGGCTCTATCGGGAACAAGGGATCGACTCTGAAGCCTACCGATCCTTTCGAAAGGAGTTTCACAAGGATCTGGAGATGCTGGTAACCGCCGATGGCGGAGATGAGTTTTTCCTCTTTACTCCAGGCGGTGAGCTTGCCTTCACACTGAATGCGGTAGTAGAGGATGTCGGGGCAGATTTCTCAGGAGAGGGGATGTATGGGGAAACCATCCTCTCCGAGATGGTTGAGCGCATCATGGATGTGCCGGTACAGACAATTTCCAACTACGGCTATCTTGAGATTCTCGAACGCCCAACCGTCCTGATGGGGGCACCCATTTTCACTTATGCAGATAGTGGCGAGAAACGGCAGCTCGGTATCATGGTGCGGCCGCTCGATCTGGAGTGGTTGCGTGAGATGTTGAGCAGCTATAGTGGCCTGGGTGAAACGGGAGATGTCATCCTTGCCCAGAAAGAGCGCTCGGTAGAGGATGGGGTACAGGTCAACTTTATCAATATCCTGCGTAGTGATGAAGAACGCACTGAGCAGTGTGCAGCACTGCAGCGTGCGAATCCACAGCACTTTCCGATGTTGAAGTTGGCCTCTGCTGCAGAGGGATTTGATGGTTCACCCTCTGGCTCTGGCTGGGTGATGGATCCCAAGTGTCAGAAGGTGTACTCAGTCTGGAGCTGGATTCCTGAGCTGGATTGGGGCATGGTGGTGAAGCAGGATCGAAGTGAAGTACTGGAGCCGATTGATACCCTGCAGCAAGAGATCCTGATTGCGATGATCTTCTCGATTCTGCTGTTGATCTGGCTTGCGCAGCGGCAGGCCAGATCAATGGCGCAGCCGATTGAGGAGTTGACCAGTGCTGCACAGAAGGATCGTGTGGATGAATATCCACCGGGTCAGGTGGTGGAGATCAACCAGCTGGCTGAGGCGATGCGCAGTCTGATTGATCATCTGCACCGAAATGAGGCGGAGCTGGAAGAGAAGGTGCTGGATCGTACCCGGGCGCTCTCCTCCGAGAAGGATTTTATCGAGATGATTCTCAACTCCATGCAGGAGGGGATGGTGATACTCGATGGTGAGGGTCGTGTGGTACGGGTCAACCAGACCATGTATCAGCTGTTGGGGCGGGTCTATGAATTTACTCTGGAGGAGGTCTTTGAGCCGGATGGAGAGGCCCAGCTTGGAATGGTCAAGGGAACCATCCTCTCGCTGTCGGGCGAACGTATCCCGGTTCAGGCCAGTCAGCTCAACCTGAATCAACAGCGGCAGCAGGGAAGTGAGCATGGAGCAAGACTGATGCTCTTTTATGATCTGCGTGAGCGGGTTCGACTGGAGGAGCAGGAGCAGTATCTTGCATTCCAGTCCGGTGTTACCGAGATGAGTGTGACCCTGCTGCATAATGTGGGCAATGCGGTGACCGGTATCAATGGGCATATCGTTCAACTCGAAGAGCGCAGCCGTCAGTTGCAGAAAATCGAGGACTCGCTGCAGACATTGAACAGACAGTCTGCGGATGGAAGCATGACTCTGGAGAAATGTGTCCGCGGGTTTGATCTGATTGCCCGATTGCTGGACAGTCAAGGTCTGCGACAGACTACCGAAGAATTGAGAAACGCCTCAGACAACATTA
>CAYQFH010000135.1:0-6309 GCA_964416755.1 uncultured Piscirickettsiaceae bacterium | reverse complement strand
CTGAGGGCAGGGATTGCTGTGGCTCGGAGGACGGTATGATTTTCACGGTAAAAAGGGTGGAAACCGAAGTCACCAGCCCTTTTTAGAAGTGTTGCTGCTTTATGTGCTAGAAATCGCCCGCAGCCACCGCCTCTGTCAACTGCTGCATCTTGGGCATAAACTGGAGAATCATACCCTTCTGCTTCTGGCTAATGGTAGGATCCTCCAGGATCACCTTGGGGCTGGTCGAATAGATTGCATACTCACCCGGCTGATTCAAGCTCTCTACCACTGCAATACGACACGGCATCATCACCACCAGATCATCATTCAAATCAGCCAACTGCTGTGCCAACCGTGCATCACAGAGGTGGTGGATGGTCATATGACGATACGGCTTTCCTGTAATAGCCTCCACCTGTTTGTAGAGTGGCGCAAAGAAGACATGATTAATTCCCAGTTCAATGGATTTGCTGCGAATCGCTTCATCGATATCCTCTCCGCTCATCTCCTTGTCGGTCACCGGAAACTTCAAAACCAGCGAACCAAACCCTCCCTGCTGTGCCTGTGCACCACTGACCAACGTCAGTGCTATCAACAGAGACAAGACCACCTGAATAAAACGGTTCATTCAACCCACCCTCATCTAGAAATCGTAATCAGAATTCACCAGCCGCCACATTTTCTGTCAGCGCCTTCAGCTTGGGCGCAAATCCATAGATCAGCTGTTTCACCTCTTCACTGATACCGGGGTCAGCCAGAACCACTGAAGGGTTGGTGGTGTAGAGGGTAAATTTACCTGGCTGATCCTTGCTCTCCACCACAGCAACGCGACACGGCATCATCACCACCATGCTCTCATCCAAGTCTGCAATCTTGGCCCCCAGACGAGCATCACAGAGATGGTGAATGGTCATATGGCGATAAGCATTTCCGGTCAATGCCTCTACCTGCTTGTAGAGCGGCGCAAAAAAGACATGGTTGATCCCCTGCTCAATCGACTGACTCTTGATCGCCTCATCAATCTCCTCACCGCTCATCTCCTCGGTAACCGGGAAGGCCATCACCAGATCCCCAAACCCACCGGCAATTGCTGTTTGACTCAAAGCCACAGCTGCACCAAACACCATCGAACGTACGATCTTCATTGTTTTCCCCCTTTTTGATCTTATTAATTTTTTTCGAGATCCTACCATAGCCCCTGACAGAGCGCACACCCATTTCACCTCATTCGAAAGGGGTATTCAGACAAGACTGTAAGGTAATCACGCCCGATGATAGGGGTGATTATTCACTACACTCCAGGCCCGATAGAGTTGCTCTGCAAGCACTATCCGTACCAACGGATGGGGCATCGTCAGACTTGAAAGTGACCACCTCTGGTCTGCACGCTGCAAGCAATCCGGTGCGAGACCATCCGGCCCGCCCACCAACAACGAAACTCCGCTGCCCGCATGCATCCATCCCTCCATCTGACTCGCCAACTTTTCAGTAGACCAATGCATTCCCCTCACATCCAGCGCAATGACCCGATCCCCCTTGGGAATTGCAGCCAGCATCCGCTTCCCCTCCTGTTCCATCCAGCGTCGGGAGGAGCCACTCTTTCCACGCTTCTCTGCCTCGATCTCCACCAGCTCCAGCAGACACTCTCGTGGCATCCGCTTGGCGTATTCGTTATACCCCTCAGTCACCCAGGCGGGCATCTTCTTGCCCACCGCAATCAGGCTGATCTTCACCTCTACTGCTACTCCCGACTGAACTCTTCCCAGAATTTCTCCAGATTGTAGTAGTCACGCGCTTCCGGCATCATCACATGGACCACCACCTCTCCCAGGTCGACCAACACCCAATCACTGGAATCTTCTCCTTCACGCCCTAGCGGCGCTTCGTTGGCGCGCTTCGCTTCCAGCGCTACATTCTCTGCCAGGGAACGCACATGACGACTGGAGGTACCACTGGCAATCACCATACGGCTGGTGACATCCGTCATCTCCGAGACATCGATCACCGTAATCTCATTCCCCTTCAACTCCTCCAGGGCATTGACCGCCAACTGCTCCAACTCATCTACGCTTAACATGCTCTACTCTTCATTCCTGTGGGTATTGATCCATAACTGCAGTGCGAATTGTATCAGGCAAAAGGAATCGAGGGTCTTCACCTTGCGCCACCATCTGCCGAATCGCTGTTGCCGAGATCTCCAACTGTGTCACCGGCAACAGCAGAATAGATCCTCCCTGCTGCTGCGGCAGTCGATTGAGATCATTAACCAGACGGGTCTCATGCGATTCAAGCAACTGTGCAATGCTGCCTGTCTGCGGACGAGGAAAACCGGGACGGTGGGTGACCACAATATGGGCCAACTGCAACAACTCCTGCCAACGGTGCCAACTCTCGATCTGCAGAAAGGCATCCATTCCCAAAATCAGGCAGAGTGGCCGCTTGGGAATGGAGGTGGACAATGACTCCAGTGTCACCACCATCCAGGAAGGACTTTCCCGCTCCACCTCACGCAGATCGAGCTTGAACTGTGGCACTTCGTCAACCACCTGCTGCAACCACTCGATACGCCGTTCCAGTGGCGCAACCGGTTGGGGACGATGCACTGGAACCTTGCTTGGAATCAACCGCACATGGTCGAGACCAAGCTGCTCACACACCTCCAGCGCCGGGCGCAGATGGCCAAAGTGGACAGGATCAAAGGTCCCGCCCAGAATGCCGATCGGCTGCATTACTGACGTATATGGCCGTCGCCGAGTACGATAAATTTCTGTGAGGTCAAACCTTCCAATCCTACCGGCCCACGCACATGGATCTTGTCGGTGCTGATACCGATCTCTGCACCCAACCCATATTCAAAACCATCGGCAAAACGTGTAGAAGCGTTGACCATCACCGAACTGGAATCGACCTCTGCCATGAAGCGCCGCGCCTGACTATAGCTCTCGGTTACAATCGACTCAGTATGCCCTGAGCTGTGCTGGTGGATATGATCCATGGCTGCGTCAATATCAGCTACCACACGGATCGAGAGCACTGGGGCAAGATATTCCTCATCCCAATCAGCTTCGGTTGCCTCCACCATATCTGCAACAATCGCACGTGTCTTGTCGCAGCCCCGCAGTTCGACACCCTCCGCCTGGTACTGTTTGCAGAGTTCAGGCAACACCTCTGCTGCAACTCCCTCCGCTACCAATAGTGTCTCCATCGCATTGCAGACCCCATAGCGGTGGGTCTTTGCATTGTAGGCGATATCAATCGCCTTCTGCCGGTCTGCTTGATCATCAATGTAGACATGACAGATGCCGTTGAGATGCTTGATCACCGGGATACGGGCGCTCTCGGAGATGCGTTCGATCAGCCCTTTGCCCCCACGTGGGATGATCACATCGACATAGCGGCTCATCGTGATCAACTCACCGACCGCCTCTCGATCTGCTGTCTCTACCACCTGCACCGCCTCGGCAGGCAGCCCCGCCTCAGCCAACCCCTGATGGATCAGTTTGGCAATCGCCTGGTTGGAGTGGAACGCCTCGGAACCGCCACGCAGGATCGCCGCATTGCCCGACTTGAGGCAGAGTGCTGCCGCATCAGCCGTCACATTAGGACGAGACTCGTAGATGATTCCAATCACCCCCAGTGGCACCCGCATTTTGCCTACCTGAATACCGGAAGGACGGTAATTGAGATCGGCAATCTCCCCAACAGGGTCAGGCAGTTTTGCAATCTGTCGTAGCCCCTCAGCCATACCGTTGACTCGCTCCTCATTCAGCGCCAGTCGATCCAGCAGCGCTGCATCCAGACCATTCCTCTCTCCTGCATCGAGATCCTTGCGATTCTCTTCCAGCAGGGAGGCCATCGACTGCTCCAGCAGATCAGCGGTGATCTCCAGCGCTCGGTTCTTGTGGTTGGTCTCGGCACGCGCTATTGCACGGGAAGCAGCACGGGCCTGCTCCCCCACCTGAGTCATATACTGTTTGATATCCATCTGCTACACCTGAAAAAAAGAAGCGTCCAAACCGGATAGTTTAGCACGCATGATTCGCTGTTATAGCGCTTAAAATTCCAACTCGGAGAGCGTCTGCCTGCTCTGCTCCAGCAGATCCTCCGGCATGCAGCCTCGCAGTGCATCATCCTGCTGTGAGCGATAAACAATCTTCTCCAGTAGCTCCTTCATCTCCAGCGCATGCGCCATCACGACCGCATTGGCTGAGCGTTGTCGCTCCGGCACATTGGAGACATGGGTATCGGCAATCACATGAAAGTCGCCGGGATCACCAGAGACCACTGCGCCGGTCACGTCGACCCACCAGGGCCCTGGAGTCGGTTGCGTCTCGGCATCCAGATCGGGGGAAATCAGTTCGTGGTGCTCCTCCAGCCAGTAGTCATCCACCATCATCACACTGTTGCTGTTCTCCAGATACTGAACAGAGCCATCCAGCATGGTCAAGGCGATACGAGCTCCCCGGCTGGACATCGCCAACCCGCCACGCTTTACATTACTGTAATGACGTTTGCTGCCATCATTGAAGGTGACCACCGCACAGGTAAACATCAATCTATAGCCCTATCGACTCAAATATCCAGAGGATGGCTATTATCCACAACTGAAATCAGTTGAAAATCAGAGTTACTCAATGTCCATTATTGAATTCTTATAAAGATCAAAAACTACCGACCGGAGGCAGTCATTCGCAACAACAGCTCCTCCAGCAATTGCCAGGACTCCCCCTCTCCCATCCCCTTGCCAGCACGATCCACCCGCCCCGCCAGCTGAACCAGCAGCTGAAGCCGTTGTAGATTCAAGCGACGTAATGCAGCCGCAAGCAGTGGCAGACGACGCTTCCATAGCGCAGGGGGGATATACTCCAGCGGTTTGTGGCGATTGAGCTGCGACTCGCTACCAATTACCGCCAACTCGCGTAGATCACGCAAAATAGCCCACAGCACCACCTGAATCGCCGTCCCCTCCTCTTGCAAGCCGCGGAGAATGCGCAGTGCACGCACTCGATCTCCGGACAACATCGTGTCTGCCAGCTGAAATGGGTCAAAGCGGGCACTATCAGCCACCAGATTCATCACCATCGCCTCATCCACCTGCTGCCCTGACTCGACCAGCAATGAGAGTTTTTCAATCTCCTGTACTGCCGCCAACAGATTACCCTCTACCCGCTCTGCAATCAGGGAAGCCGCCCCCTGCGTTGCATCCATACCGGCTCCACGCATCCGCTGCATGATCCAGTTGGGAATTTGTCGTAGCTCCAGCGGCCAGATCTGTACCACCACGCCGGCCTGCTCAATGGTTTTGAACCACTTGGCACGTTGAGCTGCCCCATCCAGCTTGCCCGCACGAATCAACAGGATCTTCTCTTCTGGTGGTGCGCCACACCACTCTACCAGTGCAGTGCCTCCCTCTTTACCGGGCTTTCCCGTTGGAATACGCAGATCGACCACCTTCTGTTCCGCAAACAGTGAGAGTGCTGCACTCTCTTGCTGCAGCTCTGACCAGTGGAAGCTGTTGTCTACGGTATGGATGGAACGTTCAACAAAACCTTGTGCTCGTGCAGACTGCAGAATGGCCTCAGCCGCCTCTTGCAACAGCAGCGGCTCTTCGCCGCTAATCAGATAGACCGGAGCCAGCCCTTTCTTGAGTTGGGCTGCAAGCTGCTCCGGACGGAGTTTCATGGTATAGCCGGGCTATCTTTGACGCAGCGCACGCATCAAATCACGCACTGCAGCCTTCACCATCACTCCGCGCAGGTAGCTCTCTTCTGCAGATTTACCCAACACCTCACTGGAGCTATATTGGTAATTTTCACTCTGCTTCACAACACCCTCACGCAGCGTTGCACCGGATTTCCCTTTAAGCTTCCAGTTCACGCTATAGCTGAGCTGATACTCATTGACTTTGCCGTCACTACCAACAGTCGCGACACGGCGAGAGAACGATTCGCCGCTCAACACCAACACGGATGAGGCTGTTGATTCACCATCCGCCACACCACCGTTGCTATTACCAATCGCATCCTGCACCGACTGCAGCAGTTCCGTGGAGACGCCCTCACCAGCCACCCAGGTGGATGCCATCTCTTGAGGCAGTACCACTGCACCACGCAGATGGAAACCACACCCCTGCAACAAGGTAAGCGTCAGAACAGCGGTCAATAGGGTCGTTCGAATGCTTTTCATGATTTAAGAGACTCGTTTCAATAGATAATCAGACTACTTTACCACAAGGTTCACCAGCTTTCCGGGCACAACAATCATCTTAACCACCTGTTTGCCCTCAATAAAGCGCTGCACATTCTCATCGGCCAGCGCCTGCGCCTC
>CAYQFH010000134.1:0-6352 GCA_964416755.1 uncultured Piscirickettsiaceae bacterium | reverse complement strand
TGCGCGAAGCGCGGCGAAGCCAATAGTACCCCGGCTTTAGCCGGGGGAATCTATGCTCAACTGTTTGAGTGCAGTGATGCCATTATTGGCTTCAGCAACCTGGTACCCGACAGAGGCGAGAATGGCGGCAACCTGTTCTCTGTAAAAGTCATCATCATCAACCAGGAGAATTCGCTCCTGCTCGATCTGTGAGGGGAACTCGTGAGTGGCAATTTTCTGCTGTGTCTGTTCTGTTGATGCAGGGCCAGAACCTTGCGTTCCATCAGCTGATTCTGCAGTGCTTGTTCAATGGAGAGAATAATGCGTTGTGGATCGTAGAGTGGATGGTCTACCAGATAATCATCAAAAACACCCTCTTCGCAGAGATGGTAGGCGTCGTACGCCTCTTTGCTGGAGCAAAGTAACAGGGTATGGTGAAAATGCTCGGTAATTTCCGGTATTTCCTGATTGAGCTGTTGATAAAACTGAACTGAGTTGGCTACATCAGTAAAGGCCAAAACCAGCATTATGGGATGTTGTGCCTTGAAGGTCTGAATTCCTTCATCCTTACTCAAGGCGAAGGTTAGCCGCCCAACAAGAGTTGCCAACAAATTTTTCAGATCTGTAATCTCGGCAGCAGAGTCACTGACAATAAGAATGTTTGCTTCTTCGTATTTGATGCTCATTAACGCTGGACTCATCACTACACTGGCAATAGAGGATCTATAAAGTTTATTTCAATCTGGCGAGGTTGATCAAGCAGTCCCCTGTTTTGGCCCGGTATATCGATGTAAAGGGTTGATCTGTCAGCTGTATGGACTACAGTCAGGGTAGAGAGATTAATTTGGAGTTAGTGTAACATGTTGAATGTGCGAGCATTTGCAGTGTCAATAGCCACGATTTGGGGAGGTGCAGTGCTGTTGATGGGGTGGGTTGCATCGTTTGGGTATGGTCTTGAAGTGGTCAATTTGATTTCAACCGTCTATATCGGCTATGGTCCTGGATTAATCAGTGGCCTGATTGGAGCCGTTTGGGGGGCGATTGATGGCGGTATTGGGGGGCTGATCTTCGCCTGGCTCTATAATCGGTTATCCAGACACTTTGCGGCATCAACCACCGCCCAAGGAGGTGTCTGATGGAGAAAGCAATCCTGATCAGCTTCCTTGGCTGGTCCACACTGATCAATCTGGGGATTCTGATCTACTGGTTTCTGATGATCCTGTTTGCACGCCGGTGGGTCTATGACTTCCATGGCCGATGGTTCAATCTGACTGAATCCCAACTGGATGTCATTCATTTCGGAGGGATGGGGGTCTACAAACTGCTGATTGTCTTTTTTAATCTGATTCCCTGGCTGGTACTTCGCTATCTGCTGTAACAGTTATGCAAGACCATAAAAACCTGGAAAGATGAGAATTGAGACCAGCACCGAGATCTGGATCAGAATGAATGGAGTCACCCCGCGATAGATCTCGGTGGTGCGTACCTCGGGCGGTGCTACCCCCTTGAGATAGAAGAGGCTGAAGCCGAACGGTGGGGTGAGAAATGAGGTCTGCAGATTCATTGCAATCAGTATTGCATACCAGAGCATCGGTATCCCCAGAATCTCCGCGATCGGCATCAGGATTGGCACCACGATAAAGGCAATCTCGACAAAATCGATGAAGAAGCCGAGTAGCAGAATAAAGAGCATCGAGAAGACCAGAAAGCCCCACTTCTCACCCGGCAGTTGCAGCAGGTACTCCTCCACAATACGGTCACCGCCGGTGTATGTGAAGGCCATCGAGAAGGCCGTTGCGCCGACCAGAATGGCAAAGACCATTGCGGTCACCTTGACGGTCTCTTCGGCGCTGTCGAGTAGCGCCTGCCAGGAGAATTTTTGATAGAGCATCGACAACAGAATTGCACCAACACCACCCACGGCAGAGGATTCGGTTGGGGTTGCAATGCCGGAGAAGATCGACCCCAGTACCACGATGATCAGTAGCAGTGGCGGGACAATTGCCTTCATTGCATCAAAGTACTGCTGTCGCCGTGTGGTCTGGTCACTCTCTTCAAATGGAATGGCTGGGGCGCTCCCTTCGACCATGTGGGTATACACCAGCACATAGAGGATATAGAGGCTCACCAACACCAGACCGGGTACCACCGCTGCCTTGAACAGATCACCAACCGGCAGCCCCATTACATCACCCAGAATAATCAGAATGATCGAGGGTGGAATGATCTGCCCCAGTGTACCGGAGGCGCAGATCACCCCGCAGCTGAGTGGACGGTTGTACTTGTACTTCAGCATCACCGGTAGTGAGATGATCCCCATCGCCACCACACTGGCGCCAACCACGCCGGTTGATGCAGCCAGTAGAGTGCCGACCAGAATGGTTGAAATTGCCAGACCGCCAGAGAGTCTGCCGAACAGCTTGCCCATCGACTCCAATAGCTGCTCGGCCAGATTGGTCTTCTGCAGCATGATCCCCATGAAGATGAAGAGCGGGATCGCCATCAGTACGGAATTCTCCATGATCGACTGAATACGGAACGGCATAAAGGCGAAGATCTGCAGCCCCTCGGAGAGAACCCCAAAGAGCAGTGCCACTCCGCCGAAAGTGAAGGCGACCGGAAAGCCGAACAGCAGTAACAGCAGCGCAGTGATGAACATCAGGATACCGATCATGCGGTCTCCTCCATTCTTTGCCACGCCCGCAGCATAAAGCCGATGCTACTGATGATCAGCAGAATGAAAGAGAGCGGAATCATCGCCTTGATGGTCCAGCGGTGGGGGAGGCCGCCGGGGTCACCACTCCCTTCTCCCAGTTGATAACTGTCGGCGACAAAGTCGAGCCCGTACCAGGTGATCAGTAGTGAGAACGGGATCAGAAACAGGAGTGTTCCAGCGATATCGACCAATGCTTGTCGCCGAGGCGAGAGCTGATTGTAGATCAGATCGACCCGTACATGACCATCCTGTGACAGTGTATAGGAGATTCCCAACAGAAAGACGGTAGAGTAGAGGTGCCACTCCAACTCCTGCATGCCGATGGAGACATCATTGAACAGGTAGCGCATGATCACGTCGTAGAAGACATTGAGCAGCAGTAGCAGCAAGAGGATGCCGGAGAGCTTGCCAGTGGCATCGGTAATGCGGTTGATGTGCGGGAGCAGGTTCATGACGGCATTATACCTGTGCTGTCGCGTTGGCTCTTTGCTCCACTATTTTGTAAAACCGAGACGGCTTGCTGGATTTGTAATGCATGTAATAAAGGTAATATTTGAATGTTTTGTTACAATTTGACCTTTGTGTTTTAAGAAATTGGACATAGAAATGCTGGTGCATTTTTAATCGACTATTCAAAGGTAATGCAGTGATATGGGAAAGGGGCCGACTGTACTGGTTGTAGATGATGAGCAGACTGTAAGAGAGGTGCTAATTACGCTGTTGCGTATCCACCAATGTCAGGTGGTTGCAGTTGCGCGCAACGGTGAGGAAGCACTGCAGCTCTATCAGGAGCACAAGCCGGAGATTACCCTGCTCGACATCTCCATGCGCGGGATGAGCGGTATCGATGTCCTGCGCCAGATTCGCACCTGGAACAGAAACGCCTTTGTCTCGATGGTGACTGCCGACTCTTCGATAGAGACTATTCGTGACGCCTCCAGTCTCGGTGCGTCGGGCTATCTGGTCAAGCCGATCGTCCCGACCAAGATGAAGGCGATGCTCGACAATTATCAGAAGGTGAAGGCCAGGCTGGGGGATCAATCAATCACCTCGACCATCCTCAAACAGAAGAAGACCTTCTACCCCTCGGATGAGGAGTTCAGAGTGGCTCACAATCTGGTCGACAGCATCCATTTTCCCGCCATCCCCGAAGCGGTGTTGGCACTGCAGGAGGAGTTGATGGTCAAAGAGCCGGATATGGACAAGATTGCCGAGGTGATCTCCAGTGATATCAAGCTCTCCGGACTGCTGTTGAGGTTGGTCAACTCCGCTGCCTATGGTCTGCAGGAAAAGATCAGCTCTATCTCGCAGGCAGTTGTGGTGGTGGGGCTGGATAACCTCAAGGGTGTACTGCTGGCCTCGGCACTGAGAAGCACATTGGGCGAGGAGAGTGAATTTGATCGCGACTACTGGAACCAGGCCACGATTACCGCTACCGTGTGTGGGAAGATTGCAGAAAATGTGATGGGGATTGATCCTGACGATGCCTTTCTTGCCGGAATGTTTCAGGATGCCGGTGGGCTTCTCTTCCAGAGAAAGCATCCACGCTATCAGGAGCTGTACCGCCACTCACATTCCATTCCAGCCTCTCTGCTGGACTATGAGCGTAAACTTTTCAAGACCACCCATTTGGCTGTCAGCTATATCCTGGCCAGGAAGTGGGAGCTGCCAGACCAGATCTGTGATGCAATCCTGTTGTCCCATAACCTCGACTACTCCAGCTTCAAGGAGAGTGAAGTTGCGGATCTGCAGGCGCTGGTCTCAATACTGAAGATCGGCAACTATACTGTTGGCAAACGGGTCTACTGTGAAATCAAGGTGAAAGGTGAAGGGGTGGATGTACACAAGCAGGCGATGGAGGAATTGATGCTGGATGAGGATGTGCTGATTGATTCCAGGCACCATATTGATCAAGCTATTGAAGTGGCTGCCTGAGTGGTTGCGTACCTGGTACTCGCAAGAGCTGACCTGAAAAGTCTTCACATTTTGCTCTTGTGCGGTTCTCTTCGAAGAGACGTTACACTTGGCTGAACCAGATCAACCGTTGTAGAGTGCCTTGAGGTCCCGTTGTAACAGGCCACTGTCCCCCAGATTGAGTTCAACCACTTTTCGCAAGTGTGTGATGCTATCGACATCGATCTCTTCACAGAAAATACCGACACGATTCTCGTTTTTGTGGGCAATGTAGCCACGCATGGTAATCGTCTGATCGTTGGAATCATTCAGGCTGATTTTCAGTGTGCACGGGGTGCCTGCTTCAGGTGTTGCACCACTGCAGGCACTGATGAGAGCCCCTTTGAGTGAGATATCCAGTAGTTCACAGATGTGCTCAAAGCCATCAGCTTCAAATTGAACCAGGCAGTCAAACTGAACCCGATGTATTGTTCTGTTCTCGTTCATGCCTGAAAAATAGTAATTTTTTGGGTAGTCGTCAAGGCTTTTACAGCCTGGAACGGGCAGGGGCTGATGCAGTAAAAAAGGAGCCTTGCGGCCCCTTTTGGATTGAATGTTGCAAGTCCGTTACTTCAACACCTCCATGGTCTCGAAATAGCTCTGATCGGAGATTTTGCTCCAGGCGCGCGCCTTGGTCAGATAGGCCGACTGTGAGTCGATGATCTCCTTTGCCAGTGGATCAGCCGCAGCACGTTCGGCGATCAGCTCGTCGTTGGCCTGCTTCATTGCCTGCAGCACCTCGGCAGGGAAAGAGCGTACCTGAATATTAGGGTACTCGGTTTTGATCGAAGCCCAGTTGTTGGCACTCTCATGGTAGGAGTGCGCATACATGTCATAGGCAGCAGTACGCATGGCGACACGCAGGATCTCCTGAATATCCGCCGGGAAGCTGTTCCACTTCTCCTTGTTGATCAGGAACTGCAGCTCGGTACCAGGCTCATGCCAGCCGGTGTAGTAGTTGGGGGCAATCTTGTGGAAGCCCATGCGCAGGTCGAGAGAGGGGCCAACCCACTCCAGTGCATCGATGGTGCCGCGTTCCAGTGCGGTGTAGAGTTCACCCGCCGGGATGTTGGTTGGCTTTGCGCCCACTTTAGCCAGTACCTCACCCGCAAAGCCGGGGATACGCATCTTCAGACCCTGTAGATCATCAATGGAGTTGATCTCCTTCTGGAACCAGCCCCCCATCTGGTTACCTGTGTTGCCGCCGGGGAAGGTGATCAGGTTATGTGGTGCATACACTTTTTCCGCCAGCTCCTGTCCACCGCCATAGTAGCGCCATGCATACTGCTCGGGTGCAGTCATGCCGAAGGGCATGGTGGTGAAGAAGAGGGTATTGGGGACCTTGCCCTTCCAGTAGTAGGAGGCGGAGTGGCCCATGTCATACTGGCCCGACTTGACCATGTCGAAGATGCCGAGCGGTGCCTTGTGTTTGTTCTTGGAGTCGATGGTGATGTTGATGCGACCATCGGACATCTTGTTGGCCATTGCCGCCATATTGTGGATGGCATCACCAAAGATCGGGAATTTGGTTGGCCAGGTGTGGGCCAGACGCAGGTTATAGGTCTCTTTGGTGGCAGCAGGAGCTGTGCTTTGTTGGGTTGTATTGTTATTCTCGCCGCAGCCGGTGAGGGCAGTTGCGGCAATCAGTACGGTGGCCAATGCGCCTCTACGTAGTGTGATTTTCATGAATACTCCATCTCTCTA
>CAYQFH010000133.1:0-6382 GCA_964416755.1 uncultured Piscirickettsiaceae bacterium | reverse complement strand
GCCGCCAAGGCAGCACAGGAGGCAGCCGCCAAGGCAGCACAGGAGGCAGCCGCCAGGGCAGCACAAGAGGCCGCTGCTGCAGAAGCAGCCCGACAGGCTGCGATCAAAGCTGAATTGGCAATACCACCGGAAGTGACCATAACCACCACCACCGTGGATGAAAGTGCTGGAACAGCAACATTTACTGCAACCCTCTCAAAAGAGTTCAGCAGTAGTGTCAGTTTTGATTATCAAACCAGTGATGGAACGGCTGTCGCAGGGGCAGATTACACAACCACATCAGGGACTCTGACGGTGGTCGCAGGTGCAAGAACGGCAAGTTTCACGGTTCCAGTCAAGGATGATCAGCTGGATGAAGATAGCGAAACGTTGTCTGTGCAATTCAGCAACGTCACCAATGGTGCAACGCTGAACACTTCCAGTCTGGATCTCTCTATCACGGATGATGATCCACAGTCAGCAACGCTCTCGGTCAATGATCCCGCAGCAGTGGTTGAAGGGAGTAGTGCAACTTTTACTGTCACCTTGTCTGAAGCATCGGGCAAAACGGTGACTGTGGACTATACAACGGTAGATGGTACTGCAACTGCTGGGGTGGATTACACCGCTACAAGTGGAACCTTGTCCTTTGCAGCGGGAGAGACCAGCAAGACAGTGACCGTTCCAATCCTGTCCGATCAAGTGAGCGAAAGCAGTGAAACCTTGAGTTTTCAGCTCTCCAATTCGGTGAATGCAACGATTAGCGATGCTACTGGTTCTCTTACTATCAATAATAGTGATACACAAACATTTAGCTACACTGGAGCAGTTCAAAGTTGGACTGTAACTACGACAGGAACCTATACACTTGAGGCGTGGGGCGCTTCTGGTGGAGGCGGATTGAATACTACAGGGGGTAGTGGTGGATACTCTATGGGAACCTATAGCTTGTCTGCAGGCAGTATAGTGTATGTCTATGTTGGTGGTGAGGGGCAATCAGGTTCTTCTGGAAGTGCCGGTGGATGGAATGGTGGAGGCGCAGGAGGTATAGATACTACAGGGCAGCATGGAGGTGGAGGTGGCGGAGCGACTGACTTCAGGATTGGCAGTACTGCTTTGGCAGACCGTGTTCTTGTTGCAGGTGGTGGTGCTGGTGGTGGGAGAGATGGAGAGACTGGAGTAGGTGGTGGTTTGGTGGGTAGCTCAAGTGCAAATTACTCGTCAGGATATGGTGGAGGTGCGGGAAGTCAAAGTAGTGGCGGTATTGCGTACTCAACATCTCGAGGCGCGACTGACGGCACTTTGGGGCAAGGAGGCCAAGGGAGTACAGGGTATAACGCAGCTGGTGGTGGCGGTGGAGGAGGCGGATACTATGGCGGTGCTGGTGGGACATCAACTCTGGATCATGGTTCTGGATGGTCTGCGGGGGGAGGAGGGGGTTCCAGTTATATCGGAGGTGTCACCAACGCAAGCACAGTAGCTGGAAATGCCTCGATGCCAGATCCAAATGGCGGATCGATGGTTGGTAACTCGGGTAATGGATATGCAGTGATTACCTATACGATAGATCCAATTATGCTAGATCTGAATAGCAATGGCATTGAGTTGATTGATGCACTGCCAATTAACCTGTTCAATATGTCACCAGATGCTGTGTGGAGGCCACGAGACTGGCTATCAGCTGAGGATGGTTTTCTGGTGCTGGATAATAATCAGAATGGCCAGATAGATGATATCACCGAACTCTTTTCTGAATACTTCCAACCCGGCGTGGATACTGGAATTGGAGCGCTCCGCACGTTGGATACCAACTATGATGGGGTTGTAGATAGTCAGGATCAGTCGTTTGAACAACTGCAAATTTGGCAGGACTTTAACCAGGATGGTGTAAGTCGGCAGAGTGAGTTGAGCGGGTTGGCCGATCATGGAATCGAACAGTTCAATCTGAATGTTGTTGAAATGCATCAGCCATTGAAGGAGAGTCTACTGCTCTCCGTTGGTGAAGCCATTTTGCACAATGGAGAGTCGCTCAATTTTTCCGAGATAGCATTGGCGGTTAAACAGACTGAGGGCGTTGATCGTGTTGAGTCTGATAATTTCAGTTATCAGATTGATGCAATCGAAAAGGGGGCTATAGAGGTAGACGCTTCCCCTGTTTTGAAAGAAACAGCAGAGACGGAAACCCCGGTGATGCAGGGACAGGCGGATGGGTTCTCTGTTTATGACAATGGCGAAAAAGCCACTCATATGGTTGATGATTTGATCTGATCGCTGTGCTTAAAAAACAGGCAGATTGCACTATCCATTGTCCCAGCGTGGGCGACAGACCGCTTTTAATTGTTTATCTACACAGTTATCCACAGGCTTTGTGGAGAAGCGCAGTTCTACACTCTTCCTCAAACCATTAGGATGTCGACCAATAAATCAACTGATAAACATTCTGTAACTAATTGATCTATAATCGGCGTGGAAGAAAAAGTAGGATTTTCTTTAAGTGCTTGTTTTTCAGTTTTCCAGTGGGCGGATCAATAGAATTTATTTAAGTGCTGAACGATTATCCACAATCTGTCCAAAGTGTGAGTAAGTGATTGATCTGTCTGTTTTGTACCTATAACGGGTAGTCTGCCCCGGTATGCGGGGCTCGATTCAGACTAGCGGCGGTAGTAGGGGTAAGAGGACATTGGTACCGGCATGCGCAGTGGTGGGAGTGGCTTGGGTGCATAGTAAGGCATCGGTGGCAATGGTTGGCGGTAACGGCCATAGTCTCTGCGTGGTGCAGGAGCCCTTCTCTGATAATACTGTCTGGGGGGGGCAGGTCGTGCAGGCCTGGCTGGAACGGGTGGGGGGGCTGTGGGTCTTGCCTTGGCGATCGGAGCAGCAGGGGCGGCTGGCAGAGGGCGCGTTGGGGGCACAGGGGCGGCCTTCAGAGGCTTCATCTGGCTGCCTGATTGCACATTCATACCGAAAGGCTGCTCGGGGCTGCTGTAATCGATGGTCTCTCCGGGCCCCTCATTGGGATCATCCAGTGTATTGGGCTCAAGCCCCCAGGCGGTGGCCAGGTCATTTTCACTGCCCCAAGGGCTGAACCACTGGGCCGTGGCGGTACCAGTGGTTAGAAAAGCTGCACTCAGCAGAAAAACGGGTAAATGGTGTACTCTCTTCATGATGGACGATCCCTGTTCTATTTCAGGTAGATCATAGCAAAAGTCCACCTCAGCGTCAGTCGTAGAGTCCCAGTCGGTTTTGATGAATCACTTTGCGCAAGGTCTCCATGTACTCACTGCCATTTTTGGCATATCGTCCTAACCCTTTGATCAACATGGTTCCAGTGGGTGAGAGCAGACTGACCCGCTGTTGGTGTCGTAGTGTACGCAGCTCTTTGAAGGCGGGACGAGTATTCAATATATGGATATATTTCCGGATGGCGTTGCTGATGTTGGAATAGCGTTCGACCTCATGGGTTGCCCCCTCTTCGCGCTGTTTGGGAACAATGCCGCAGCCGGGGCGTGAGCACCAGATACCGAAATAGTTGTTCCCCTCACGGGCAAAACGGGAAGTGCCCCAGGCGGATTCAATGGCCGCTTGTGCAATCAACAGTGACAATGGAATGGTATCGGTTCGTTTGATGAGCTGAAGCCAACTCTTGTGAACATCTGAGTCGAAACCCTTGACCTCCATGTGGCGCGCCAGTTTGAGAACCCACTGCTGTTCGTCGTCACTGAGTGGGTCACCCGAGCGGTAGCGCAGATAGAGCCCCAGTAGAATGGTTCTCTGCTTTTCAAGCGTGTAGAGGATAGGGCGCGCCTCTTTTGTAATGGTCTTGATAAACGCGCTTTTCTTGATCTTTGGATCCTTGATTTTGCGGAAGTCGGGAACCGGTTTTTGGGCCTTCTTGAGCTTCTGGGCATCCAGTGTACTGTTGGCGGTTGTAGAGAGCTGTTCCGCAGTAGGTAGCTCAAATGCAGAGACATTCCCGATGCAGAACCCTCCGATAAAGAGGGAGAGTAGAGTGAAAAGTGGACGTGTAAGCATCAATTACTCTGTTGCTTCACTTACAATTCCGGCCAGCATTGCTTCAACCTCTTCCAGTACAGGGCGTGAACTGGAAGAGCCGATTTTTGAAAGCTGCAGATAGGAGACGTGGACCAGTTCCGGCTGATTGGCGGTGGTGTAGATGGCGATAGAGTAGGGACAGAAGATTACATTGGCCGGATCGGCATCGGTCATTTTGCGGGAAAGCTTGGCGCTACAGAACTCAATTACTTCGGAGCGGGAGAATGCAGAAGCTGCGGTTGCAGGCTGCTTCACAGGATTCTCTACCCCCATCTTGTTGGAGGCCATCTCCATGACAGTGTGGGTGGCCTTCTGTACCTTCTCGACCAGATCCTTGCCGGTTCGCTCCAGCATGCCGCCAACGTCCGAGCGGTGAGCTACGACCAACCCCTGATTGGTAATGCCCTCTTCGATGTACTCCTTGATGGTGTCGAACTCCTCTTCAACGGTATGGTGCACCCAGAGTGCATCTGCCAATGCAGAGAGTGGTGTGATCAGTAGCAGAACTACAGCGATTTTTTTCATTGTTATTACCCTCCAAGATTTGCGTCAGAGTCTACTCTGAATAATTTGTTGATTCACCCCTGTTTTTTGTAAGTGAATATGGCGGTTTGTGATGCAGCATGAACAAAAGTTATAGATCAGGTTAAAATCCACTCATGCGCAAACTCTCTGTTTCAACCATTTGGGTGATATTTTCACTCCTGCTGACGGCGTGTCAGACACGTGAATTTGATAAAGAGGATCTCTGTTCAGTCTACAATGCCCATCCAGAGTGGGAGCAACATGCAATGGCGGCAGAGCATCGTTGGGGGATACCGCAAGAGCTGATTATGGCGGTGATCCGCTACGAATCGAGCTTTGTGGGAGATGCCCAGGCACCGCGTCGCCGCTATTTCGGGATCATACCGGGAGAGCGCCTCTCCAGTGCCTATGGTTTTTCACAGGCGCTCAATCAAACCTGGAAAGAGTACCAGGAGCGAACAGATCAACCAGAGGCAAAACGGGATAACTTTGTTGATGCAGCCGATTTTGTGGGTTGGTACCTCAACCGCACCCATCGTAGTCTGCAGATTCCCCGTAGCGATGGCTACCATCTCTATCTCGCCTACCATCAGGGACATCGTGGTTTCCTGCGCAGAGACTATGAGCAGAAACCGAATCTGATGCGTGTGGCACGCAAGGTCAATACCACGCGTATGACCTATCGTATGCAGCTCAAGCAGTGTCGGCCTGATACCAGCAAGAGCGAGAAGAGGCGAGAGAAGCGTTTCTCACTCGAAATCAATGGTGGAAAACCAATTAACTGATTCCCTCCAGCTCCCCATCCATATGTGCTTCGGTCAATTCATCGAGACCTCCGATATGGTCATCCCCGAGAAAAATCTGCGGAACAGTGCGTGCATTATTGGTCCGTTTCAGCATCTCTTTCAGTCCTTTCTGTGACTGGTCGACCCGCACTTCGGTATAGGAGATTCCCCACTTGGTCAACAACTGTTTGGATTTGTCACAACGGGGGCAGGTGCCGGTGCTGTAGATTTTGATCTTTCTCGCCATGAGATGGTTTTCCTGAGTGAAATATTGGGGGATGATAGAGGTATCGAACGGAAACGTAAACAGGACTAGCATATGGACGCAGCAACCCCACCGACCACCTATCTCAGTGAGTATACCGTACCCAACCACTTGATCCCGGAGGTGCGCCTCTTCTTTGATCTGGACGAGGCAGAGACCCGGGTCAAGGCAAGTTTGAGCATTGAACCCAATCCGGATGGTTCGGCGGATGCACCGTTGGTGCTGCATGGGGGGGAGCAGGAGTTGCTGTCGCTGAAGCTGGATGGGGTCACCGTCGGTGAACAGCACTACCAACGTGATGGGGAGATGCTAACCATTCCTGATGTGCCCAACGAGCCCTTCATGTTGCAGTTGGAGACCCGTCTCCACCCAGAGAAGAACACTGCGCTGGAGGGGCTCTACCGCTCCGGGCCAATCTACTGTACACAGTGCGAGGCGGAGGGGTTCCGCAAGATCATCTTCTTTCCGGATCGCCCTGATGTGATGTCCAAATTCACCGTAACCATCGCTTCACACCCCTCCATCTGTCCGGTGATGCTCTCCAATGGCAACCGTACTGCCAATGGGGGATACCCTGATGGACGCCACTGGGTCACTTGGGAGGATCCCTTCCCCAAACCAGCCTACCTGTTTGCACTGGTGGCAGGGAAACTGGAGGGGATTCAGGACAGTTTCAAGACCATGTCCGGTCGTGAAGTGGAGCTGCAGATCTTTACCGAGCCGCACAATGTCGACAAGTGTGACCATGCAATGGCCTCACTGAAACGGTCGATGG
>CAYQFH010000132.1:0-6387 GCA_964416755.1 uncultured Piscirickettsiaceae bacterium | reverse complement strand
GCGATTCAAACAGAGCCTGATTGTAGCGCTCTGCTGCTGGCTTGTTTTTCTGATTATCCTGCAACAGTACAGCGGCTCCTGGGGATTTGCAGCTGCCGTCTCACTGGAAGGTGGAGGAATGCTGTCTGCTGCAGTGGCGGCCCTCTACTACCGGTGCACTGTAAAAATTGGGATCTTGGATTAGCTGGGTTGTACCTGTACTGCCACAGACTGATTCAACCGAGAAGATAGTACTAGTGCAGCAGCTTATACTTAAAACCAAGACTTAAATTGAAAAGAACAAAAAGCTACCACAACTCAGCATTGCTTAATGGGGGAACGCAGATAACAGAGACTGACCTCTCCTCAACTGAGCACCCATTCAGAGCAACCGCCTGCCAACCAGCTGGATACTGAAGTTTGTAGGGTGGCATGTACAGCTGTGCCAGCTCAACATCAAAGCCAAACCTGCTGTAGTAGGTTGGATCACCGTAAACGAAAACCATGTTCACCCCTCTGCTTGAGAGCTTTTTCATACCCTGCTCAATCAGCGCTGTTCCGATTCCGTGACGCTGATACTCAGGCATCACTGCCAGCGGTGCCAAAATATAGGCAGACGGCTCATTATCATTTTCAATTGTGACTGGGCTATAGGCAATATGGCCCACAATCGTGTTCTGGGACAGGGCCACCAAATTGATGATATTGAAGGCCGATACTTCACCCAGTAGCTCTATTGCAAGTTTTGAAACAAGCGCACTCTCTTCATCGGGAAAAGCATTGATATAGAGCGCCTTGATAGCCTCACTATCTGCAATCGTTGCGCTTCGAATTTTCATCAAATCATGCTATCCCCAACTTGAGACTGAGGCATGCACAGCTTCGGCCACGCCTTACTCAACGGGTGGAGTAAGGCGGGATTTTGTCGGTCACCCCTTTCAAAGATGGCATGGCCGGTAACGACAACCCACTCATTCCACCCACTTCGGTCAGTTTGTGGATGATGCCCCACTGTACTGGCGGGAAATGGTTGCCAAAGCGCAATGCTGCCTTGCGCAACAGTTTTGCCGGTGCATTGTCGGTGGTAAAGAGCCGTACAATTCCATTGGTGCCATGATAGATCGGGCGACTCGCCAGCTGCTGCTTGCGGTCGTAGTGGCTGAGCACCTCTTCCGCATAAAACGGCTGCCCCTTTCCCAGCGCCCGCTTCATCCGCTCTGCCAATGTATGCTGCCCACGCAGCCCCAGATTGAAACCATGCGCCGTTACCGGATGCATTCCCACCGCTGCATCCCCCAGCAACGCATAACGGTTTCCCACCAGCTTGTTGGCATGCACCGCAACCAGCGGATAGGAGAAGCGCTCAGAGCAGAGTTTCATCTTGCCATAGCGGCCACTCAGCCCCTCTTCGATGGTGGCATTGAACTCCGCCTCATCCATCTCCATATAACGCATGGCCTGACTGGAGGGTACGGTAATAACCACCGAGGAGACCGCTCCATTGAGTGGCAATAGTGCCAGCGTCCTGCCATAACGGAAGCACTCCAGTGCTGTCGCCTCATTGGACAGCTCATGCTCTGCACGACAGACAATCGCAGTGCGTCCAAAGTCGAACATCTCGGCAGAGAGCCCCATCATCCTGCGCGTTGCCGAGAAACGGGTATCGGCAGAGACTGCCATCTCCGCCCCGATTTCACTGCCATCGGCCAACGTCACAACAACGCCATCGTCAGTAGACTGGAGTCCACTCACTTCAACATCGGTACGCAGCTCTACATTGTTGGCCAACAGCAGCTGCTCATAGGTCGCCTTGCGGATCACATGGTTGGAGATCAGGTACCCCAACTCACTGACTGCCCGCCCTTCAGTGTTGAACTCAAGGGTATAATCCGACTCCCCATCCAGCACCTTGGCTTCACACAGTGGAGCGATCTCCTCTGTCGGGATACGATCCCAGATCTGCAGTTTCTGCAACAGCTCCCTGGAGAGGTGGGTAATGGCAAAGTCACGCCCGTCAAACTGCGGATTCTCGATTTCAGTCAATGATTGACGTTCAAGAATCAATACCTGCAGACCAGAATCTCCCAGCGAGCAACCAAATCCGAGCCCCGCTGTCCCACCTCCGATTACCACCACGTCTACTCTACTCATACTGCTCTCACCTGTACCGGTCGGTCTTGCCGTATTGCATGGTTGACCTGTCGACGCGCCAACTCCTCTTCAATGGCATTCAACACCTTCCACTTCTTGTTACACCACTGTGGGGTCAACAGAATATTCTCTGATGCTGTGGCCGTCAGTCGATGATAGACCATCTCTTGCGGTGCCTGTTCAATCCAGTCCACCACACAGCTCACATAGTCCTCCTGAGTCATTGGCTCAAACTCTCCACGGCGCCACTCATTGGCCAGCATCGTCCCCTTGACCACATGTAGTGGATGAAACTTGAAACCATCGGTACCCAACTCCAACACCCGATCCATCGTCTCCCGATAATGCTGCTCTCCCTCTCCAGGCAGACCTGCAATCAGGTGGGTACAGAGCTGCAGCCCCCTCAACTGTGCTGCACGCACCGCCTGCCTGTATTCAGAAAAGTAGTGAAGCCGGTTGACTCGATCCAGGGTCTCGTCAAAGGCGGACTGCAGCCCCAACTCCAGCCACACCTCATGCCCCTCATTACGATAACCTGAAAGGAGATCCAGCACCGGATCTGGTACACAATCAGGTCGAGTTCCGACCGAGATGCCAACTACGTCAGGTTCGGCCAAGGCCTCACGGTACATCTTGTCCAGTACTTGAGGATCGGCATAAGTATTGGTGTAGGCCTGGAAATAGGCGATATACTTTTGTGCCCCGGTGCGCTTACGGATCACCTGTCGCCCCGATTCGATCTGATCGGCAACCGGGCGCTGATTACGTCCATGCGGACTGAAGGAGACATTATTGCAGAAGGTGCACCCCCCTCGCCCCTTGGAACCATCGATATTGGGACAGGTAAAACCGGCATCAATCGACACCTTGTGCACACGCTCGCCGAAACGAGCCTGCATGGTACTGCCAAAAGTGTGAATGTAGTCAGTCAGGGCCATAAGGAGAGATAGTATATCGGATCATCGCCATAACCAGAACCGAGACAACCCTGAAAAAAGCGACCAACCACACCGCTTATATCGACAGAGGCCCTCTAACTAACCGAATCAACACCCCCCCGCTGGGGATCAATCAGAATGATGCCCACTCTTCATCAGAGGCAACCTGTGCTCTGGCTGGAGCAGCCTGTGGCACAACCGCTGCAGGCTGTTTGTTGACTACTGCAGTCGGCTGAGAAGCTGAAGTTTCAACGCCGGTTTCAAGACGGTTCAGTAGCATAACCACTTGGTTGGAGAGCGGCTCAATCTCTCCAAAACGGAGCTCCGCCTCAGCTTCCTCTCCCGATTTCTTCAACTTCACAATCTCTTGAATAACATGGTGCATCTGCTCGTGCGCTTGATCCAGCTCCTTCATCTCGGGAAGATGTTGAAGCTTGCTCCGCCCCTCCTTGTCCAACCACTGCCCCAGCATACAGTCGTGGTGCGAGACCGCCTGATTCATGTCCATCTCAATCACCCCATCAAGGAAGCCACGGATCTTCCCTTTCCAGGCAATATGGGCAGAACGGGCCTTCATGAAGGTGTCTGAAAATGCATTGCCCCTTCCCGCAGCCATCTTCATTGCCTGCTGTTCAGCTTCACGGCTCAAGCGGAAAACCGACACCATGTTCGCCAACTCATCAGCCTGATGACTCAATTGTGAACTGGCTGCAGCAGTCTCTTCCACCAGTGCCGCATTCTCCTGGGTCACTGTATCGAGCTGCGCTACTGCCGTATTGACCTGATTGATCCCCTGTGTCTGCTCCTTGGTTGCCGATTCAATCTCAACGGAGATGTCATTCATCTTCTTGACCGACTCTTCAATGGAATCGAGTGCAACACCACTGCGGCTGACCAGATCACTCCCCTGTTCAATTCGGCTACTGCTCTCCTCAATCAGCTTCTTGATGTCTTTGGCTGCATCGGCAGAGCGTTGTGCCAGGGTACGCACCTCTCCCGCCACCACCGCAAAACCACGTCCATGTTCACCCGCACGTGCCGCCTCTACCGCAGCATTGAGTGCCAGCAGGTTGGTCTGGAAAGCAATGCCATCAATCAGTGTGATAATTTCGGAAATCTGCTCACTGGAGGCATTAATCCCCAACATCGCATTGACTGCCTCGGCAGCCACTCTCCCCCCCTCCTCTGCACGTGCCAACGACTCTGCCGCCAGCTGGCTCGCCTGTGAAGCGCTGTCGGAGTTCATATTCACCGTGCTCGCCATCTCCTCCATGCTAGCACCGGTCTCCTCAAGGCTGGCTGCCTGTTCAGAGGTGCGTGATGAGAGATCCATACTGCCACGCGAGATCTCTTCCGAACCGCGACGAACCCGTTCCGAAGCGGAACGCACCTTGCTGACAATCTGGGTAAAGTTTGCCTGGGTTGCGTTGATCGAATCCTTGAGTACCGCCAGAGAGCCTTGGTAATCACCATTAACGGTCTGCGTCAAGTTACCCTCTCCCATCTGATTGGCCACCAGAATGGCCTCTTTCAGAGACTCCCCCAAGGTGCTGAGTGACTCATTGAGATTGACCTTGAGCTGATCCATATCCCCCTGCGCAAATGCTGTCACCCGTGCATTAAATCGCCCTTTTGCAACAGCAGCCATCACCTGATTGATGTCGGTGATCACTGAATTCATACTCTCCATCGCCTCTTCCAGCACCTGACGGAACTCACCCTCCATCTCAATACCTTCCAGTCGGTAACTGAAGTTGCCCTCGGTGATCGCCTTCATCACCTCGGTCAACCCCTGCATGGTATGCTCAACACTCTCAGCGGACTCGTTGACACCACGCTTCAGCACCATCAATTCCCCCTTCAGATCTGCCTTTACCCGGCTGTCAAACACACCATGAGCAATATCATTGACCACCTGATTACTCTCCTGAATCGACTGCTGTAGTGTCTCCAATAGAGAATCCAGTGCCCGAGCCATCTCACCAACCGAGTCTTTGGTGTCAGATCCAACACGCACCGAGAAGTCTCCTTCACGCTCCACCTTGGAGATGGCGTCACGCATATGGTTCACTGAGTTCCGAACTGCACCACCAATCTGGACTGACATACCAATCGTAATCAACAGTAACGCCAGGACGACCACCAGATTGAGACGGAACAGCGCCGTAGCAGAGGATTGTAGTGCATCGGCCTGCTGCAAGATGCCTGCAGCAAGATGATCATCCACCCTCTTTAGCTGATTGATCTTTTTGGTAATGGTCTTGAACCAGTGCTCTGCATCAATGCCAAACCCCCCTTCGGAGGCCTTGGCAAAGGCGACCCCACGCATCTCCTCCACCTGTGCAACCGACTCATGCTGCATCGCTTCAAGGTAGAACTGCTTGTCTGCCTCCTCCCCCATCGCATTGAAGACATGGAGAAAGTCCTTCTGCGCAGTCACCAGCTCAATGAATTTCTTGTACATACCCGGGGCAAACTGGTCACCGCCAAAGGTCGCACTAAGCACTGCACGTTCGATGCCGGCACGCTCCTTGCTCTGCAGATAGTTCACATAAGCGGTAATCCGCGCCACCAGTCTGGCGTCAGAGACCACATGTGGCATCTGCTCGATCACGGCCAACAGCTTCGCATTCATTGCAGTGTACCAACCCACGACCTTGGGCAATGGCAACGCCAACTTACTGATGTCACTACGCATCCGGTCAATCTGTTTGAGATCATTGAGGAATGCATTCAACTGCTGCTCAAAGGCCGGACCATACTCTGCCGCGTTGAAGCCGGACAGCTCCTGCTTCAGCGCTTCCCGCTTGCTATCGGTCAGTTCACGTTGCTTAGGGAGAATATCAACAAACTTCTTCCCCTTGCTACCGGTAAACCCGGCACTTGCTCCGCGCTCTTTCTGAGTTTCATGAATCAGTTCACTCAGGGTGGAGGCGAGGCTGGAGAGATTACCCAGTTGCACCATCTCCTGCTGCTGTCGGCTCTTCTCAAGCATCAAATTAGTCGAGAAGTAGAGCATCGCCAGTAGAGGCGTTGCAATCATCAGAATCAGTTTGGTTTTCAATCGGAATGTAGAGAGCATGTTCATGGGGCGGGTATCCTACCTGTTTTTTCGCGCTAAGCTTCAGCTGCAAGCATACCTAGTTGATCTCCATCACAAAAGATCATTTTTTTCCATGGGCCCAAAAAAAATGCCCACCCCCAATCTTTGATCGGGGCGGGCTTAAACCTCTACTGCGGTGAGGAGGAGGATGCAGCAGAGGCTCTGCTACATAGATTCCGAACCATTGCAGTTATTCCAGTTTTCTGAAAAAACTTC
>CAYQFH010000131.1:0-6417 GCA_964416755.1 uncultured Piscirickettsiaceae bacterium | reverse complement strand
GCTCCAGATTGACATCGAGCATCATCACCACGAAGAGGAACAGCACCATCACCGCACCGACATAGACCAGTACCAGGGTGATGGCAAGGAACTCTGCCTCCAGCAACAGCCATAGCGCTGAGGTGGTGAAGAAGGCCAAAATCAGAAACATCGCTGCATGCACCGCATTCTTGGCGGTGATCACCTTGAAACCGGAGACCAGCAGAATGGTGCTAAATAGGTAGAACAAAATTGTAGTCATCGGTATTTCCCATCCACTGCCAGATCGGCTGCCAACTGCGGTTCTTGCTGATCACCAATCTTCAGCAGCTCCTCCTTGGTAATAATGGAACCCTGACGGGACTCAAAACTGTATTCGTAAATGCGGGTCTCGACAATCGCATCCACCGGACACGCCTCCTGGCAGTAGCCACAGAAGATACACTTGAAGAGATCGATATCGTAACGGGTGGTACGTCTATTCCCATAATTACTGGAACGCCCTGCCCCATTCACCTCCGGCGCATCCTCATTGCGTGGTGCCGCCTCGATGGTGATCGCCATTGCCGGACAGACCGCCTCACAGAGTTTGCAGGCGATACAGCGCTCTTCACCATCCTCATAGCGGCGCAGTGCATGCAGACCACGGAAACGGGGCGACTGTGGCGCCTTCTCTTCTGGATAGTTGAGGGTAAACTTGCGCTTGAAGAAGTAGCCACCGGTGACGCTCAGCCCTTTGAACAGCTCCAGCAGTGTCCAGGTCTGGAAGATCTTTTTCAGTCTCTTCATCATGATGCTGCTCCCAGTACGCCATCAAACCAGGGGCCAAGCTCTGCATAGATGGCGATGCCTTCAACAAAGAGCCAGACAATGGTGACCGGCAGGAACGCCTTCCACCCCAGACGCATGATCTGGTCATAACGGTAACGGGGGAAGGTGGCACGGAACCAGAGGAAGAGGAAGAGGAAGATCGACATCTTCGCCAACAGCCAGAACAGTCCTGGCACCCAGGCCGTCATCTGATCCAGCACCGGAATCCCCTGGAATGGCGAGAGCCATCCACCGAGGAAGAGGATACTGGTCAGTGCAGCAATCAGAATCATGTTGGCATACTCGGCGAGGAAGAAGACCGCGAAGGTCATGCCGGAATACTCAACGTGGAAACCGGCAACGATCTCGGACTCACCCTCGGCCACATCAAATGGGGCACGGTTAGTCTCGGCCACACCAGAGAGGAAATAGACCACAAACAGCGGCAGCAGTGGCAACCAGTACCAAGTGAGGATGTTGCCCTCCTGTGCGCGCACAATATCGCCCAGATTGAGGCTACCAGCAGCCATCAACACACCCACCAAGGCAAAGCCCATCGCGATCTCATAGGAGACCACCTGTGCCGCAGAACGCATCGCACCGAGGAAGGCGTACTTGGAGTTGGAGGCCCAACCCGCAATGATCACACCATAAACGCCGACCGAAGTAAGCGCCAGAATATAGAGCAGCCCTGCATCCAGATTGGAGAGTACCATGCCATCATCAAACGGAATCACCGCCCACGCCGCCAGCGCCGGAGCAATGGAGAGGATCGGTGCCACTACAAACAGTGTCTTGTTGGCACCCGTCGGAAGGATGATCTCCTTCAACATCAATTTGAGTGCATCGGCAATTGGCTGTAGCAGCCCCTTGAAGCCAACCCGCTGCGGCCCAACACGAATCTGCATAAAGCCGATGATCTTGCGCTCGGCGTAGGTGAGATAGGCGACCGACAACATCAGCGGGGCGACAATCGCCACGATCTTCAGCAGTGTCCAGAGGACGGTGATCACCTGATCGGAGAGTTCAAACATTACGCAACCTCCTCACTGTTTTGACCGAGATGGCTCTGTTGCAGCGCCTCACTGCGACGCACCAGTGGATCAATCTGGTAGATGGGTTGTCCTGCATTGACAGTGGCATCCTTGCTGCCCAAATCGGTAACGCCGCTCCAGCTCCATGCAGCCGCTTCTCCTGCCGTACCCTTGGCAGCCTCCAGCACCGATTCGGTACTATCCAGCTCAAAGCCTTCCAGATCTGCCATGGTGCCCAATACGCGCAGAATCTTCCATGCTGGGCGCGCCTCCCCTTTTGGAGCGACAACACCCTGGAAGCTCTGCCACTTCCCTTCCATATTGACAAAGGTACCGGAGGTCTCGGTGAAGGCCGCCATCGGCAACACTACACTGGCGTGCTGGTTGATCAGATCATCAGCGAAAGCAGAGATCGCAACCACAAACTCACTGTTGGTCACTGCATCCTGATTGGAGAGGTCAGCCCCCTCAACCCCCATCAGTACCAGTGCCTTGTTGACAGCGATTGCGCTATTGGAAGTTGCCCCCATCAGAGTGCCACCCAACGCATTGGCCCCTTCGGTCACCACGCTCAGCGTGGAGCCAGACATCTGTGCAATGGCTCCAGCCAACTCGGTCAACACGGCACGATTGGCATCACGATAGGCCAATCCACCGATCAACACCTGACTCTGTTCGCCATCGATCAACGCCTGCGCAATGGCCTGATGTGCTTCATCCACGGCAGCATCGGCAACCAGTGCGGTCAAACCACTCAGCTCGCTCCCCCTGCCCAGTGCGACCATCGCCTTGGCAACACTTGCCAGTGCAGGGGTCAGTTGATCGGTTGCAATCGCTGTTGCCAGATCGTAATTGAAGGTCACTGTGGCCGGGTTGATGCTGCTGACCACCGCTCCCGCCTGAGCCGCCTTGCGCACACGGTGGGCCAGCAGAGGCTGCTCATGACGCAGATTGGAACCGACGACCAGTACCGCATTCTGCTGTTCGACCGCCTCCAGGCTCATATTGAGCTGCGGAGCTACCGAAGCTGCAGAAAAATCCTGTTGACCTACTCTACATTCGAATTGTGTGCTACCCACACCACTCATCAACTTCTGCAACAGATGGAACTCCTCCAGCGTACTGCTTGGAGAGGCCAGCGCAGCACTCTCGCTACCTGCAGCCTGCAGTCCCTTGACGGTTGCCTCCAGCGCCTGCTGCCAGTCACACACCACCAGCTTGCCGGCATCGTTGCGCATCATCGGTGCGGTAACCCGATCTTGGCTATTGAGGCCGAGGTAACTATAGCGATCACGATCCGAGATCCAGAGTTCGTTGATCGCCTCATTCTCCTGTGGAATGACGCGCATCACCTCACCACTGCGGGTCTGCACCTGAATATTGGAACCCACTGCATCATGCGGTGCAATGCTTGGGGCGCTCTTCAGCTCCCAGCTGCGCGCTGTATAGAGGAACGGTTTGGAGAGCAGTGCCCCTACCGGACAGAGGTCGATGATGTTGCCCGACAGCTCGGAGCTGAGCGACTTCTGCACATAGGTGCCAATCTCCATATGGTCACCACGACCGGTGCCGCCAATCTCGGGCACACCCGCAATCTCGACGCCAAAACGGACACAACGGGTACAGTGGATACAGCGGGTCATCTCGGTGGAGACCAGCGATCCATAATCCTTATCTTTTACAATACGCTTCTTCTCAGTATAGCGCGCACGGTCTGCACCGTAACCAACTGCGATCTCCTGCAGATCACACTCGCCACCCTGGTCACAGACCGGGCAATCCAGAGGATGGTTGATCAGCAAAAACTCCATCACACTCTTCTGTGCCGCAATCGCCTTGGGAGATTTGGTCCACGCCTTCATCCCATCCATCACTGGGGTAGCACAGGCAGGAGCCATCTTCGGCGCGTTCTCCACCTCCACCAGACACATGCGGCAGTTGGCCGAGGTCGAAAGCTTCTTGTGGTAGCAGAAACGGGGGATCTCGATGCCATTGGCATCGGCCACCTCAATCAACATCTGCCCCTGCTGCGCCTGCAGCTCGATATCGTTCAGATGGATGGTTAGAGATTCACTATTGCTCATTACACTCTTCTCCTACCAATCCGATTTCACCATACAGGTCTTGTGGTCAATGTGGTACTGGAACTCTTCGCGGTAGTGCTTGAGGAAGCTTTGAACCGGCATCGCGGCCGCGTCACCCAATGCACAGATGGTATTGCCCTCAATGTTGCCCGCTACGCTATCGAGCAGATCAATATCCTCATTGGTTCCTTCTCCCGCTTCAATACGCTTCAGCACCCGATAGAGCCAGCCGGTACCTTCACGGCATGGGGTACACTGACCACAGGACTCCTCGTAGTAGAAGTAGGAGAGGCGTTCCAGAATTCTTGGCATACAGGCGGTCTCATCAATGACGATGACCGAGCCCGCGCCCAACATCGAACCTGCCGTCGCAATGGAGTCATAGTCCATATTGACATCCATCATCACATCACCCGGTACCACCGGTGTGGAGGAGCCACCCGGGATGACTGCTTTCAGTTGATGCCCTTCACGTACACCACCGGCCATCTCCAACAGCTCGGAGAACGGCATTCCCATCGGCACCTCATAGTTCCCCGGCTTGTTGACATGCCCGGAGACCGAGAACAGTTTCTCACCGCCGGAGTTGGGCACGCCCAGATCCTGGAACCACTGGCCACCATTGGCAAGGATCACCGGAATCGAGGCAAGACTCTCGGTGTTGTTGATGGTGGTCGGGCGACCATAGAGGCCAAACCCAGCCGGGAAAGGCGGCTTGAAGCGGGGCTGCCCCTTCTTGCCCTCAATCGAGTTGAGCAGTGCCGTCTCTTCACCACAGACATAGGCACCTGCACCCAAATGCGCATCCAGAGTAAAACCAAAACCACTGCCAAAAATGTTATCACCGAGGATACCCGCTTCGCGCGCCTCCTCCAGTGCGTTCTGGAAACGGCTGTACGGCTCCCAGAACTCTCCACGAATATAGTTGTAGCCTGCCGAAGCACCAATGCAGTAGCCGGCGATGATCATCCCCTCAATCAGCTGATGCGGGTTGTAACGCAGGATATCGCGATCCTTGCAGGTACCCGGCTCGCCCTCATCGGAGTTACAGACAATATATTTCTGCCCCGGCGCATTGCGCGGCATGAAGCTCCACTTGATGCCGGTGGGGAAGCCTGCACCACCTCGTCCACGCAGATTGGAGAGCTTGATCTCCTCGATCAGCTCCTCTGCAGGCGTCTGCTCGCTGAGGATCTTTTTCAATACCTCATAGCCGCCATTGCTCTGGTAGGCCTCCAGCGTCCAGGAGTTGTCCAAATGGTTGTTTCTGAAACAGACTTGATTGGCCATGGTGTTATCCCTCGCTTCTCAGCTGATCCAGCAGTTTGTCGATCTTCTCCGGGTCGAGATGCTCATGGTAGTGCTCTCCCACCTGCATCGCCGGTGCATTGACACAGGCACCGAGACACTCCACCTCTTTCAGCGAGAACATCCCATCCTCGGTCACCTCACCAAAGCCGATCTCCAGCTTCTCCTGCAGATGGTCGACCACCTGTTTGGAGTTGCGCAGCATGCAGGAGATGTTGGTGCAGACGCAGAGCTTGTGCTTGCCCTGCGGCTTGTGTTCATACATCGAGTAGAAGGTGGCGACCTCATAGATGTCGATTGGTGGCATTTGCAAATACTCGGCCACTGCATCCATCAACTCCTGGGTCAGGTGGCCACCATTCTGGTCCTGCACGATACGCAGTGCAGCCATCGCTGCAGACTGCTTCTGATCGGAAGGATATTTGGCAATCCAACGATCGATGTCGGCACGAGAGTCTTCGGAAATCAGTTCAACACCACTCATCGTTCAATTCTCATCTATCAATTTCACCAAACACCACATCCATGGTACCGATTACCGCTACCACATCGGCCAGCATATGCCCCTTTACCATATCGTCCATCGCCGAGAGGTGGGCAAAACCGGGGGCACGAATCTTCAGACGGTAGGGCTTGTTGGCCCCATCCGAAAGAATATAGGTACCGAACTCCCCTTTCGGGTGCTCCACTGCTGCATAGGCCTCACCCTCCGGTACGCTGTAGCCTTCGGTGAAGTACTTGAAGTGGTGGATCAGCGACTCCATCCCCTCCTTCATCTCGGTACGGGCAGGTGGTGCCACTTTGAGGTCGGTCGACATCACCGGCCCCGAATTGTTCTTCAACCACTCCACACACTGGCGGATGATGCGGTTGGACTGACGCATCTCCTCGACACGCACCAGGTAACGGTCATAGCAGTCACCATTGACACCGACTGGAATCTCGAAATCCAGCCTGTCGTAGACCTCATACGGCTCTTTGCGACGCAGATCCCACGCCACCCCGGAGCCACGCAACATCGGCCCGGTAAAGCCCAGCTGTTTCGCCATATCGGCATCAATCACACCGATATCGACGGTACGCTGTTTCCAGATACGGTTATCGGTCAGCAGGGTCTCATACTCATCGACCAGCTTGGGGAAGCGCTCGGTAAAGTTCTCGATAAAGTCGAGCACGGAGCCATCACGCCCCACATTCTGTGC
>CAYQFH010000130.1:0-6450 GCA_964416755.1 uncultured Piscirickettsiaceae bacterium | reverse complement strand
TTATGGTGGAGATGACCGAGACCGCCAACATCCTCCACAACGCCAGCTACCGCAGCCTGGTGTTGATGGATGAGATCGGGCGTGGCACCAGCACCTACGACGGCCTCTCACTCGCCGGTGCCTGCGCAGAACATCTGGTACGGGAACATGGTGCACTCACGCTATTCGCCACCCACTACTTTGAACTGACTGCCATGCCGGAGCAGATTCCGGAGGTGGCCAATGTCCATCTGGATGCGGCAGAACATGGTGAGGGGATCGTCTTCCTGCATGCAGTGCGTCCCGGCCCGGCCAACCAGAGTTATGGTCTGCAGGTAGCAAGTCTGGCCGGAATTCCCAAGCCGGTGATCCGCCAGGCGCAGGAGAAGCTGGTTACGCTGGAACAGGAGCAGGTGGAAGCTCCATCCACGACTGGCCGCCCCGCTGCTGAGCCGACACCACAGATGTCTCTGTTTGCCAGTTCAGCAGTGGAAGAGTCGCTACGCGATATCGATCCCGATGCACTCACCCCACGCGAGGCGCTGGATACCCTCTATCGACTGAAAGATCAGCTGGGCTGATCAAGAAAGATCAGATCGCTTCCAGTTTGCGGAAGCGCGCAGGCAGAACCTTCAGATCTACCAGACTGCTACTGAGTGCCGCCATAAAGGTCGCCTCCTCTTCATAGACAATCTTGTAGTACTCGATCTTCATGGTGAGCGCACTGCCGAAGATAATGGAGGCCAGCACCAGAAAGGAGCCCAATGCCAGCGTCGAAACCCCGGTAATGCCCTGACCGAAGGTGCAGCCCATCCCCAGCATCGCCCCTACTCCCATCAAGGTGCCACCAATCAGATGACGGACAAAGTCCTCTCTGGAGTTGAACCACTCAATACGGAATGTACGGGTAGCCATGGCGTAGAGAAAAGAGCCCACTGCAACCCCGAAGACCAGAACCAATCCCGGTGTGATCATGGAGCCATCCAGTCGGGTCAACAGCAGGCGCCAGAGATCTCCGGTCGGCGCACCAAAGGTGAGGGACTGCACCCCCATCCCACGCGGCGGGTTATCCATGAAAGTGGTCGCCTCCAGCACCTCTCGCCCGAATGCACCACCGGTCAGCCACCAGACGGTGACCACAGCAAGGCCGATCAGAACACCGGCAGCCACCAGCTCCATATGGTTGCGCAGAGTGCCATCACGAAAAACCAGAAACAGCAGCGCCGCTACAACCGCCAGACTGACCCAAGGGCGATAGAGTGCTGCAACATCCCCTCCTGTTGCCATCGCAACCAGTGCCGCAAGCTCCTGCCCCTCCAACTGCTCACCACGCAGTTCGACGGAGAGTGGTTCAAGCAAACCAAAGGTGAGCTGATAGCCCAGGTCGGTCGTAGTCATCAGATAGGCTGAACCGCCCATCATGCAGAGCACCAGCAGAGATTTGAGATTGCCCGCACCGAGTCGCACCATGGTCTTGTTGCCACAACCACTGCCCAGGGTCATGCCGATACCGAAAATCAGACCGCCTGCAATGTACTGCCCCCAGGCAAAATTGGCCGAGCGGTAGTTGGGACGCGTCCCCTCCAGAGAGAGCACATCTCCAATTTGCAGTAGCAACACCCCCAGAATGGAGACGGCAATCGCCAGCATCCAGGAGTAGAAGCGATTCTTGTCCCCCATATTGACCCAATCCGATACGGCACCCATGGTGCAGAAGTTGGTGCGGTTGGCGACCACACCAATCAGCAATGCTATCAGAAACAGGTAGCTATACAGCTCCGAAATCAGTTGTTCTTCCATAAATCACTATGTCTTGTTGTTATTTTGGCTGTTTGAGAGCCTCTCTCACAGCCCCACGATCTCCCCAGAACAACTTTTCCCTGTTAGTTCTGATTCAATCTGCAGTAGATTATTTCATAATTCCTTATAAAAACCTCTATTTTTCACCCACTTCAGCGCAATCCCAGCTTCTGAATCAGATTTTTCGCCGGCATATACCCCCCGATCACCTCACCATCATCGATCACAATGTGAGGCGTCCCCTTCAGACCAAATGCCGAGGCCACCTGTATGTGGGAGAGAATTGGGGTTTCGCACGATTTCGAATCAAGCTCAACGCCTGCCTTGGCCTCAGTCAACGCCTCTGCACGATTCTCCGAACACCAGACATTGACCGACTTGTCATAGGAGGGTGAACCAATACCTGCTCTGGGATAGAGCAGGTAACGCAACTTGACTCCGGCGTTCAGCAACGCCTCACGCTCCTCATGTAGACGTACACAGTAGGGGCAGTCAATATCGGTAAAGATGGTGAGGGTGCGTTTGACCTCATCGGGGGAGTAAACCACCATCTCCGACTCCTCCATTGAGGCGAGAATCTCTACCCGGGCACGCTGCACACTGGCCTCAGTCAGATTTTCACGGCGCTCCATATCGAGCATACTGCCATCGATCAGATAGCGACCATCCGCAGAGATATAGAGAATCGAGGTGCCAAAACGGGCCTCATAGAGCCCGGGGACTGGTGTTGCTTTCACCTCACTGGGGGCCTTGTTGGGCAACAGATTGTGCAGTTGAGTGGTGACCGCAGCGGGGATCTCCATTGCCACAACCACTCCGGAAGAGAGCCCCAGCAGGCATCCAACAAGTAGACTATTAATTGCTTTATTCATTTTATTTTTCATCCTCTTGGGTGATGTTCTTCATGTATATTTTTCAACCTCTCTTTGGCTACATGGGTATAGATCTGCGTGGTGGAGAGGTCGCTATGCCCCAGTAACACCTGCACCGAACGGAGATCGGCACCATGGTTCAATAGATGGGTGGCAAAGGCGTGACGCAGGGTGTGCGGCGAGAAGGGTGTAGTCACTCCGGCCTCCTTGCCGATCTTCTTCAACCGAATCCAGAATGCTTGCCGGGTCATCCCTGCCCCTCTCGAGGTGACAAAGAGGGTATCGGAAACCTTTCCCTGCATCAAATCGGGACGCCCCTCCTGCAGATAGCTTTCCACCCAGCGGATCGCCTCCCCTCCCAGCGGCACCAGTCGCTCCTTGCTCCCCTTACCCAGAATACGGGCCACCCCCTGACGCAGATTGATAGAGTCGACCCGCAACTGCACCAACTCGGAGACCCGCAACCCTCCACCGTACATCATCTCGATCATCGCCCGATCCCGAATCCCGAGTGGTGTCTCCAACTGTGGCGCTTCGAGAATCGCCTCCACCTCCTGCTCACTCAGCGTCTTGGGCAGCGCACGACCAATCTTCGGGCTCTCAATTCGGGCAGTAGGATCATCCATCCGCATCCCCTGCTGCAGCAGATAGAGGTAGAAGCGACGCAGAGCGCTGAGAATACGGGAGACAGTACGTGCTCCCCGTTTTTTCTCCTGATTGAGATAGACCAGATACTCTTGCAACGCGAGACGATCCGCCTGCAGCAGATCACTCTCCCGCTGCTGCAGCCAACGCCCGTACTGCTTGAGGTCACTGCGGTAGGCAGCCAGGGTGTTGTCGCTCAATCCTCGCTCGACCCAGAGGGCATCGAGAAATCGCTCGACCAGCTGTTCACTCTGTTGATCCATCTCTATTGGCATAAAAAAAGGCGAACCGTATCCGATTCGCCTCTCTTCTCAATTTCCAGTCGAAACTGGCAATCGTTAGATCTTCTCGCGGATACGCGCCGCCTTACCGGTACGCTCACGCATGTAGTAGAGCTTGGCACGACGCACTACACCACGGCGCTTGACGTCGATGCTGTCGATCATTGGGCTGTAGGTCTGGAATACACGCTCAACACCCTCACCATAAGAGATTTTGCGCACTGTGAAGGAGGAGTTCAGACCACGATTTTTCTTCGCAATGCAGAGACCCTCAAAGGCCTGCAGACGTTCACGGTCGCCCTCTTTTACCTTAACCTGGACAACTACTGTGTCACCTGCGCCAAACTCAGGGATCTCACGACCCATCTGCTCTGCTTCCAATGCTTGAATAATATTGCTCATCACTCTTTACCGTTCTCTAAAAACTACCCTATGAGATCACCTCATTGGGTTTATGAAGGCGCGTATTATACGGTTTTACCAGATAATTTCACCCAATAATTTCGATTATTTGTCATAACTACTCACCTTGCTACGCAGGTCGAGTAGTTATTGGTAAATTATCTGATGGGGGAAAGGATTTATAAGAGATCGGTCGTTACTGTTTCTCACTGCTTTGTTTCAACAGATCGGGGCGACGCTGCCGTGTACGCTGTTGCGACTGCTCCGCTCTCCACGCTGCAATTTTCTGGTGGTTCCCACTGAGCAACACCTCCGGCACCGCCATTCCATCCACCACCTCCGGGCGACTGTAGTGCGGACAGTCCAGCATCCCATCACTGAATGAATCCTCTGCCGCAGAATCGGCATGTCCCAGCGCACCGGGTAGCAGACGAATTACCGTATCCATCAATACCATCGCCGGCAGCTCTCCCCCACTGAGCACATAGTCGCCAATGGAGATCTCCTCATCCACTTCGGACTCAATCAGGCGCTCATCCACCCCCTCGTACCGTCCTGCCAGCAGGATCAAGCCATCCATCTGACTCAATACTTCTGCACGTTTCTGGGTCAATGGTACCCCCTGAGGAGAGAGGTAGATCAGGTGACTCTGCGCAACCCCGCGGTTGCGCTGCTCACTGCGCAGATGGTGAATCGCCCGCTTCAGTGGCTCATAGAGCATCACCATGCCAGGCCCTCCACCGTAGGGGCGATCATCCACCGTACGGTGACGATCCTCGGTAAAGTCTCTGGGATTGCAGCCGTGAATCTCGACCAGCCCTCGCTCGACCGCTCTCCCGGTGACTCCGAAGTGCATCACTGCTTCGAGCATATCAGGAAAGATAGTGATCAGATCAATGCGCATCAGAGTCAAAAAATAATTTTAGAAACCAGATTCCCAATCAACTGTAATTAACTGATTTTCCACATCCACCTCTACAATCCATGGATCAACAAACGGGATCAGCTGCTCCTTGCCCTGCTGCTTCACAATCAACACATCATTGGCTCCAGTCTCCATCAGATGGTCCACTTCACCCAGCACTTCCTGCTGCTGGTTGACCACCTGACAGCCGATCAGTTCAGACCAGTAGTACTCGCCAAGCTCCAGTGTCTCCAGCTGATCCGGCTGAATATAGATCTCTGCCCCCAACAGTGCCTCAGCTGCAGTGCGGTCTGCATAACCCTCCAGCAGCGCAACCACACTCTTGCCCTGGCGCTTCCCCTGTTTGACTGCGTAGATTCGTTCGCTCCCCTGCTGCTTCAAAATCCAGGAGCGGTATTTGAGAATGTTCTCACGCGGACTGGTCTCGGAGTAGATCTTGACCCAGCCGCGCACACCAAAAAGCCCACTGACTCGACCCAGAAAAATGGGGGAATCGGTGGGCTTTTTCACTATTCACCTCGATGCTCTGTAACCAACAGAGCGGAGAGAATCAGGCTGCAGCAGCGGCCTTGGCAGACTCTTTGATCAGACTGGCAACGCGATCTGATGGCTGCGCACCCTTGGAGATCCAGTGCTCTACACGCTCAATGTTCAGCTCAAGGCGTTTGTCGTTACCAGAAGCGACGGGGTTGAAGTAACCCAGCTTCTCCAGGAAACGGCCATCACGGCTGTTGCGCTTGTCAGTTGCGACTACACGGTAAAAAGGACGCTTTTTAGAACCACCACGGGCGAGACGGATAACTACCATTTTCTATTCTCAAACTCTCAAATTTCAGGGATGAAAAAAACCGACCCAAACTGGTCGGTTCTCAATCTGGCGCGAATTATACTGAAACCGCAATTCAAAGTGAAGCCTTTTCACAACCTTTTCAATAGATTCCCTTGCTCAAGATCAGAACGGGAAACGCCCCCCCGGCGGCATCCCTCCACCCGGGAATCCTCCCGGCATCTTGCCCTGCATCGCCTGCGCCATCTTGGCCATCTTGCCCCCCTTGCCCCCCTTCATCTTCTTCATCATCTTCTGCATGGTCTTGAACTGCTTCAGCAACTTATTGAGATCCTGCACGGTGGTACCGGAACCCTGGGTGATGCGCTTCTTGCGCGACCCCTTGATCAGATCCGGGCGACGACGCTCTTTCGGAGTCATCGAGTTGATCATCGCCTCCATACGGATAAAGTCCTTGTCGTTGACCTGACTCTTCACCTTGTCGGAAACATTAGACATCCCCGGCAGTTTGTCCATCAACGAGGCGACACCCCCCATCCCCTGCATCTGCTGCAGCTGATCACGGAAGTCCTCCAGATCAAACCCCTTCCCCTTATGGAACTTCTTCGCCAGCTTGTCGGCCTTCTTCTTGTCGACCTTGCGCTCCAGCTCCTCGATCAGTGAGAGCGTATCGCCCATCCCCAGAATTCGGGAGGCGACACGATCCGGATGGAACGGCTCCAGCGCATCGGTCTTCTCCCCCATACCGAGGAACTTGAT
>CAYQFH010000129.1:0-6487 GCA_964416755.1 uncultured Piscirickettsiaceae bacterium | reverse complement strand
AAGAACCCTTACCAGAAGCGTTAACAGTCATGCTGAAGTTACCCTCTGCGTCAGCCTTACCCTTACCAGCGCCGCGACCCTTACCGTCGAAAGCACCGTCAGCAGAACCAGTACCGTAACCAGACTGGTTGTCGTCACCGCCGAAGAAAGCAGAAGCGCTAGAAGCGAAAGCAACAAGAGCAACAGTAGCAATAATCTTTTTCATGATTGTATCCTTTATAAATGTAATTAATTTTTTCAGATCGGAGCGACTCACTCCTCAACAACTGGCGCCCATTCTAAAGAAGGTTGTTGAATAGTTAAAGTCTAATATTGTTATGTTCGGATAATCTGAATTTATAAGGGGTTCAGTGAAATGATTGCGGAATCTCAGAAATCAATGTTCGCGTGTGGCGTGGAACTCAATCTCTGGCCAACGCTCCATGGTGAGGTCAAGGTTGACTCGGGTTGGAGCCAGATAGGTGAGATTGCCACCTCCGTCCATCGCCAGGTTGTCACTGTTCTTCTGTTTGAAGCGACCCAGCTCTGTAGCGTCATCACACTCCACCCAGCGTGCGGTGTAGACCGAAACACTCTCATAGAGTGCCTCTACCTTGTACTCATGTTTCAAACGGTGAGCGACCACATCAAATTGCAGTACACCAACCGCCCCCAAGATCAGATAGTTGTTGTTGAGTGGCATGAAGAGCTGAGTTGCACCCTCTTCGGAGAGCTGTTGCAGCCCCTTCTGTAGCTGCTTGTTCTTCAGTGGATCCTTCAGCCGTACCAGACGGAACAGCTCCGGGGCGAAGTGGGGGATGCCGGTAAACTGGATTTTCTCCCCTTGGCTGAAGCTGTCACCGATCTGGATGGTACCGTGGTTGTGCAGTCCGATAATGTCACCGGGCCACGCCTCATCGGTATGAGCGCGATCGCCAGCGAGAAAGGTGAGTGCGTTGGGTACTGCAACGTTTTTGTTGATGCGGCTCTGATAGAGCTTCATCCCCTGCTTGAAAGTACCGGAGCAGATACGCAGGAAGGCGATGCGGTCACGGTGTTTGGGATCCATGTTTGCCTGAATCTTGAAGACAAAACCAGAGAACTTCTCCTCTTCTGGCTCCACGGCGCGCTCTTCGGTATTGCGTGACTGTGGTGTGGGAGCGATCTCGACAAAGCCATCCAGCATCTCCTTCACCCCGAAGTTGCCCAGCGCGGTACCAAAGTAGACCGGGGTTAGTTCACCAGCAAGATACTCGTCCAGATCAAACGGGTGGCTTGCCCCCTGCACCAATTCCAACTCCTCACGCAGATCCTCGGCCAGAGTGCCGATGGCCTCATCCAGTGCCGGGTTGTTCAGCCCCTCGATGATCTGCTCCTCCTGGATGGTGTGCCCCTGTCCGGTGGAGTAGAGGATGGTACGGTCTTCAGCCAGCTGATAGATCCCCTTGAACTGCTTGCCCATGCCGATCGGCCAGTTCATCGGGGCACACTTGATGTTGAGGATCTCCTCCACCTCATCCAACAGCTCAATCGGATCACGGATATCACGATCCATCTTGTTGATGAAGGTGAGGATCGGGGTGGTGCGCAGACGACACACCTCCATCAATTTAATCGTACGTGGCTCAACACCCTTGGCCCCATCGATCACCATCAGTGCCGAGTCGACCGCAGTCAGCGTACGGTAGGTATCCTCGGAAAAATCCTCATGCCCCGGAGTATCGAGCAGGTTGACCATCCGCTCCTTGTAGGGGAACTGCATCACCGAGGTGGTGACCGAGATTCCACGCTCCTTCTCCATCTCCATCCAGTCCGAAGTGGCGTGACGATCCGAGCCACGCCCCTTGACCGTCCCCGCCTGCTGGATCAACTTTCCAAACAGCAGCAGTTTTTCGGTAATGGTGGTCTTGCCCGCATCGGGGTGCGAGATGATGGCGAAAGTGCGCCGTTTGTTGATTTCTTCGTTTAACTGACTCATATACAGATTATTTCACCACAGAGGACACAGAGAGCACAGAGTACAGCTGAGGTTATAGCTTGAACCGCTTGATGCCGTCGGTGAGCCTGGTTTGGTTAAAGTTGATCAATAGTCCTGTAGCAATTCCTGCAAGTTTCATATAGGTTAATGTTTGTGCCTCATGGATAGGCAGTAGTCTGTCCACGCTCTTCAGTTCAAGCAGAACCTGATCCTGAACCAGAAGATCCAATCGATACCCACAGTTCAATGTTGATTCTTTGTATGAAACTGGAATTTCCAGTTGTTGCTTGAAAGGAATGTTACTGAGGTTCAGTTCATGAGCAAGGCACTGTTCATAAGTGGACTCTAACAATCCGGGTCCCAGAGTACGGTGCACTTCAATTGCGCAACCAATAATCTTCTGCGTTAACGGATCACCCTCCAAACCTCTGTGTCCTCTGTGCTCTCTGTGGTTACAAGCTGTTGCTGTTGGTTAAGCAATCTCCACCATCTCGATCTCAAAGGTGAGTGCCTTGCCGGCCAGTGGTGCATTGCCATCCACCGTGACCGTCTCATCATTGAAGTCGATGATGACAAAGTTGAGCATTTCGCCGTTTGGTCCCTGAGCGTGCATCGGCATGCCGATTTCTGGTTCCAGATCGTCTGGCATCATGGAACGCTCTACCTCTGCGACCATTTCCGGATTGTGTTCGCCATAGGCCTCATCCGGAGGCAAGGTGACGGTCTTTTTGTCACCAACGATCATGCCACGGCAGGCATTGTCGAAGCCGACGATGACCTGGCCGCTGCCGATGGTGAACTCCAATGGTTCGCGTCCCTCGGAAGAGTCAAATTGTGATCCATCCTCCAGGGTTCCGGTGTAGTGGATCTTGACGGTATTGCCATCGGCTGCTTGAGACATGGTACTTCCTTGGTCTGAAGGGAAGAGATTCCCTTGTGATAAAAGTGGAGTATTTTAACGTGAATAGAGTAGCTCTGTGAGCCAGATTCGGATACGTAGTCCGAGCTCTGTAGTGAAGCCACGTTCGACAAAGCGGATCTGATTGTCTGGGGAGAGGATAAAGGTGGCGGGTACTGCAGTCACTCCGAACTGTTGAGAGAGTATTCCATCTTCATCAACCAGGGTTGCAGCCATCATCTGCTGCTCCTCCATGTGGTGCTCTACCTCTAGTGTTGAACCGGACTGCATTGCGATGGTGATAACAGTGTGATCTTCGGCAATGGCCTCGATGCTCTCCTGCTCCAGCTTGCAGACCGGGCACCAGCTGGCCCAGAAGTGGATCAGCAGTGGTTCTGTGCGTGGTGTTTGCAGAGAGAATGGTTTTCCAGCGATTGTCACTCCGGTGAGTGCTGGTGCTGTACCACTGGCCATATCACTCTTGAGCCAGCTGCTGAGCACAGTAAAAACGGCCAGGAACAGGAGAAGTTGATGCCAGCCTTTCACTGTCCAGTCGATTGTTTGCGCAACAAGGTATTGGAGAGCCGTTTTAGTGATTGCCCCAATGGATCGGCATGTTTGTTGGCTTTGTCCCCCAGTTGTTGGGCAAACTGTACTGAAGGCAATTTGGCTTGGGTGGGTGACAGAGGTGGTGGTTTATTACGGAAGCGTACCTTGAGCTTGACCTGTTTCACCTCTGGAGCCCCCTCCATATGGAGTAGATCCAGCAGATTCTGTTGCAGGAAACGCCCCTTCTGTACCCAGGCGGGAGAGTCTGCATGTACCACGGCAACCCCTTTAGGGGTGATGGAGCTGAGTCGCAAGTGGGACGAGTAGGGCATGCCCAGACGGCTCATTACCCGTTCATTCAGCTGCTTCAGCCAAGCGGCCCGTTTCAGCAGCTGACTGCTCTGTTCACCGCGCGAGAGGAAGAAGGTGGGGCGTTTACCCTTTGGGTAGCGATTCCTCTGCGGTGGCAGACTGGCTTCGTCCAATAGCTCTTTCGGTTCATGGCGTGGGCGTAGTGAGCGTCTTACCTTCTCCTTCTCTACGGGTGTGGTTGTATCCACAATCTGGTGCAGTCGCTTCAGGCTCTCTCTGGCAATATCATGATCTGCGGTGCTCATGGTAGTGCATGATACCATCCTCCGCTATGCAGCAACCGTCTCCTCCAGAAACCACCAAGCCCGGTGTCTATCAAATGCTCAGTGCCTCCGGGGAAATTCTCTATGTGGGGAAGGCACGTAATCTAAAGAAGCGGGTCGCTAGCTATTTTCGCAAGAGTGGATTGGCACCGAAGACGGCGGCGTTAATGTCTCATGTCGCACAAGTGGAAGTGATCACTACACACACTGAGAATGAGGCGCTGATTCTTGAGAGTAACCTGATCAAGAAACATCGTCCACGCTATAACATCCTGTTGCGTGATGACAAGAGCTACCCCTACATCTACCTCTCGGCGAACCAGAAATTCCCACGACTCGGTTTTCATCGTGGGGCACGCAAGGGAAAGGGGCGCTACTTCGGCCCCTATCCCAGTGCCGGTGCAGTGCGAGAAAGTCTGCGTCTGATGCAGAAGCTGTTTCCGGTGCGCCAGTGTGAAGAGGGATTCTTCCGCAACCGCTCCCGCCCCTGTCTGCAGCACCAGATCGAGCGCTGTGCCGCACCCTGTGTCGATCTGGTGTCGCCGGAGCGTTACGGTGAAGATGTTCGTCATGCAGTGCTCTTTCTTGAAGGCAAGAGTGGTGAGGTGATTGAAGAGCTGGTGGAGAAGATGGGACAGGCGGCGAGTGAGCTGCGGTATGAAGAGGCGGCACGGTTGCGAGATCAGATCTCCAGTCTGCGTCGAATACAGGAGAAACAGTACATCAGTGGTGAACGGGGTAATCTGGATGTGGTGGCGATCGCGCTGCAGAGCGGAAGTGCATCGATTCAGCTCTTCAACTTTCGCCATGGGCAGAATCTGGGTAGTCGTAGTTACTTCCCGAAGAATGTGCAGGGGCAGAGTGCAGCGGAGGTGCTCTACGCCTTTCTGGCACAACACTACCTTGACCATCAGCCACCCAATGAGATTCTGGTGAGCTGTGCACCGGAGCAGCAGGCGCTGCTGCAGGAGGTGTTTACAGAGCAGAGTGGTCATAAGGTGGCCATTCGCCATCAACTACGTGGTGATCGTGCCCGCTGGATGAAGATGGCGCAGGAGAATGCGGAGCTGGCGCTCAATAGTCGCCTCTCTCATGCGGCCAGTGCGGTAGCTAGAGTAGAAGCGCTACAAGATGCACTCAAGCTGGATCAGTTACCACAGCGGATGGAGTGTTTTGATATCAGCCATACCATGGGAGAGGAGACGGTTGCCTCCTGTGTGGTGTTTGAGGATGGTGCAGCGTTGAAGTCGGACTATCGTCGTTTCAATATTGAAGAGATCACCGGTGGTGATGACTATGCTGCAATGCGACAGGCGCTGGAGCGACGCTATATCCGGCTGAAGAAGGGGGAGGGGAAGATGCCCGATCTGCTGTTGATCGATGGTGGTCCTGGTCAATGTGCTCAGGCACATGATGTACTGGAAGAGCTTCAGGTGGAGGGGGTGCAGATCCTCGGTGTGGCCAAAGGGCCGGATCGCAAAGAGGGGCAGGAGAAGCTCTTTCTTGATGGGAAGCCTGCACAGAACCTGCCTGCCGATTCACCGGCACTCTTATTGATCCAGCAGATCCGGGATGAAGCGCACCGTTTTGCTATTACGGGTCACCGTCAACGCCGCGCAAAAAAACGCAGAAGTTCGCCGCTGGAGGGGATTGCCGGTGTTGGACCAAAACGGCGTCAACAGCTGTTGAGTCACTTTGGTGGGCTGCAGGAGGTGGCACGTGCAGGCGTGGAAGATTTGGTGGTGGTTCCAGGTATCAATCGAGAGATTGCACAGCGGATCTATGATCGATTTCATGAGTAGAGGTTGGCTTTTACCGGAACTGCTGTAGTATCTGATCTGTTATGCAACTGAACCTGCCGACCATTCTTACCCTGCTGCGGATTGTCCTGATCCCCTTCTTTGTTGTCGCCTTTTATCTGCCGCTGGAGTGGGGGAGAACGGCTGCAGCCTTGATCTTTGTGCTGGCGGCACTGACGGACTGGTTGGATGGGTACTTGGCACGGAAATGGGATCAAACCTCTCCGTTTGGCGCGTTTCTGGATCCAGTTGCAGATAAGTTGATGGTTGCAGCGGCATTGCTGCTGCTGGTGAGTGATCAACCTGAGATCATCGTGGTGATCCCTGCGATTGTGATCATCGGCCGTGAAATTGCCATCTCCGCACTGCGTGAATGGATGGCAGAGATGGGTAGCCGCACCAATGTGGCAGTCTCCATGATCGGTAAAATCAAAACCAGTGCGCAGATGGTGGCCATTCTGCTGCTGCTATACCGTGAACCGATCAGTGAGTTCCCAACTTCGGTGGTGGGGATGGTGTTGCTCTATGTGGCGATGTTGTTGACACTCTGGTCGATGATTCTCTATTTGAGAGCTGCATGGCCAGTTTTGAGCGGGGAAACTACAGAATAATAAAGTGGCGGAGAGAGAGGGATTCGAACCCTCGATAC
>CAYQFH010000128.1:0-6590 GCA_964416755.1 uncultured Piscirickettsiaceae bacterium | reverse complement strand
AGTTTGGTTGAATAAATCTTATCAGCCATTGTTTCTTCTCCCTTGATTAAGCCTGGCGCTCTTTAGCGGTCGCCACAGTCATCACCACGTTGTACAGCATGACAACGCCCCCAAGCCAGAAGATCAGGCCACCAATTGTACGCATCTTGTAGTAAGGCACCATTGCCGCCACAGATTCTGCAAAGGTGTAGCTGAGCGTGCCGTACTCATCATAGTCACGCCACATCAGACCCTGCATGATACCGGACACCCACATCGCCGTGATGTAGATCACCGTACCAATGGTAGCCAGCCAGAAGTGCAGATTAACCATACCAGCCGAGTACATGCGAGTGTTCCACAGCTTCTCAACCAGATGATACAGCGCTCCTGCACCGACCATTGCTACCCAACCCAATGCACCGGAGTGTACGTGGCCAACAGTCCAATCGGTGTAGTGAGAGAGTGCATTCACAGTCTTCACAGACATTACCGGACCTTCGAAAGTAGACATTGCATAGAAAGCGAGAGAAACGATGAGGAAGCGCAGAATGTAATCATCACGCAGCTTGTCCCATGCACCGGACAGCGTCATCATTCCGTTTACCGCACCACCCCAGGATGGGATGATCATCGCCAGCGATACCGCAGCACCGAGAGAACCGGTCCAGTCAGGCAGCGCAGTGTACTGCAGGTGGTGAGCACCCAGCCATACATAACCGAACATCAGTGCCCAGAAGTGGATCACAGAGAGACGGTAGGAGTAGACCGGACGGTTCGCCTGCTTCGGTACAAAGTAGTACATGATTCCGAGGAATCCAGCAGTCAGGTAGAAACCTACTGCATTATGACCCCACCACCACTGAATCATCGCATCCTGCACACCGGAGAACAGTGAGTAGGACTTGAACAGGCTCACCGGGATTGCGAGGCTGTTGACCACGTGCAGATAGGTGATCATCACCAACATGCCGAGGAAGAACCAGTTGGATACGTAGATGTGGGAAGTCTTCTTGTTGACCATGGTCATCACGAAATTGATGAAGAAGCTCAGCCAGACGACGGCAATTGCCAGATCGATCGGCCACTCCAGCTCAGCGTACTCTTTACCGGATGTAAGACCCAGTGGCAGTGTAATTACTGCAGAGACGATGATCAGGTTCCAGCCCCAGAAGGTAAACCAGGCCATGCCCGGACTCCAGATACGAACACCACAGGTGCGTTGTACGGTATAGAAACCGGTAGCCATCAGCACCGAACCACCAAATGCAAAGATAACCGCATTGGTATGGAGAGGACGGAGACGACCAAATGTCGTATATGGCAAGTCCAGATTCAATGCAGGCCATGCCAACTCCGCTGCAATGTAGACACCGACGAGGGTACCTACAACCAGATAGACGACCGCTGCGACGGAGAACCATCGAACGGCACTAAAGTCATACTTTTCTGCTGCTTCCACGAAAAACCTCCCTAAGGGATCATGAAAAATTTTGATAAAAGGCACAGTCACCACTTATTTGCTGTGAATTTCTGCACCACCAACCACTACAATTGCCTTGCATCAACGATTTCGTAAAACTGAACGGAATAGAATGATGGGTTGCAATCGACGGCGCATATTACATCGTCAATCGCTAAATTACAAGAAATTCCAATAACCCCAATGGGTTACAAAAAAAGTCAGGTATTATTGAAGGTATCACGATCCTCACAATAACCTTACAAAATCAATGTCTAATTTCACTTTCTACTGGCACGACTACGAAACCTTTGGTGCCGACCCACGCAGTGACCGACCTGTTCAATTTGCCGGAATCCGCACCGACAACGATCTGAATCCAATTGGTGAACCACTCATGGTCTACTGCCGTCCTGCTACCGACTACCTGCCCCAACCCGCCGCCTGCATGGTCACCGGAATCACACCGCAGGAGGCGCTGAGCAACGGGGTACCCGAAGTGGAATTCATTCAGCAGATCATGGAGGAGTTGGCCCTCCCCGGTACCTGTGGTGTGGGTTACAACACATTGCGCTTCGACGATGAGGTAACCCGCAACACCCTCTATCGCAATCTCTATGATCCCTATGAGCGGGAGTGGAAAAATGGCAATTCACGATGGGACATCATCGACCTGCTGCGCCTGACCCGCGCTCTCCGACCGCAAGGAATTGAGTGGCCCTTTTATGAAGATGACAAACCCAGCATGAAGCTGGAACATCTCACCGCCGCCAACGGTATAGATCACGGCATGGCTCACGATGCACTAGCTGATGTCCACGCCACCATCGCCATGGCCAGACTGGTAAAGGAGCGCCAACCCAAGCTCTATCAGTTTGTACTTCATCACAGAGACAAAAAGAGTGCAGCAACCTTGCTCAATCCGGGTAACCCCACTCCACTGCTGCATGTCTCTTCGATGATTCCCTCGGAGCGTTCCAATCTGGCAATTGTGATTCCGGTGGCAAGACACCCAACCAACAGTAACGGCATTATTGTCTACGATCTGCATCAGGACCCAACCCCTTTCCTCAACCTGGAGGCCAAAGAGATTTGCCTCCGCCTCTTCACTCGCAACGAAGATCTACCCGAAGGGGTCAGTCGTGTTCCACTAAAAACCGTTCACCTCAACAAGTGCCCGGTATTGGCTCCACTCAACACACTGGATGCCGCCTCACAAGAGCGACTGGAAATTGATCTCCCAGCGCAGCTACAACATGCAGAGATGTTAAAAAATACCCCTAGTTTCTCTGCCACGGTAGTCGAGGCGCACCGCAACCACACCTTCGCTGAAGAGAGCGACCCGGACCGGATGATCTACAGCGGCTTTTTTGATCAACCAGACAAACAGCAGATGCACCGTGTGCACAGCCACACCCCCGAAGAGCTGGGCAGAGAGACATTCCACTTCCAAGACCCCCGACTGGAACAGATGCTATTCCGTTACCGCGCCCGCAACTGGCCAGAGGCGCTCAACGAGGAAGAGCGGCTACGCTGGCAACGATTCTGCCAGCACCGTATTCTCGACAAAGAGGCCGGCAGCTCCATTCACTACGAACAGTTCCAGACCGAGATCCTTACACTGGCACAGGAGCATGCCAACAACCCAGAGAAACTACAGGTACTCCAGTCTCTGGCAGAGTACGGAGAATCGCTGCTGCAGCTACACCAAGCGTAATCTAACTTGATTAGGTACAGTGAATACGGTCGTAATAGCGCGCCCGATAGAGCAGTCGGTTTTGAGATGGATCATCCCCATCCTCAAAGGCACTGCGGTCATGCAGTACGTTGTTCGCGATCAATCCCCAACCGGATTGCAGCGTTCCGTGGAGGATGTATTCAGAGTCACTCTTCAGCAACTGTTCCATCCAGGCCACCGCCTCCTGTACCAGCGGATCACTACTCCAGACAATATTACGCTTGCGCATGGTGTAGCGCATATGGAGCTTGCCCTCAGCCGTCACCATAAAGACCGGACCGGCACGCTCCGGGCGTAGCGCCTCACCATTCACACTGTGGCCGGGAATAACCATCGCATCCTCCTGCATCAACGCAGCCACCAGCTCCGGGCGGGATTCACGCATCAACAGATAGGCCATCTCATGGTCCATCAAACCACTCTCTCCTCCCTGCAGTGCAGGCCGCACACAGTGCAACAACAGTGCATAGTTCTGCAAGTCGAGACGGTTGTAGTAGCCATCGGTATGCCAGTGGATTTCCCGGTTGGAGTAGGGAATATAAGGGGCGTGGAGCTGATCATCCTGCACCGTCAATGCAGTCACTGCATCCTCTTCAGCACCGCGGTTGTGGTTGATGTTATTCAGGCCAAAACGCATCCCCACTGCACGCGGGATATGGGTCCCCTCCTCCAGCAGCGGACTGATATAGATCGCCATATTGGAGTGGCGACAGCGCTCCAGCACCGCCTCATGTTCACTATTGCTGATGGTACGCGGATCATCAATCTCCACCAACAACTGATTGATTGATGTAACCGCACGTTCCAGCTTCTGGTCACGCCAGCGCTTCCATGCCTCTTCATTGGCCAAATCGAACGGACTCTGGTTGCTCATCGCAAGATCCTCTCAAACAGGGTGGCAGGAGAATACCGGGAAAAGAGTACAAAAGCATTGATAGCCATCAACTCTCCAATTTCCCTCGCCGCCCCCACTGTTCGGCATGGACTACCTGCTCCAGTGGCACCCGGGGCAACCACCCCTTCTTCTCCAACTCCGGTTTCTCATGAAACTGTGAGACGTAGCCAACACAGAGATAGGCGATCGGCTCAACCGCTTCCGGCAGTTGTAATGTCTGTACCAGTGCATCCGGATCAATGATACTAACCCAGCCCACACCGACCCCTTCACTACGCGCTGCCAACCAGAAATTTTGCACGGCACAGACGCTGCTATAGAGATCCATCGACTTCATGTGGGTACGCCCCAGCACCACTGGCCCAGTTCGAGAGCGATCACAAGTGATCAGCACATTGAGCGGTGCCTCCAGAATCCCTTCCAGTTTAAGAGAGCGGTACTGTGCCTGCCGTTCGCCTGAGAAGAGTTGAGCTGCTTCGGCATTGGCCTGAAGAAAGAGCTGGTGAATCTGCTTGCGTCGCTCCAGATCACGAATCAGCAGAAAATCCCACGGCTGCATAAAGCCGACCGATGGAGCATGGTGAGCTGCATTGAGGATGCGCTGCAATACTGCATCCGGAATCTGGCGGTCGAGAAATTCACTACGCACATCACGACGGTTGAAAATGGCCTTGTAGACCGCCTCGCGCTCCGCTTCAGTAAAACTATGTTGATCAGAATCCATCAACGGATTCTATCACCATCTCCAGTGCTAGAACTCAGATGCCTCCACCTCCAGATAGGCTTGGTTGGCATGACGCCCCAACTCATAGTCATATCCTACCCATCCCTTGTAAGCAGTTGTACGCTCTTCTGCAACCACCTTTGCCTCAGAGCTATCCATATCCTCATTGAAGGCAAATCGAGCTGCCTCATAAACTGTTTTTAGATAGTTTCGATAATGAGTCACAACAGAGGCATCACCCGTTGGGCCATGCCCGGGAACCCAGGTTTTGGCTCTACTCTCCAGAACTCTGTTGAGCGCATTGATATTGCCCTGGAAGGTGCCGCTGCGCATACCACCAAAACGTTCTGCCATCACATTGTCCCCCAGAAAGACCACCCCATCCTCCACCACCTCAATCATCAGATCAGTCTTGCTGTGTGAAGTGCCATAGTGATGCATACGGAAGGTCTTATCCCCTATCTTGATCTCATCTCCATGGTTCAACGCCTGCGTGGGATAAACCACCTTCGTCCCCTCAGTAAACCCTTCGGTCATCCGTGCCATATCACTGTTCCAACGCTCGCCCTCTCCTCCTTTGGCATCACGAATCATCTCCGGATGCGCATAGATCGGAGCATCCGGATAGGCTGCATGGATCGCATCATTACCCAGCCAATGGTCGCCATGCACATGGGTATTGAAGGTTGCCACAACCGGAGCATCGGTCATCTTCCTGACCATTCGCAACACCATCTCTCCTGAATAGAGGCTGGAACCGGGATCAACTACCACTACGCCTGCACTGGTCAACACCACACCCGGATTATTCATAAAGCCCTGGTTCTCCACAGTGGGGAAAGCTTTGGGGCCGTGGATCACCCAGCTATTTTCGGCAACCCGATCCAGTGGATAGTCACGCACCACCTTCTCCGCCTGTACCACACCATTCAGGGCAACCAACAACAATCCCAGTCCAAAACGATTCATCCAAACTCCTCACACTCAATCTGTTATTAAATAGTGATGAACCAGTTGCAGCCCATCCCAGTTATTGATTACTGTTCTACACTATTATTCCCCATTCCCCATAAAATCATAGTAAAAAAGTAGACTATTATGAGCAACCTCTCTGAAGAACAGTGCGAAGCATGTCGGGCTGGTGCCCCCAAGGTATCCGATGAGGAGATGGCCGAACTGGTTCACTCTGTCCCGGAGTGGAACTTCGAGACCCGTAACGAAATTCTGCAGCTGGAACGCAGCTACTCCTTCGACAATTTTGTCGATGCACTCGCCTTTACCCAACAGGTCGGTGAACTGGCTGAAACTGCTGGACATCACCCTGCACTCCTGACCGAGTGGGGTAAGGTGACGGTCACCTGGTGGAGCCACAAGATTGGAGGACTGCACCGCAACGACTTCATCATGGCCGCCAAAACCGATGCACTGCTCCGGCCATGAGCAAATCCAAAATCACCACTGAGAACAAGTGCAGCTTCTGTAAGGGTACCAAATGCTGTAGCTATTTTACTCAACAGATTGATACCCCGCGCAGCAAGGATGATTTCCACACCCTGCTCTGGCAGATCGCTCATCGAGACGTGGAAATTTACCAGGATGAGGATGGCTGGTTTCTGCTCATCAACAACCACTGTCAATTTCTGCAAGCAGATGGGCGCTGTGGTATCTATGATGTGCGCCCCACCATCTGCCGTGAGTATGAAAACGACTGGTGTGAATATGACGAACCGGCTGAGAAACACTTCAAACGCCACTTCACCAGCTACGAAGCGCTGTTAAAATATTGCAAGAA
>CAYQFH010000127.1:4670-6658 GCA_964416755.1 uncultured Piscirickettsiaceae bacterium | reverse complement strand
CCGGAAGAGGCGGCAGAGGTGGCGATTGGTCATACGATTGTGCCGGCGACACTATCGATCATCACCGATATGGTGGGCTTCTTTACGCTGTCGTTTATCGATATCTCCTTCTACAAGGCCTATGCCTACTTCGGCATGTTCGGTATGGCAACGCTATTGTTGACTACTACCACACTGATTCCACTGTTGCTGATCACCTTCACACCGAAGCAGGAGGAGTGCGGTGATGAGCGTGCCTGGGAGTTGATCATGGGACGTCGTCTTGCAGCCTTGTTAGCTGGGCCAGGCAAGTGGATTCCGGTTGCACTGATCGCCGGGGTGATGGTGGTCTCTGCACAGTACGCCAAGCTCGGTGAGGGCATTGAGGCGATGGGTGCAACCAATCCAACGCCTGAGCAGGCTCGTATCCAGAAGGAGGAGGACTGGATGCCGGGTGTGGAGAAGGGGATCAACTACTCCCGCGCTGCCTTCAAGGATCACTTCATGCTCGGTAGCCTGATGGGTGAGGAGGAGGTGATAGTGGATGGCAAGCCCTCCAATGTGGCGGCTATTCACGAATTGGAGCGATTAGGAAATATCATGCCAGGGGTGATCTCTGTCAATATCCCGATCCGTTCAAAGAAACCACTGCTGCCGGAGTGTGGTGGAGATGCCTATAACGATGATGGGGATCGTCTGCAGGGGCCGGAGATCTGTTATGACGCGGACGAAGATCCGGTGCAGGGGATCTTCAATGATGCTTCGGTACTGGCGGCACTGAATGAGCTGGAGGAGTGGATGCGTGGTCATCAGTATATCGGCTATACCGGCTCCTACGTCCAGTTCGTGAAGACGGTCAACATGATCATGGCGACCCCGGATGGTGGCAAGCCGACCGACAACCTTAACCTCTATGACATTCCAACGGAGCAGCACATGACTGATCCGAATAACTGGTATGCCTACAAGGATGAGGAGGATCCCGAGTATGTCCCCAGCCCGGATGATATGGTGCAGACCTATAACGGACTGTTGGAGGCGAATACCGGTGCCGGTGACCTCGACTCTTTCGTTAATACTGAAACCTGGGATGAAGGGATTGTGATGGGCTTTGTTAATACCATGGACCCGATTGCAACCCATGTGGTGACCGAGGATATCCAGCGTTTCCTGGTAGAGCATGAAAACCAGCCCGGCTTTGACAAGCTGAAGATTGGTTTCCGTAATGGTGAGGCGGTTGATATCCATGTCGGTACACCCGGTGAGGCAGGGTATCGTCATATCACTCGGATTGAGGGTGATCCTGCAATCACAGAACCAGCAGTGGGTGGGTTTCTCGGTGCAACCGAGGCGACCCGTGTGGTGGCGATGAATGAGTGGTTGAAGAGCCCATTGACCACGGCACTGGCAATTTTCCTCATTGCAGCACTGATGTTCCGCTCGTTGGCGATTGCAGGGATTTTGGTGGTGATGCTGTTTGTTACGCTCTTCTCGCAGTACGGTCTGGGGGGCTACATGACCGAGATCAAAGAGTGGTCTGCCAATCTCGCCTTCCATGTGCAGGTGGCGCTCAGTATTGCGATGGGGTTGGGGGTCGACTACGGTATCTACATGGTTTCGCGACTGCGTGAGGAGATGCGTGCCACAGCAGGTGACTGGCAGCAGTCTTTGCAGAATACATTGAGTACCACCGGCTCCGCAGTGATCGTCTCGGTGGTGGTACTGCTCGGCAGCTTCATACCGTTGATGAATACCGAGTTGGCCAACACCTGGTCGGTCAGCCTCTATATTGGTGAGGCACTGATTCTGGATGTGATTACTGCATTGACTATTTTGCCGCTGCTGGTGCTGTGGCTGAAGCCCCGGTTTGTCTTCAAGCCGGGAGAGTGAGGGGTATGTTGTAAGCTACAAGCCTCAAGCTGAGAGTTACAGAGTCTATGCTCTTGTAGTTTTCAGTTTTCAGTTTTCAGTTTTCAGTTTTCAGTTTTCAGTTTTCAGTTTTCAGTTTT
>CAYQFH010000127.1:0-4570 GCA_964416755.1 uncultured Piscirickettsiaceae bacterium | reverse complement strand
TTTCAGTTTTCAGTTTTCAGTTTTCAGTTTTCAGTTTTCAGTTTTCAGTTTTCAGCTTGTGGCTTCAGCGGTAGCGTCACCGTAAAACAGCTCCCTTCCACATCTTCCCGATTGTGTGCCATCACACTGCCGCCATGATGTGTGGCTACCAGTCGCACGATATAGAGTCCCAGCCCCAGGTGGGGGCGCTCCGGGTTACTCTCCTTGCGTGAAGAGACCATCGACTCGAACAGGGTATCGCGAATCTCACGGTCAATCGCTGGACCCTCGTTGAGAATGCGGATCTCTACCTCCTCTTCGGTGCGATTGATAACCACATCAATCGAGCAGCCCGGATCACTGTAGTCGACTGCATTGTTGAGCAGGTTGTCGAGCATCTGTTCAATGGCATAGGGCCACCCCTCCAGCGGGATCTCCTCTTCCGGCAGCGCAATATTGAATAGCTGCAGGGTGTGGGTATTCTGGTAGTTGTCGAGATACTCTTCCAACAGTTCGTAGAGATCAAAGGGCTCTTCACTGTCGGGTGCCAGTGCCTCCTCCAGGCTGGAAGCCTCAGCCAAGCTCTGCACCATTGAACCGAGACGTCCCACGCCGCGTCGGCTTTTGCTGAGATATTTCTGGCTCAGCTCACTCTCCGGAATCTCCTGCTCCAGATGTTCCAGCGAGGTGGAGACGATGTTGAGCGGGTTGAGGATCTCATGTTTCAACATACGTGGCATCCGCTCCAGATAGTGGTTGTAGCGGGAGATGCGGTTGAGCATTGCAGAGATGCTGCGGGAGAGGTCACCCAGCTCATCCAGAGTGTGTTGCTCGGTCTGGATAGTGTCGCTGATGATGCGTCCCCCTTCATCAATGGCTTCCGAGGTCTCCTGCTTAAGTCGATGCAGTCGTAGTGCTAGCCGGGTGGCGATGGTGAAGAGGATGGTGGAGGCGACCAGAATTAGCACAAGCGTTGTACCGATCACATTTTCCAACGTGATACGCAGTTCGGAGAGGATGCGCAGATTGCTCTGTTCGGCTACGACTACACCCAGCTCTCCCTCCTCACCGTGGATGGGATAGATCACAGTGATCACATCGGCTTGCCCATCGTAGGAGGGGCGGATCAGTCGCTGCTCCTGTCCAGTGCGCAGTGCCTGGTCGATCGCCTCCCAGGCAAATTCGCGGGTGTCACGGATTGGTTCATCAAACTGCTGGATCGGTGTACCGAAGATCCAATCAAACAGCGGAGCAGTGATTGGGTTGCGCTCATCCTTGCGACTGATGGTGGTTAGCAGTGTGCCGGCAGTTGCAACAACGCGACGATGTTGATCAGTGATCGAAAAGCGGGCATCAGGCAGGTCAATTGCGTGGATCATCCGCTCCATGGAGGGGGCGGGTAGATAGACACGGTTAAGTGATTCGGCAGTATGCTCTTTGAAGGTGCCCACCTCCATGTTGACTGTGCGATCTTCCGGATCGTCGATATCGACGATGGAGAAGGAGAGGGCGGTCTCTTCACGAATCAGCTTGCGGGGGATCTTCAGTTCGATGGTGTAGCCTGTGGCATTGGGGTGCATGGATGCGGTAAAAATGCGTTCATGCCGTCCACTCTTCGGCTTTTTCCATTCACTGTCCATGCGATAGATGCTCATCAGTCCGGGCTCATACGCCGTTGCCAGATAGTTGCGGGGAGAGCGGTTCTTGTGTTGTAGATGGATGCGTAGATGGTCGCCACTGTCGACGCGCAATCCCTTGTGGCGACGGAACAGGGTAGTGTTATCCGTTACTCGGAACAGTGCATAGATGTAACGGCTGTCAGAGGAGATCCCCATCAAATGTTGGAAAGAGAGGTCGCCGGATTGGTACTGTTTTCCGCCCTGCAGGATGTGGGGTTCGCCATACTCGATGGAGCGCTCGAGGATCTCATTCCACTCCACATAGTTTGGATTATCAAAGTCGGGTGGCTCTTTCATCTCATGGACGTAGAGGTCGCGCTCACTACTGAGTTGGTGAGGGATGCCGGTCTGCGGGTTGAACAGTTCCGGATTGTTGTGCAGTACCGTAGCCACCGCCTGTGAGGCCATCGACAGTGCATTCTCCTGTCCGCGTAGCAGGAACTGATTCATCTCCTGCAGCATCTTGTACCCCATGATCGGGATCAGCAGGAAGAGGATGATGGCAAAGATCAGCTTGTTGCGGATGCCTCCCCAGCGTCGTAGCCGCTCTTGGAGATTATGGGTCAGCAGTCCCAACGGTATCCCACCCCGAATACATTGCGGATGCAGTTGAACTCTGGATCAATGCGTTTGAACTTGATACGGATGCGGCGGATATGACCGTTGATGGTGTTCTTCTCGACAATGGTCTGGCGGGTCACCGGCATCAGCGACTCATAACTGAAGGCCTCGCCGGGGGATTGTGCCAGTGCTTCTACGAGCCAGAATTCGGTCAGAGTCAGTTCTACCGGTTTTCCCTTCCAGTGGACGGAGAGGGCGGTCTCGTTCAGGGTGAGGTCGCCATGAGTATCGTCACTCTGTTCCACGCTATTGTGGGTTAACCGCTCCTCGATACGGAACAGCGAAGAGACCCGTACAATCAGGTAGTCGAGTGTGATTGGTTTGATCAGGTAGTCCCATGCCTCCAGACTCAGCCCCTCGACCCGATCCATCTCGCTGTCGCGGGCAGTGAGAAAGATCACTGGGATATTGGGATGCTTCTTGTGCAGCTCGGTACAGATCTCGAAACCGGCATCGTGGTTCTCCCCTAGCATCACATCGAGAATGGCAAGGTCGGGCAGATCCTCCTCAAAGCCGGCCAGCGCATCGGCTTTATTGGCGTAGGCAGTGATCTCATAGCCCTGACGACGCAGTGCATCGGTGTAGTTCTCGCGCTGATCCGGGTCATCTTCGACGATGGTGATTTTTCTGTTCATGGCTGGCTCATAATTGGCTTATGGTTGGCTCGGTCGAAATTTCTCAATCCAATTCTGTTGTGTCGATAGTATATAATCCGCAGGTTTTTTCTAGCACCTTATTATTTGAAACTCCTATGAAACTGACGACCCGTTTTGCTCCTAGCCCCACTGGATATCTCCATGTCGGTGGTGCCCGTACTGCACTCTTCTCCTGGCTCTATGCTCGCAAACATGGTGGTAATTTCATCCTCCGTATTGAGGATACTGACCGTGAGCGTTCAACTGAAGAGTCAGTCAATGCGATTCTTGAGGGGATGAGCTGGCTTGGGCTGGAGTATGATCAGGGGCCGTTCTACCAGACTCACCGTTTTGGCCGCTACAAGACCGTGATTCAGCAGTTGCTTGATCAGGGCGACGCCTACTACTGCTACTGTAGCAAGGAGGAACTGGATGAGATGCGCGAGGGACAGCGCGCGCGCAAGGAGAAGCCGCGTTACACTGGCTTCTGCCGCAGTCGTACCGAACCGCGCGATGGGGTGGAGCCGGTAATCCGTTTTAAGAACCCGACCGATGGGGCGGTGATTGTGGACGACATCGTGCGTGGTAAGGTGGCCTTCCAGAACAGCGAGCTGGATGATCTGATCATCGCCCGCTCCGATGGCACTCCCACCTACAACCTCACTGTGGTGGTGGATGATCTCGATATGGGGCTCACCCATGTGATCCGTGGTGATGATCATCTCAATAATACCCCACGCCAGATCAACATTCTGAAAGCATTGGGTGCCGAATTGCCCAAGTACGCCCATCTGCCGATGATTCTTGGTTCGGATGGTAGCCGCCTCTCCAAACGCCACGGTGCGGTCAGCGTCATGCAGTACCGTGATGAGGGCTACATGCCGGAGGCGCTGCTCAACTATCTGGTACGTCTCGGCTGGTCGCATGGGGACCAGGAGATCTTCTCCATCGACGAAATGGTGGAGTTGTTTGAGGTGGAGAGCGTCAACCACTCTGCTTCTACCTTCAATCCTGAAAAACTGTTATGGCTCAACCAGCACTACATCAAGAGTAGTAGTCCGGAGCATGTTGCACGTCATCTGAGCTGGCATCTGGGTGAACGTGATATCGATCCCTCTGAAGGACCAGATATCCTCAAGGTGGTGGAGTCACAGCAGGAGCGTGCCAAGACCTTGGTAGAGATGGCCGATAACAGTGTCTTCTTCTACAAGGACTTCGCTGAATTTGAGGAGAAGGCGGCGAAGAAGAATCTGAAAGCAGCCGCTCAAGAACCATTGACCCAACTGAAAGAGGGGTTGGCTGCACTAAAGGCATGGGAAGCGGAGCCGATTCATGAACTGGTCAAACAGACTGCGGAAGAGCTTGAGTTGAAGCTCGGTAAAGTGGCTCAGCCGCTACGTGTGGCAGTGGCCGGGGCAGGGATCTCTCCACCCATCGATATTACTCTGGAGCTGGTTGGGCGTGAGCGTACTCTGCAGCGTATCGACATGGCGCTGGAGTACATACAGCAGCGTGTAGAGGCCAACGGATAGCGTCTAATCTTCTGCATAAAAGGGTTGCTACCCTATAGGTGAAACCCTATAATACGCGCCTCGTTGTATCGGGGCTATAGCTCAGCTGGGAGAGCACCTGCATGGCATGCAGGGGGTCGGCGGT
>CAYQFH010000126.1:0-6675 GCA_964416755.1 uncultured Piscirickettsiaceae bacterium | reverse complement strand
CCCACCTTTGTCTACCATGTGAGTGGTGAGTACAGCATGTTGAAGGCGGCGGCAATGAAGGGGTGGTTGAATGAGCAGGCGGTGGTGTTGGAGGCGCTACTGGGCTGTAAACGTGCAGGGGCTGATGGCATCCTTACCTATTACGCAAAAGATGTTGCCCGTTGGTTGAAAGGTTAATTGGGGAAAGTAGATGACAGACCGTTACATGGTGGTGGGTAATCCCATCGCTCACAGTAAGTCACCGCAGATTCACACCCTGTTTGCGCAGCAGACGCAGCAGGATATCCTCTATACCAAGTTGAAGGTAGAGCATGGCACCTTTCCGGAAGTAGTAGCCAATTTTCGTGAAATGGGTGGGAAAGGACTGAATATCACCGTTCCCTACAAGCATGAGGCGTGGGATCTGGCGGATGAGCGTTCTGCTCGTGCAGAACTCGCCGGTGCGGTTAATACGATACAAATTAGAGAAGATGGCAGCTATTTTGGGGAAAATACCGATGGTGTCGGCCTTTTTCGTGACTTGACAGAGAATAATGGTGTAGCCATCGCGGACAAGAAAGTGCTGGTACTGGGGGCTGGAGGCGCGGTACGTGGTGTACTGGAGCCACTATTGGCAGCCAAACCGTCACAGCTGACTATCACCAACCGTACTGCAGAGCGGGCCGAGGATCTGGCCGAGCTGTTTGCTGATTATGGGAATGTGGATGGCGGCGGCTTTGATGAGTTGGATGGACAGCACTATGATCTGGTGATCAACGGTACTGCAGCCAGTTTGCAGGGCAAAATGCCCTCTCTGCCATTCGATCTGCTGGCAGAGGGGGCCACCTGTTATGACATGATGTATAGTGCCGAGCCGACCCTGTTCATGGAGTGGGCTGCGGAGTACGGTGCCGACAAGGTGCTGGATGGTCTGGGTATGTTGGTGGAGCAGGCGGCGGAATCGTTTTCACTCTGGCGTGGCGTACGTCCAGAGACAGCTTCGGTGACCCAGCAGTTGAGAGATGAGTTGAACCAGGAGTAAGTTGGAATGAGCAAAAAATATCGACTGATTACCCGTAGCGACTTTGATGGGTTGGTTTGCGCGGCAATCCTGAAAGAGCTGGATTTGATCAGTGAGATCAAATTTGTCCATCCAAAGGATATGCAAGATGGTTCGGTTGAGGTGGCAGAGCACGATATCACCACCAATCTGCCCTATGTATCGGGCGTCCATCTCGCCTTTGATCACCATCAGAGTGAGACGGTACGCAACGAGAAGATGGAGAACCATATCATTGACCCCAATGCCCCCTCGGCAGCACGGGTGGTCTATGACTATTATGGTGGAGCAGACAAACTACCCAATATCTCCGAGGAGATGATGACAGCGGTTGACAAGGCCGACTCTGCCCAATTCACCGAAGAGGAGATTCTCAAACCGGCTGGCTGGGTGCTACTCAACACCTTGATGGATGCTCGTACCGGACTGGGCCGTTTTCAGGAGTTTCGCCTCTCCAACTATGACCTGATGATGGAGCTGATCGATTACTGTAGAAATCACAGTGTTGATGAGATTCTCGCGCTACCTGATGTAAAGGAGCGGGTTGATCTCTACTTTGAGCATGAGGCGAAAGCAAAGCAACAGATTCAGGATTGTGCCACCGTCCACGGTAATCTGGTGGTGCTCAATCTGAAGGGAGAAGAGATCATCTACGCCGCCAACCGTTTCCTCATTTATGCACTCTTTCCGCAGTGCAATATCTCCATCCACCAGATGTGGGGATTCAAGAAACAGAACACGGTGTTTGCTACCGGCAAGTCGATTCTTGACCGTAGTTCGAATACCAATGTGGGGGAGTTGATGCTGAAATATGGTGGTGGCGGTCACAATGCGGCGGGCACCTGTCAGGTAGAGCATGACCAGGAAGAGCAGGTTTTGAGTGCCCTGATTGAGCAAATCAACAGTGACGGTTAAGTAACTGCTCTACTCTGTATGAAACGAAAAGGCCCATCTATAAGGTGGGCCTTTTTTACTGAATACAGCAGATTGGGTTTGACGTAATAATACACGCACTTTAGAATTAGTACTTATAAGTAACTTGTAAGTAAGTATAAGTAATTGAAATATGAGTGATATACTGGAAAAGACCAACCGAATTAATGAGATGATGGCAGATCTGGTCTATCAGATTGCACAACAGCAATCCCATCAGGAGCTCTATCGTCAGGCGGTTGATGTGATGCTTCAGGTGAGCGAGCTGGAGAATATTGCCCACAATGGGGGATACCGACGGAAGAGAAAAGGGCAGATTGAGGTTCAGCTGGAGAATCTGGAGATTCGAAAAGTGTCGAGAAAATTGCTGCGCTGGGCAGATCATCCTGAGCAGGTGAATGCGCGTCTGCTGACCCACTTTCTTGAGCTGAAGCGCCAGGGCGTTGAGCCGGTTACCAAATCCAGAATGGAGCAGTTTGCAGATCAGGAGGGAATCAAAAACTTCAATAGTAACTTCTTTGGAATGAGCAATATTGGAGAGAAGAACCATGGCAAGGTGTTTGATCTGATCGATGGTGCGGTGACCATCTGGCCACAAGTGGCGGATGCAGTGGCGCAGTTTGAAGAGGTGGTGACAGCCAGGCAGTCAGAAAAAAAGATGCGGCAGGAACTGCTGGATTCGGTCGTGCAGCAGCAAAATGAGCTGCAAGTAAAAATACCGGAACCTCAGCACGCTCGGCCGAGTGAAAACCCGGTTACAAAGCACAATGCATTAGAACCGATTTATCAGCAGTTCAAGGCGCTCTGGCTGAAGAAGATTTATCGAGATGAGGCACTGGATGAATTGCAACGTGCAGGGATTCAGGAATCTTCCGCTGTTGACCACCTGAATGCATTGGAGGCGATGATGCGAGGAGAGAGTTATCCGAGCCCGATCAGTTCAGAGGCAACAGGTTATTTTATTGAAAAAATCCGCACTGATTTCAGTAGAGGATACCTGGAGAGGGCACGACAGGCGGTAGGGCAACACCTCGATGAGCAGCAGAAGAAGGGCAATCCACAACCGGATTTGCGTACGTGGCTTGAGATGTAGAGAGCTGGATTCAGTCAGTTATAAATGAGAAAAAACTTTTATAATCAGCATTTTATTGCAGATGGCGAGTGATGTGACCGAAGGCGGAGTGACAGTATATTATTAAATTGTTATTAAGCACTTGATGCAGTTAATAATCTTGTGTATATTATTAACGCAACTAATTGATTGGCGACCTTCTTCGAAAGAGAAGCACGCAAAGCTACCGGCCTAAAGGATACCTATGGCAGCGGGGCTGCGAGTTATTAACCTTTTGAAATTTGAAGACTCGCACGATGGAAATCAACGGCAGTAATGATCCGTTTGTACAAACGATGGCTCAGCAGTATCAATCGAGAGTACAAGCCAGAGACAGTTCATTTGAGCAGGCCCAAGAACAACAAGCGGTTGAAAAACAGCTTGCAAGGGATCAGCAATTAACCTCTGATGTTGTCACAAGCATGCATGCGCCTATCAGCATCTATGCCTGAAAACTCTGTAAAACACCAAGTATATCTCTTTGCAATGGTTGATGGTCTGTTTTCAATGACGACAACTATTTGGCAAACAATTTTCTGGAGCAGTACTGATGGATATCGGAAATATTGGCGGTTATGTGCCTCAAACACCGTTACAGCAACAGCATGAGCCTGTGTCGCAGCAGGAAAAGTCAATTGATCATCTGCAAGCAGCAGATACAGTACCTTCTGAAAGAGTGAGTACAGCAGCTGTTCCACAGCCAGAAGCGGTACCTCCTCAGCAAAACAGTCTTCGAGAAGGTCGTTTGATTGATGTATATGCTTGATTTTGAGTCTACTTGGAGTGCAAACAGGATCAATACCAGGTTTTTGCAGAATCCCTATTGGTTAAAGAGATGGGCCAGGTAGACTGAAAGAGTCATCAGCGGAACCACGATAAAATAGAGTCGCATCAGGCGACGGATGGTGGGATGGGCTGCTTTCAGCTCCATGAAGTGGTCGATCACAACCCGCCCTTTCAAAGCGATGGTTGCGACTACAAATAGTGCCAGTCCAACCCCTGGGTCAGCGGACTCACCCAGCCAACCCCCTCCAACTGTCAGTAGCAGCAGTGCAATCCACAGCAGATCGAGCAGTCGGTTTTCGCCTATTTTCATCATCGTAGCAGATAGACCAGAGGGAAGATCACCAACCAGACCAGATCGGTGGCGTGCCAGTAGGAGGCGAAGGCCTCCAGCCCATCATGGTTTTCCGGGGTGTAGCTGCCGCTCCAGGTGCGCAGCATTACCCAGAGCAGACCGATCCCACCCCAGAAGACATGCACCATATGTGTAAAGGTGAGGTAGTAGTAGACGGTGTAGAAGATACCACTGCGCCCGTTGATACCATGGTCGATGTTCCAGCCGACCTCCCAGGATTTTATGAGTCCATAGCCAATGATGGTTAATAGCACCAGCGCAAGCCAGCGTAAAGTGGTTGAGCGGTGCCCATCACGCAGTGCGTGAACTCCCTTGGCGACGGCATAACTGCCACTGATCATCAGCACCGTATTGATGGTTCCGGCAATGGTGTTGAGCTGGTTGGGGCCATCCTGAAAGGCATCAGGATTGGAGAAGCGGGCGACAAAATAGACACAGAAGAGCAGCCCGAATTCGGTCATCTCGGCCAGAATACCGGCCCAGATTCCGCGGCCTCCTGGAACTTTTCCCTCAATGGGGATTGCTGTGCTGCGATCAAGCATAAGAGGGTGAAACTCTACGCCTGGCTGGAAAAAGGTGCTTTGAGGCGTATCAACTACTTTGTATTGTAATCAGGCTGATTTCACTGGGAGCCAGTACCCGGATCGGAGGGCCCCAGTAACCGGTGCCGCGACTGACGAAGATCTGTCGCTCTGGATCATGTCGGTAGAGCCCGGCAACGTAGGGCTGATCCATTTTTACCAGCAGCCCGAAGGGGAAGATCTGCCCTCCATGGGTATGACCGCTCAACATCAGGTCACAGCGCCGATCTCCAAAGTGGCGAATGGATTTGGGTTGATGAGAGAGCACAATGGTAGGAAGCGTACTGTCCAGTCCATGATAGGCCGCATCAATATCAAAAGGTTGCGCACCAAAGCGTTCACCGACCAGATCATTGACACCGAGCAGATTGAATCGCCCTTGAGCCAATTCAATGACACGGTGTTGATTGGTCAGTGGCATCACCTCCAGAGTACGTAGCACTCCCAATGCCTGCTCCACACCACGGAAATATTCGTGGTTCCCGGTAACAAAATAGGTGGGTGCAACAATATCGCGCAGTGGCTCAAGGTCTGTGATGATACGGTCTGCAGTGCGGTCAAACAGGTCGCCGGTAATCACCACCAGATCCGGTTTGAGTGCATTGACCCGTGCGACAACCTCCTCCATAAAGGGACGGCGAATGGTGTGACCGACATGGACATCGGAGAGCTGTATGATAGTGAAACCATCCTGCGGGAAGTCCGGGATAGTGATTGAGACCTTATTCAGCCTGGGTGGCCTGGCCCCCTCGATAAAGCCACGTAGCAGATAGGCTGCAGCAGCAGCCAGCACGGTAAGATCAAACACCAGTTTGATCGCTCTGCGTCGCTCTTGATCAAAAGGTACCCGGCGAGAGGTGGTGATGGTCAGGTCATAGATCAGTGCCACCACAAAGAGCATGAAGCTGAGGCCAACCGCTGTGGTCGAGGTACGATAGAGCAGTGTGGAATCCGGAAGCAATCCGGTCAGACGATCGAGCACAAACAGTAGCTCGACTCCCATCAGGGTTGTGGTCAACAGTGCCCCGAACAGGTGCAAGCGTGAGGAGAGCTGACGGAAAAAACGCCGATAAACATAACTGTTCATCAGCGCCATAACCCCGGTGAAGGTGAGGATGAAGGCCCACTGCTGCATAGCGCAATAGTAACAGTATTCAGGATATCGCTAGTGGCGTGATTCTGCCTCCATTGCAGCACGATCCATCTGCTCTGCCAGCTCCGCAGGTACTTCGTTATTGAGAGCCACGCCATACATTATGGTCAGTGCAACCACCAGCAGACCACCAAACAGTGCGCTGCCGCGAGTTCGCAGATGGTTGATCAACATGCGGTAGTTGTAGGAGATGTGGATCAGCGCAGAGATCACCATCACCAGTCCAAACAGCTTGTGTACTGGATGCATCTGCAGGGTAAAAGAGGGCTTCTCAATTACAAACATCATCATCCCGCTGGTGGAGAGCGCAAGAAAAGAGATTGCCAGTGCGATGGCAGCGAGTTTACGGACCATGGGTAGAACTCCATTCAGCTGTTCATAGGGTGGCGAAGTGTTGCACGGTGGATCTCTGTTGGGGAGAGGGTAGCGTACGACTCCATAAACTCTTCACATTTCCTCCATTTTGTTAGAATGCCCGCTTTCAAGATCAACCACTCGGGTGTTGCATGTCTGAACAAAGAAAAGCGGCGGTACTGGTCTCCGGTGGGCTCGACTCCATGCTGGCAGTGAAGGTGCTGCAGGAGCAGGGGATTCATGTCGAAGGGATCAACTTCTATACCGGCTTCTGTGTCGAGGGGCACACCCACGCCATCCGCAAGAAGGATCAGAAGAAGGACAAGCGCAACAATGCCCTCTGGGTGGCGGAGCAGCTGGGGATCA
>CAYQFH010000125.1:0-6760 GCA_964416755.1 uncultured Piscirickettsiaceae bacterium | reverse complement strand
ACGGAATGGCCGGCCTTGCACTGGTCTTTCTGGTACTGTGGCTCTTCTTCAGTCTACGCTACAGTTTCTGGGTGACCATGGGACTGCCAGTCTCTTTTCTGGGCGGCCTGTTCCTGCTGCCATTGTTCGGCATCACCATCAACATGATCTCAATGGTGGGATTGCTGATCGGTATCGGCCTGCTGATGGACGATGCCATTGTCATCGCCGAGAATATCGCCTCCCGCATGGAGCGAGGGGATCACCCGATGCAGGCCGCATTCAATGGTGTCAAACAGGTACAACCAGGCATCCTCTCCTCCTTCACCACCACGGTACTGGTGTTCGGTTCACTCGCCTTCATCAGCGGCGAGATTGGTCAGGTTTTGCGAGTGATGCCAATTGTGCTGCTGGTGGTACTCAGCGTCAGTCTGCTGGAGGCGTTCTGGGTACTCCCCAACCATCTGGGGCACTCACTCGGTCACATGGACCAGCGTCAGGAGTCCCGTTTCCGCCAGGCCTTTGAACGCAACTTCAACCGACTGCGCGACAACCTCTTCGGACCGGTGATCGATTTCGCCGTGGAGTATCGCTATCTCACCGTCGGCCTGGTGATTCTGCTGATGATTCTGGCTGTTGCAATGCCAGCCAGTGGCAAGCTCAAGTTTGTCGGCTTCCCCTCCATTGAGGGCGATATCCTGGAGGCACGGCTGCTGCTTCCGCAGGGGACACCACTGGCCCGTACCGAGGCAATCGTACAACAGCTCACCGATGCACTGGCTAAAACCAACCAGCACTTCAAGCCACGCCAACCGGATGGACAGGACCTGATCGAACATGTCACTGTCATCTATGGCGAGAACCCGGACGCCAATGAGTCCGGACCCCATGTAGCGCGAGTGATTGCCGATCTACTGAGTGGCGAACTGAGAGACGCCCCGCTGGATGCGGTGCGGCAGCAGTGGCGCAAACAGAGCGGTCTGTTAACCGATGTAGTCACCATCACTTATAGCGAGCCCTCCATCGGCCCCGGCGGCCGCCAGATCGACATCCGCCTGATTGGAGATGATCTCAACCAGCTGCAATCAGCTGCACTGGAGGTCAAACAGTGGCTTGGTGGCTATGCCGGTGTGATCGACCTCAATACCGATTTGCGCCCTGGTAAACGGGAGTACCGTCTCCACCTGAAAGAGAGTGCAGGTGTTCTGGGGCTGAATGCACAGGAGATTGCCAACCAGGTACGCACCGCCTTTCAGGGTAGTACCATTGATGAGTTCCCGTTGGGTGCAGAGACCTATGAGATCGATCTGCGACTGAGTGCCAGTGACCGCAATAATCTGGCGGCACTGGATCAATTCACCATTGTCGGACGCGATGGAGCTCTGATTCCACTGGGGGTGGTTGCCGAAATTGAGGAGAGCCGAGGCTGGGCACGGATTCACCGCATCAACAGCCAGCGCGCAATTACCGTACAGGGCGACGTGGAGAGTGAGAGAGCCAATGCACAGGAGCTGCTTACGCTGGCTGGAAAGGAGCTGTTCCCACAACTGGAGCAACGCTATCCCGGACTCAAGGTGAGTGTTCGTGGGCAGAACAACGAATCAGCCGAGACCGGACGCTCAATTGTACGTAATGTACTACTCGGCATGATCGGCATCTACATGTTGCTTGCGCTGCAGTTCCGTGGCTATCTGGCACCGATCACCGTGATGTCAGTCATCCCCACCGCGCTGATTGGCGTAGTCTTCGGACATCTGGCGATGGGACTGAATCTGACCTTGCCCAGCATGATCGGCATGGCCTCGCTGTTTGGCGTTGTGGTCAACGACTCCATCCTGCTGGTGGTCTTTATCCGTGAGGCACGCACCTCAGGCACTGCAGTGATCAGTGCTGCAAAGCAGGCGGGACGCGCCCGTTTCCGCCCGATCCTGCTCACCTCCATCACCACCGTAGCAGGACTGATTCCACTGCTAACCGAGACCAGCCTGCAGGCACAGATCCTGATCCCGCTGGCCACCAGCCTCGCCTTTGGCCTCGCCTCTGCCACCCTGATCGCCATTTTTCTGGTACCTGCAATCTACTGCATACTGGATGACTTTAATGCATTGGGGGCAATAGAGCCCACGACCGGAGAGCCCTCATGAAACACCCTCTTTACCTGACCATCGGGCTTGCACTGCTTGTCCAGCCACTACAGGCGGAAGATCTGTTGCAGGTGACGCACTATGCACTGGAGCAGGATCAACAACTGAAAATCTCCCGAATCGGGGTGAAGATCAAGGATCAACAGCTGCTGCAAGCAGAATCCCTGCTGCTTCCCTCTATCAGCAGCAGTGCGAGCCATGACCAGAATGAGAGCTCACGCTACAGTGGCGACAACCGCAGCGAGGTCTACAGTATCAGCCTGACCCAGCGGCTCTACAACCGCGACAGCAGCAAGCGCATTGAGCAATCCGAAACACTTTCTGAAGAGAGCCGTCTCACACTGGAAGAGAGCTATCAGCAACTCTTGCTGCGCACCGCTACCACCTACTTTGAGCAACTCTCGGCAGAGAATGCTGTACAACTGGCTCAACAGGAAAAGCATGCTGTTGCAGAGCAACTGAAACAGATTCGACAACAGTTCGAAGTGGGCACCGCCTCAATGACCGACCTGCAGGAGGTGCAGGCCCGTTTTGATCTGGTCCATGCAGAGGGGGTCTCTGCCCGGGCCGCACTGGAGAACAGCCGTGAGGCACTGTATGAGATTGTCCACCGTGAACTCTCGCCGCTGCACCCGCTTGGTTCGAACAAGCTCCCCATTACGCAAACGTACCCTCTGCAACACTGGATCGATCTTGCACTGGAAAACAGCCTTGAACTGAAACAGCTGCAGAAACAGTTGGAATCCGCCAGACTAACCACCGAGATCGAACGTGCCGCACACTACCCTACCCTCAATCTGGTGGGATCACTCTCCCACAGCAGCAATCAGAACCGCAACTACGGACCCGATATTGACAGTTATTCGCTGGGGTTGGAGGCAACACTACCGTTATATACCGGAGGCAACACCCGTGCAAAAGTCTCTGAAGCACTATTACTACAGCAACAGGTCGAGGCATCACTGGAGCAGCAGCAACGCAGCACAGTAAAGACAATCCGCTCCAATGTACTGGCTGTCAACACCACCCTGGAGATGATCAAGGCACAGCAGCAGGTACTCTCCTCAGCAGAGGTCGCTTTCGAGGCAACCCGAACCGGTGTTGAGGTGGGCACCCGTACCATGGCAGATCTGCTGGATGCACAGAAGGAGCGCTATAGTGCACAACGGGATCTGACCCAGGCCCGTTATGATCTACTACTAGCCCGACTGGCGCTAAAACAGTCCGCCGGTCTGCTGACACTGGAGGAGATTGAACAGGTCAACCAACTACTGAGCAACGCCCAATCCGTAAATCGTTAATGGAGTTCTTCACCACAGCCAACCTCTCCACCACTACAGACTCCCTGCAGGAGAAGCTGAGCCTGAATCAGCTGGACCGCTACTGCAGCGAGATCAACAAGGTGCTCTACGTCGAGAGTGAACAGAGGGGATCAATATACTGCACATGGGGTGAATTCATCGTTGAACGCCAACTGATTCATGGCGGCCTCCGCTTTACCCTGCCGCAGTGCCCCAATGCACTGAGTTGGACCATCACCTGTGGTGCGAAGTCAGCTTCCGATCAAGTGGTGATTCACGCCACCATCAACCGGACAACACATGATTCCGATTTTATCGAATCGATTGAAACCTTCGTCGATGGCTGGAAGTCGGGGCTGGAGACAATGGGAGAGACCAACACACCGGATCACAATGGTTGATCTGCTGTTTACCGGAATCCTTCTCGGACTCTCCGCAGGATTTGCCACCGGTCCACCGGTCCACCGGTCCACTGTTCACACTGGTACTCTCAGAGACGCTGAGGGCAGGCATCAAACCGGGATTGCAGATTGCCATCACCCCACTGGTAGCCGATCTGCCGCTGATCTTCCTCTCCCTTTATCTCTTCAACCACTTCTCCGAGCTGCAGTCCCAACTGGGCTATATCTCTCTGCTAGGAGGCACGTTCATTCTATCGACTGCCATCTCCAATCTGCGCTTTCAGGGGGAACAGCACACTTCCCGGCAGGGCAGTACGCACCCATTCACCAGAGGATTGTTTGTCAACCTGCTCAACCCGCACCCCTACCTCTTCTGGTTCACTGTTGGTGCACCCACACTGTTCAAGGCATCCGTCATCAGCACTGTGGCCCCCTGGCTCTTTATCGGCAGCTTCTATGCGCTGCTGGTTGGCTCCAAGATTTTGCTGGCACTGATCGCCGCCCGTTCCAGATCCTTTCTGAAGGGGCACATCTACATCTATACCATGCGCCTCCTCGGGGGTGTACTTGCTCTCTTTGCAGTGACGCTGTTTCAGGATGGTCTGGAGCGCTTGGGAATACTTCCACTCTGACTCTATACATCCGGACAGCAGAACACCCTCCATTGTTACAATAGTGACATGAACGCCTCCTCTTCCAGCCACCATGATGTACTCATTATCGGGGCCAGTGCCTCTGGTCTGATGTGTGCCATTGAGGCAGGAAAACGGGGACGCAAAGTCATGGTGCTCGACCATGCCAAGAGAGCGGGAAAGAAAATCCTGATCGCCGGTGGCGGCCAGTGCAATTTCACCAACTATGATGTCACTGCAGAACACTACCTCTCCCACAACCCCCACTTCTGCAAATCGGCACTGAGTCGCTTCACACAGTGGGACTTCATTGCGATGATGGAGGCACACCAGATTCCCTACCATGAACGCGACCACGGTCAGCTCTTCTGTGACCACAGTGCTGCCGATATCCAGCAGATGCTGCTGCAGGAGTGCCGGGATGCGGACATTAGTATTCAGCTGGACACCACCATCAACTGCGTTGAAACATGTGGCAACAATTTCATACTGCGAACCAGCCGGGGAGCTTATCAAGGTAAGTCCCTGGTGATTGCAACTGGTGGCCTCTCCATTCCGAAGATGGGGGCCACTCCACTGGGATATCGCATCGCCGAACAGTTTGGCCATACCGTCCAGCCCACCACCCCCGGCCTGGTCCCCCTCACCTTGCACCCACAAGACAAGGTTCGTTTCAGCTCACTCACTGGCATTGCAGTGGAGGCAATCACCCACAATGAACACGCCCAGTTCCGCGAAAACCTGCTCTTCACTCACCGTGGGCTGAGCGGCCCGGTAATACTGCAAATTTCCTCCTACTGGAAACCGGGCGAATCAATCACCATCAATCTGCTACCCGATCTTGATCTGGAGGAGTATCTGAAAAAACAGCAGAAAGGTCATCCCAACAGCCAGCTCAAGACCAGCCTAGGCAAGCTGCTGCCGAAACGGCTGGTGACACAACTGATCAATCCAGAGATTGGAGAACAGCCTCTGAAGGCACTGACAACAGAGACCCGCACACAGGTTCAGCAGTTGTTGCAGCAGTGGACGATCCAGCCCAACGGTACCGAGGGGTACCGTACCGCCGAGGTGACAACAGGTGGCGTGGACTGCGATCAACTCTCCTCCAAGACCATGGAGTCAAGACTGCAGCCGGGACTCTATTTTGTCGGTGAGGTGATGGATGTCACCGGCTGGCTCGGTGGCTACAACCTGCAGTGGGCCTGGTCCTCCGGCTGGTGTGCGGGACAGGTGGTTTGACTGCTGCCACGCAAAATATCACGCATTATAAATATGAGAATTCTTGTCAGATACTCGCGCTTTTGGTACTTTTAAGGTGTTATAGAAACATGATCATCCACTTCTATCAGCAAATCGAGCCAAGGATTCAGTAATCATGAGATTGTCTGAGAATAAAATAGTTGGAATAAGTGTAACTGCAATTTCTACCTTCCTTGTAGGTGGGGCGATCAGCGTGGAGGCTGAAAACGTAAGCCAACTGAGTAATCAAGTAGTTCATCAGGTTGAAAGCATAGTGAACTCTGCCGCCAATGAAGCTGCCGGAATGTTTGGTGAAGGAAACACAGAGATTTCCATCCGCAATCTTGGGCATGAACCACCTGATTGGAGCATCATCACAACTCAACCACTGACAGATTTGAACAAGGATAATAGTGCACTCTTCTGGCAAGGCTCTTTAGGCTCTTATGATCAGAACGGTGATCGTCGCACAACGCTGAATCTTGGCCTGGGGCAGCGTTGGTTATTAGATGCTAACCAGTCAATTGCAGGTTTAAACAGCTTTGTTGACTACGAAGGAGAGAGTAACCACACTCGCGCCAGCTTGGGTGCAGAATATCGTCGTTCCAACTTTGAGCTGCATGCCAATCATTACTGGGGATTATCCGGCACAAAAACAGTCAACGGAACTGATGAGGATGCCCTGGATGGATATGATTTGATGGTACGCGGACAGATGCCATACCTGCCATGGGCAAATTTTGTTGGCAAAGAGTATCGCTGGGACCGTAGCAATCAGGATGATGTAAAGGGAAATTATTACGGTCTGGAAATGCATTTGACTCCAGGCTTGAAGCTGGAGTGGGGACAACAGGATGACAACTACATGGTTGAATCCAATTATGGAAAGCTGACCTATATGTATCCCCCAGAGAAGAAACAGGTTACGTTATTAGAACGAGTAGTTGATGACGTTGCATGGCGCGACAGTGCAGACATGAAGGATAAGATGCTGGATAAGGTAGAACGCAGCAACAAGATCGTTATCGAATTTGGTGGCATTACCATGTCGAGGACAGACT
>CAYQFH010000124.1:0-7282 GCA_964416755.1 uncultured Piscirickettsiaceae bacterium | reverse complement strand
CCACCGCATCGGCGTGGGTGTGGTCAACGAATTTATAGGGAAGCACCGCATGGAGGATGGTCTCCACCGAAGGTGAAGGGGCACCAGCCAGGGTCATCTGGGTCTTCAGCTCGTTGACCATCTGCGGGTCACTCAGCGACTCCAGTTTCGCCAGCTTCTTCATCGGCTCCAGCCGCACCGGGGCAAAACCGGGGGCCTCGATGGTGGCCAGATCCCAGCCACTCCCCTTCACATAGAGGATCTCCTCGGCATCACCGACCAGATTGGTCTCGGTAATCTTGACCGAGGTGTTGCCGCCGCCATGGAGCACTAGGTTGGGGTTCCGCCCCAGCAGGCGCGAGGTGTAGACCCTCATATCAAGATCGTTCCGGCACTGGGCCGCGTCATCATCACTCCAGAGAGACTGGATCGGTGGTTGTTTCATATTGTCTGTTCCCGGTTACAGCGTGTAGTGAATATTGGAAAACCGTATTTTAATAGCTATCCCCAACCATTTTCGTATAAAAACACTACATCGCTGTCTCTATATCACGAATCCATTTTTGGACAGCATTCTCCACCCACTCTGTCGACAAGAACTCCTGCTCCAGACGCCCTTTTTCACACTGCTGCAAATGGTCAAATAACACCAACTCCTGTTTGGTCAGTGCTTGTAGCTCCTCTCCCTGATAGGGCACAGGCTCAACAACCGCACACTTTTCAAACTGTTCAAAAACAGTACGCTCCATCATCAACGGCTGTATATGTGGCAGGAAAGTGCGCGCTTTTGACAACATCGCCAACCCCCAACTGTCCAGATCCCCCCAATAAGCCAGATGACGATCCGCCAACCATTCTGCCTGCAACCAGTTCAGATTCAATCCAGCCCCGAGAATAACAATACAATCTGCCAAGGGTGGGAGCTGGTGCAGACACTGTTCATTTTCAACAACCAGAATACGCTGTGCTGGAAGCGGGGCCTGCATCAATTCACTGGCCCGAACACGCATCTGTTGAAATGGGAGCAAACCCGGCTGCAAGGCAGCCAGCAACAACCAGTGATCTTTTTCTGAAACCGCACCGAGAAATCTTTCCAGCCCCTGTTCACCCACCTCTCCGGCAAAACGGAGATCGAGCAGGCGAATCAACAGACGGCGATGACGCTCAAAAAACTTGCTATCAGTACCGGCAATCGACAACGCCCGCAATGGTTTCCCCTGAGCAATGCCTGGCTGCAACTGCAGGGCCACCTGCACCGCCTGCAGAATCTCTGCTTCAGGCAATTTTCTGATCTGTAATAGCTGCCGGATCAGTAGCGTATGGAATAGTGGATCAGTCTGCGCAATGAGATGGGAAAGCAGCTCATAATCATCAGCAACCTGTAGATCGGCACAGGCATGGACCCAATCGCTGGGACATTCTATGACCCATTGATGAGGAAGCTCAATCGCTTCGCTGGCATTACGATATCTCTGTGCTTTCCAGACGACAGAACCTCCCTTGACCTGACGCCAGCTCTCCACATGCTGCCAAAGCTGTGCCGGATTATTTTCAAGTAACACACCATCTGGCCTGCCAATCGATAACTCCAGAGGCCATGCCTCTTCTGAAAGCAGACGCTTTTCTCGCCAGTGTGCGTTATGCCACTGCCTCACGAGTTTCTGTCGAAGTATTTCTGGTGAATGCATTGAATAACAGCCTACGATTTCAACTCACTGCTATCTCTCTTTACCTGCAACGCCTTGCCCTTCAACTCTTCCCAACTCATACTGGTAGTCGTTGCCTGGCTTCCCTTGCGATGAACCAAGACAGCGGATCGGGTATGGGATCGAAGCAGTTGCATCTCCTTGTTAGGGGTCACAAACAGTGGGTGCAGACCAAACTGACGCAGTGCAGAGATGATACTCCCAGCCACCGCATGCGAGCTTTTCGAGAAGGCCTCATCGAGCACAATGGTTCCAAAAAGCGGTCTTTTAGCACCTTGTGGACAGAGTGCATAGCTCAGTGAGGCGGTCAATATATAGCTGGTGATAATCTCCTTTTCACCGCCACTGCCCCCCTGTGAGCCATCACGCCTGTCAATCACCCGCTGTTCTGCCCGATCGATCGTTGAAGCGGAAAATTGCAGTCGGTAACGGGGGTCCAGCAGCGCACGCGCCCCCACCCTTTTCCGGTTTTCCGCAGCATCACGCAGCAGATCAACCACCTGTTGCAATGCCTTGTAGTGGCTTTCTCCCTGATCCTCTTTCATCCGTGCACTATTCAAATACCGCTGAGCCTTGTTCAGAGTACGGATACTTTCATGCTCTACACGTTGCGGATTGAGCCGTAGATAACGTCCGGTCTGGAAGTCAACGGGATACATGGCCTGGTTGAGGTCATCAATACGCTCTTCGATGATCGATACCTCATTCTCCACCCCACTCAGTAACTGGGTCACACTCTGATCGGAAGAGTTGCGCAGATACTCGAGGAAACGGCTCTCCTTCTCCGGCAATGCCTCCCGGGTCAGCCGTTCCAGCCGGTTCAGATAATCGGGGATATCCTGCAGTTCTGTGCCGGTTTCAGCCAGTGCACCGGTATCGACACTCTTGGCCTTGCCCATCTGCCGCACCAGCCGACGCTCGCTACCGCTGATCACCTCATTAAGCCGTGACAACGTTCTGTTGATTGTAGCGGTCTGCTCTTTCTCATCGGCCTGTAACCCATCGACACTATCAATATCTGCCACCTCGATCCGCTGCTCCAGCCATTCACGCTGTTCATCATCTAGCCCTTTGCCGATCTGCCCAAAGGCACTACTCTTCTGCTGCTCGACCTTGGCCAGATCCTTATTGGCAATCTCCTGATCCACCCGTTTGCCGGTCAAGGTGTCGTTCAGGCCACGTTGCCGATCCTGTGCATCCTTTAACTGCTGATGGGCCTTCCCTGTATCCGAATCCGGATCCTGCAGTGAGGCAATACGCTGTTGGTACTGCTCCATTTCTTGCTCGCAACTATCGACATCAATCTCCTGGAAGGTGAGCCGCTGAAATTCGGTAATCTGCTGCAGCTCCTGCTCAATCCGTTTGACCGCTCTCTCTGTGGCACGCTCCTCCTTCTTCGCCACCTCCAGCTTCTGCTGATACTGCTCTATCACCAGTCTCATCTGGGCCAGCCGATCCCGATTATCAAACCCGGTCATCCAGTTTTCATTGATTGAGCGTTGATCCTGCTTCTCAAAATAGCCCTGTTTGCCTGACATCGTGCCCTCACGAGTCATCCCGTGGGGCGTATTGCGCAGCGCTTCAGGTGAAACGACACAATGGCGATCAATGCCCGCCAACAGTTGCTTGACCCCCTCACGATAAGGGTGCTTTTTGAAATTGAGTTTTCGAACAAAGCCATCCTCCATGAAATGGGCTCGGTTACTACTCTCACTAACCTCCAGAAGACGCACATGCAGACGGTTGTCTCGATGGTTGACCCAGCTCAGCGCTGCCTTCATCTGCCCTGCCGGGACCAGAATACGCAGTCGATGGCTACCGATGGCCCGTTCAATGGCACCACGCCACTCGGACTCTTCAGCCTTGACCTCAACCAATTCAGACAGATAGGGCAGATCTTCCATCGTCACCCCCAACTGCTGTGCCATCTGTTGGCGGAAGGTGTCGAATTTGGAGGGGATATTGGAAGAGGGGCGTTCTGTTACTCGCTGTAGCTCATCCCGATTTTCCTGTAGCGCTTCTGTCAGGTTCTGTACCTGTGCAATTGCGCTACGCCACGGCACCTGCTGTTCAGACAGTGACTGCTGCAACTGCGCCTGGTGCTGTTTGAGTTGCTGTTGATTGGCAGCAAAATGGGGCGCCTCGAGCCGGTCATCCAGCTCGAAATAGCGCATCAATTGCCGATATTCGTTGGCACTACCTGCAATACGTTGCTGATCCACCTCCAGCCGTTTCAGTGTATGTTTCAACTCATCCAAGTCACCACCTCCGACCGCCATGTAGGCCGCCTGCAGTGACTCCACCTGCTGTTGCAACAGTCTGTCCTGCCGCTCAAGTTCTTCGATTTCTATCCTCAGACACTCAATCTGCTGTTGCAACTGCCCGGATTGCACCTGCAAGAGATGAAAACGTTGCTCGGCATACCAGGTCGGTATCCATTGTAACAATCTGTTCTGGTCACTCCATTTTTCCTGCAACTCCGCATGCTTCAGTGACTCTTCCTGAATCGGCAACAGAGTGGCCTGCTGGTTGCGTGCAATCAGTAGCTCATCATGAATGGTGGTAAGGGTGGAAAATCCATTGACCACCTCAACGGCACGTTCAAAGGCCGCATGATCATCCAGTACCAGTTCACGAAATATCTCATCGATACTATTGAGCTGCTTCAGACCCGCAGCACGATTCAACAGGGTAAAGGCGTTCTCCCCCACCTCGAAAAAACGTCGCAACTGGGCAAGGTAGCCCTTTTTGCTGGAAGGAGTGCTGAGGCCTGCTGTTGATTTGGCCAGCCGCTTGAGCGCCTTGGAACCTCCTTCATGGTGAAGCTCCAACAGCGCATCAAAATCCTGCACTTCACTCTGATTAAAGATCCATAGCCGTTTCAGATCAGAGAGTGCCGACCCACTACTCTCAAACCAGAAGAGCCCAACAATCTGCAACGGCTGCTCTCCATTGCTGAAACAGGCAGCAATGGCACTCACGGTCTTGCCGGGGCGTGCGATATGGGACTCATCCACACTGTTCCCTTCCCCCACCTTGCCACGGACATAGGAGACCAGATCACGGTCACTCTCATGCCCTCCGGTTGAGGCGAGGTTGTATTTGGGGCGCTCACAGATCAGCGTCATCAGCGCATCGACCAGTGTGGTCTTGCCACTGCCGGTGGCCCCAATAATCGCGGTACCCTGTGGATCAATCGAAACATGGTGCCTTTTCGAGAAAGGGCCCCAGTTGTACAGCTCCAGGCTACGCAGCAGGTAGCTGTCTGGATAGATCAATGAAGCGGCATCCACTGCAGCAACTTCCTTTTCCATCATCTGCTGCCTGCCAACCGTCTGTATTGTTCCAACAGGGCCTGAAGAGATTCTGGATCCGCAAGATGGGCAATAATGGGACGGATGGTGACCTGATCCTTGTTGTCAATTTCTGACACGACGCCATGCCCTTTCAACTTCTCCAAAAGATTGCGCAGGCGGGTCTGCTCCTTGATGTCACTCCCGAGATCCGGCAGATAGGTCTGCAGCTCGGGGAGCAACTCATCCACGAAAACCACCGCATGTTCTGCCCCAATTCCACTCTCCTGTTCATGGTTGAGAAAACGTTTGCGCAGTATCGCCACCAGCAGTGACTGTTCCAGCGTCAGGCGTTGGCGACGCACCAGCGGATGAGACCACTCATCCCCCTGTTCCTCATCCAGCACGGTTTCGGCAACCGTGAGAAAGGCAAGACCACGAATATCATCCACCTTCAGGTTCAGATCCAATGGTTCCAGCAACTGCCGGATCTTCTCCTGTTGCGTCAGCGCGGTTCGATAGAGATTGGGCTTCCTCTCCATCTCCAGCAAGCCATTCTTCAACAGCTCCTGACAACACTGCTTGATTGCGAGGGGGGTATAACTGACCTCATCTGGCACTGTTACAGCCTCTGACTCGACCAGATCGTTTGCCGGATCGAGATCCGTCTTTTCCGATTTACGAGCCGTTATCTGGTCAAAGATATCCATTATTACAGTTTGCTCTCCCAATCGACACCATCCATCGCCTCTGCAGTGAATGCCACTTTGGGAACGGTGAAACACCAGTGTGTGCCACTCTGCTCACCATCCTCCAGCAGGATGGTTTCACTATCCGCATGAACAGGAAGCCCCGCTTCACGGGCCATTCCCAACCAGAACGCAAGCGTCTCCAGGTCATGACTGGGCGGCAACTGTTCTGCAAGTTGGGCCAGGCTTAACGCACCGTCACTCTCCCTTAACAGCTTTTGGGTATCCTCCAGCAACGCTTGGAGATCCAAACTGTCAAACGAGAGCCAGAAATCATCCTCAACATCCATCAGATTGGTCTGCTGTTCGGTCAATTCCAGCGCCTGATCCTGATCCTCATGCAAAGATTTACTGCGCAGACGCTCAATCAGTGGCAGGTTATAGCTGTTGACGGCAACCGGCGGCAGGCAGCTCGGAGAAATACGCAGTGTATGCTGCTCCCACTCGATATTGAGTGCAACATGCTGAATCTCTTCCAGCAGCTTTCCTACTCGATGGTGTTCATCAACCAGTCCCGTCTTGAGGAAACCCTTTACATCCTGTTCGCTACGCTCACGTGCCCGCAGTACGGTTTCAGACTCTCGATTGAGGCGGATAAACAACCAGCGCAGATCACTTCGCTGGGATTCATTCAATGCATCCTCTGCATGAGGGTGGCTGATAATATTGCGCAGTCGGTGTCTCGCCATACGCATACTGGAGTCTTGTTGGAGCTGTTCAAAAAAGCCCTGAAACACCTGCCCCTCTGCCGTCTCCAGCATACCTTCATGGCCATTGAGCAGCTCATCCAGAATCTCACCACGATGACTCTGGTTGGCAATAATCGATTCACGCAACGCTCGATCCGCATCCCGATAGGAGTCTTCAACCCGGCGAAAATCCGCACGCAGACCGGCCGCCAGATTATAGATTTCACGAATACCCTCTACCGTCTGCTCTTTGTCCAGTACAGGCACATCCCCCTTCTCGACACATTCCAACTCCCTCTCCAGTGCTACAATTTTTTGACGGATATGTTGACCACGCAATTTGGGATCCGGGTTCAGAGCAACATCCAGATTTTCAATCTCTCGTTGCACTACGGAGAGGCGGGAGGCCGTAGAGGTCATCAGACGTTGATCCAGACGGCGAATAAAATCGAGCGCAGTCTCCAGCGCATCGGTTGCATATAGCCGCCCCTCACGCTCAATGATGAGCCGTCGTTGCCGCCACTCGTTAACCTCTCTGCGGGCATGGACAACATGATCTCCATCGCCAACCCTGAAATCCTCATCATTGGCATGTTCAGCCAACAACTCACTCAATGTCTGCAGTGCAACTTCCGTTTCAACACCATCTTCTGCTTCTGTGAACAGTGATTCGAGACACCCCAGTACCAGTGGCGCATTGCGCGCTGCCAGCAGACGCCATGCCGGGTGCTGACGCCGTGCATTGATCAGGGCTTGAGCACTGTCGCGTATATTCAACATTGAACCAAGGACTGTTTCATCACTTGTTTTTCTGAAGATTTTCGGTGCGCAGATGATGCCCGATTCGCCACAACAATAGTAGAGCC
>CAYQFH010000123.1:0-7337 GCA_964416755.1 uncultured Piscirickettsiaceae bacterium | reverse complement strand
CCGCTGAAAGCATCTAAGCGGGAAGCCTCACCCAAGATAAGATCTCCCTAGACTCTTGAAGTCTCTAAAGGTCCGTTGAAGACTACAACGTTGATAGGCAGGGTGTGGAAGCGCAGCAATGTGTGAAGCTAACCTGTACTAATTAACCGTGAGGCTTGATCATATAACACCCAAAGTTTTTGGAGTGTTGCATGTAATGAGAGTGATACCCACAAACACTTTAACTTTTTCCGAATTTGATCTTGTGTCTCATCGATTGTGACATCTGATCATCCAAGATTGCTTAGTGACCATAGAGACCTGGTCCCACCTGATCCCATCTCGAACTCAGAAGTGAAACGGGTCATCGCCGATGGTAGTGTGGGGCTTCCCCATGTGAGAGTAGGACATTACTAAGCTTATATTCCAAAACCCCATTCAGAAATCTGGATGGGGTTTTTCTTTGGTAGGCTGTTTTGCTAATGCACAAAAAAGGGCTCGTATGAGCCCTTAATAAATAGAGTGTGAGCCGTTAATCAGCAACCGCAAGCAGGGGTTGCTGGTTTGGGTTGGTTGAGTTCCAGTGAACCAATTAACTGATCCAGCGAGTCTATCTCGTATTGACTCATGTAATTCTGGATTCCCTCATTGATCTCACTGCAGATTAGTGGATCATTGAAGAGTGCTGTGCCAACACCCACAGTGGTTGCACCGGCAATCAGGAACTCGATGGCGTCTTCAGCAGAGTTGATGCCTCCCTGTCCAATAATGGGTACGTTGTGCTCTTTACAGACCAGGTAGACCAGATGCACCATACGTAGTGCTACAGGTTTGATGGCAGGGCCTGAGAGTCCGCCCATATTGTTGCCAATAATGGGGCGACGCTGATGGATGTCGATGCTCATCCCCATCAGAGTGTTGATGACTGCGAAGGCATCACTGCCCGCTTCAATACAGCGACGTGCATTTCCGGCAATGTCGGTCTGGTTGGGGGATAGCTTGGTGATCAGTGGCTTGGTTGTATTCTCACGACAGATCTCTACGACGCGAGCAGAGACCTCAGGGTCATTGCCAAAGACTGCACCACCCTCTTTTACATTGGGGCAGGAAATATTGATCTCGATGGCATCCACTGGAGAGTCATCAAACAGTTTTGCAATCTCGCCATACTCCTCAACGCTGGATCCAGAGATGTTTGCAATGTAGCGTGTCTCGGAAAAATCGAGCGTAGGGAGAATCTCATCGATGACATGATGTGCCCCCGGGTTTTGCAGACCGATGGAGTTGATCATTCCGCCAGGAGTCTCAATTACGCGGTGTGGCGTATTTCCCAGCCGCGGTTCCAGCGTAGTGCCTTTCAGGCAGATGCCACCCACATCGCGATTCGAATACCCATTGACCCGAGTATACTCTTCACCAAAGCCAACGCAGCCTGAGAGCAGTACAATAGGGGTTTGCATGGTGATACCACAGAAATCTACAGCCAAAGAAGGTTTGTCCATCTCTATCTTGTCCGTTGAGTGAGTCGAATGTTTATGAATGTCATTCTGTATGAGCCGGAGATTGCGCCCAATACAGGCAATATTATACGTCTTTGCGCCAACACCGGGGCGCAACTTCATCTGATTCACCCACTTGGATTCAGCATGGATGAGAAGCGGCTACGGCGTGCAGGGCTGGATTACCTTGAGTTTGCTGAGGTGGCCGAGTATGACTCGCTGCAGGCGTGTTTAAACCAGTTTGACCGTTCAAGAATCTTTGCGGCGACCACGCATGGTAGCTGTCCCCACTCCGAGCCAACGTACCAGGCAGGTGATGTGTTACTGTTTGGTCCGGAGACGCGTGGCTTGCCGGCAGAAATCCGTGACTCCTTTCCCAATACGCAACGGATCCGTATCCCAATGGTTGAGGGGAGTCGGAGCATGAACCTCTCCAATGCAGTAGCAGTTGTGCTGTACGAAGCGTTGCGACAAGGCGGGTGGGAAGGGTTAGGTTAATTGCTCCGGTTTGCGGTTTCGTCGTAATAGTGTGCGTACTGCCTCTTTGGGTGGCTTGCCGTGGTGAAGTACTTGCGCCACCTGTTCGGTAATCGGCATCTCGATGCCCAACTCCTGCGCCATCTGGCTCACATCGCGTGCGGCATCCAGCCCCTCGACCACCTGGCCGATCGACTCCAAGGCTTCATCAATGGTGGAGCCAGTACCGACAGCAAGGCCCATTCGGCGGTTACGGGACTGGTCATCGGTACAGGTTAGTACCAGATCACCTAATCCGCTGAGCCCCATGAAAGTCTCCTGCTGACCACCTAGCCGTGTACCCAGCTTCATCTGCTCATGCAGTCCACGTGTCATCAGTGCGGCGCGGGTATTGGCGCCAAAGCCCAGACCATCGGCAATTCCAGCAGCAATGGCGAGAATATTTTTGGTTGTGCCACCGATCTGTACACCTGGCAGGTCACTGCTGGTGTAGCAGCGGAAAGTTTCACTATGAAAGAGGTCTGCGACCGCATGGGCGACTGTACTGTTGTCAGAGGCGACCGTGATGGCGGTGGGCAGCCCTCTGGCAACCTCGGTGGCGAAGGTGGGGCCTGAAAGGAGAGCCTTTGGGTGATCGCTACCAAACTCCTCTTCAATCACTTGGTGTAGTAGCTTATGGCTCTCTTTCTCCACCCCTTTGGTCGCCCAAGCCAGCGTTGTCTCATCGTCAAGAAATGGTTTCAACTGTTGTAGCACAGAGCGAAATACGCTGCTGGGGACAACGACCAGCACCATGCAGGCAGAGGAGACTGCAGCTGACAGGTCAGCTTCAGTGGTCAGTGTAGCGGGAAGCGGAATATCAGGCAGATATTGCTGGTTCTCCCTTGCAGACTCAATCGCAGCGAGGTGGCTGGGCAGATGCCCCCACAGTTTGACCTTATGTCCGTTGCGAGCGAGCTGGATGGCAAGCGCAGAGCCCCAAGAGCCGGCCCCAAGTACTGCAATCTTTTCTGTCATAGCAGACACCTGCTCGTGTGATCAGTGTTTGGTTTCTGTCTCTGAAGTGTCAGCTTGCTGCTGGTTCTGTGCATAGAGCGCATCAAAATTGATGGGCGCCAGTAGCAGTGGAGGGAAGCCACCCTTGGTGGTTAGGTCAGAGATCGCCTCGCGGGCATAAGGGAAGAGCAGATTAGGGCAGTAGGCACCTAATAGGTGGCCCATTGCGCCCTCTTCAAAGCCTGCGAGTGTGAAGATGCCGGCCTGCTGAACCTCGATCAAAAAGGCGGTCTGCTCCTCCACTTTTACCGTGGCAGTGAGATTGAGTACTACCTCGTAGACATCATCTCCCAACTTGGTGTGCTGTGCACCCACCTGCAGATTAGTATCGGGTTTCCACTGAATCTGGAAGACCGCTGGTGCATTGGGTGACTCAAACGAGACATCCTTGAGATAGATCTTCTGGATATCGAAGTTGGTCTGAGGGGCTTCTTCTGTCTGCGCTTCTTCGCTCATAGGGGGGTCTCTGTTTTAATTTAACGGAACTGTTGAATCCACTGTATCAATTGCGGCAGCTGCATGGCACCGGCTTGGCGGGCGACCTCCCGCCCCTGTTTGAAGATGGCCAGGGTGGGAATGCTCTGGATATTGTGCTGGGCAGCCAGCTGCTGATGTTGCTCAGTGTTGACCTTGGCCAGCCGAAAGTGGGGTTGCAGCTGCTGTGCAGCCTGGGCAAAGATCGGCGCCATCATCTTGCAGGGACCACACCAACTGGCCCAGAAATCGACGACAACCGGAATGTCACTTTTGTTGATATGACGTTGGAAATTACTGCTGTTCAGTTCGATAGCCTGACCATCGAAGAGAGGTTGCTGACATTTGCCGCACTTGCCGCCGTCATTCAACTTTGCATTTGGGACCCGATTGATCCCACTGCAGTGGGGGCAGACGATATGCAGTGCATCCGCCATATTCTACTGTTCCAGCAGTGGATCCAGCTCGCCAGCTGCATTGAGTGCAGAGAGGTCATCAAACCCGCCTACATGGTGATCACCGATAAAGATCTGGGGGACCGTCTTGCGCTTGCTGCGCTCCTCCATTTTGGTCCACGCCTCTGCGTCTCCATCGATAAAGATCTTGGTGTACTCGACACCTTTGCGGTCCAGCAGGGCCTCCGCCATACGGCAGTAGGGACAGGTCTGTGTCGCATAAACTTCAATCTTTGGCATGATTTAATCCCCCTTGAATCTGTTTATTTGTAGGAGACGGGCAGCCCCGCACTCTTCCAAGAGAGGATTCCTCCCTTCAAATTGTAGACCTCTTCAAAACCACTCTTCTTGAGTTGTGAACAGGCCACGCCTGAGCGTGAGCCTGAGCGGCAGATAATGGCAACCGGGCTGTTGCGGTACTGCTCCAGATCTCCGATCTTCTCTTTCAACTGATTGAGAGGAATATGCTTGGCATCCTGAATACGACCATCCTTGCTCAACTCATCCTTGGTGCGTACGTCAATCAGTAGTGCGTTTTCGCCATTGAGAACACGTACTGCGGCTTCAGCCGTAATTGACTCAAAACCACGCAGCCGATCCCCAAAAATGTTGAAGATCAACATGATCAGTGTGATCAGAAAAGCGGCAACCAGCTCCCAGTGGTTGAGTGAGAAAGTGTATAACTCCTGCATTACAACAAAGTCCTGTTAGCAGCCGGAGTCACAAGGGTCTTTGCCGATGTCCATCTTCTTCAGCAATATCTCGGGTGGGCAGAAGCCGGTGAAGGCACTTTGTAGCAGATTGAATCCGACAAAGGCGGTCAGCCAGAGCCAGCTTACGTCAGTGGAGATGGTGCCGTCGAGAAATACGGAGAGCAGGATGATCGCGCCCGCCATGGCACGCATGATTGAATCTCTAGTCATGGTCATGTTCCTTCAAAATCGGTCAGTCAAGCCTGTAATAACTGCAGGCCGAATCAAATGGGTGTGCGTAGTATACCGTAAACAGCGGGGGAATCAGCAGCGGCAGAAGACCTCTTTCATCATGCTGATCAGCTTCAGGGTACGGCTATCACCGACCATATAGAAAACGCGGTTGGCATCCTTGTAGGAGTCGAGAATACCACGATCACGCAGGGTAGAGAGGTGTTGAGAGATATTGCTCTGTGAGGTGCCTACTGCATCCACAATCTGCTGTACGCTTAGTTCGTTCTCACCCAGCACACAGAGAATCTTCAGACGCAGTGGGTGTGACATCGCCTTCAGTGAGCGTGATGCACGATCAATATCCTCATCGCTCCCCAGCAGGCTCTTGGTATCCTCACAACCACTATTCTCTGTTGCTGCAGTATCACTCATTGTAACTGTTCCCCTCTTTCCTTGAGTTGAGTTTAGACGTGCCTTTTCTTCACATCTGAATAGCGTGACATTATATAATAATACGATCATTGTCTACTTTGAGGTGTATCAAAATTCCTATGAGTGGAAAACGTGGCCCTGCGGTGCTCTGTATCCTGGATGGATGGGGCTACCGAGAATCGACTGACTGCAATGCCATAACGGCTGCAAAGAAACCCAACTGGGACAGGCTCTGGTCTAACAATCCCCATACCCTGATTACCACGCATGGTGCTGAGGTGGGGCTGCCTGCAGATCAGATGGGGAACTCCGAGGTGGGACACCTTAATCTTGGGGCGGGGCGTGTGGTCTACCAGGAGTACACCCGTATCTGCCGTTCCATCCGTACCCACTCTTTCTATGATAACCAGACATTGGTTGATCCCATTGACGCAGCAATCGAGAGCGACAAGGCAATCCATGTGCTTGGGCTGCTCTCACCAGGTGGGGTGCATAGCCACGAAGAGCATATTCACTCCATTGTGCGCATGGCAGCAGATCGTGGTGCCAGGAAGATCTACCTGCATGCATTCCTGGATGGGCGTGATACTGCCCCCAAGAGTGCAGCCCCCTCACTGGAGAAGATGGAGGCGGTCTTTGCAGAAACAGGTGCAGGTTGTTTTGCCTCGATCACAGGACGCTACTACTCCATGGACCGGGATCGTCGCTGGGTGCGGATCGAGAAGTGCTACCGTGCGATGATTGAAGGCGTGGCTGAACATAGCGCAACCTCTGCGCTGGAGGCGCTGGAGATGGCCTATGCTCGTGGTGAGACGGATGAATTTGTCGATGCCACGGTGATTGCTGCCGAAGGAGAATCTCCGGTAAAGATTGAAGATGGGGATGCCATCCTCTTTATGAACTATCGCTCTGATCGTGCACGCCAGCTGACCGAAGCGCTGATACTGGAAGAGTTTGAGGGCTTTGAACGACAAGTATGGCCCAAACTGGGATCTGTCACTTCACTGACCGAGTACAAGAAAGAGTACAACATTCCAGTTGCCTTCCCGCCAGAGCGTTTGAACAATGTCTTTGGAGAGTATATCTCCAGATTTGGGCTACACCAATTGCGGATTGCAGAGACCGAAAAATATGCTCACGTCACCTTCTTCTTCAATGGTGGTCGTGAAGAACCATTCCCCTATGAAGATCGGTTGTTGATCTGCTCTCCTGATGTGCAGACCTATGATCAGCAGCCAGAGATGAGTGCTTATGAGGTTACCTCACGCTTGGTGGACGAGATCCGGGGTGGTGACTATGATGTGATCATCTGCAACTTTGCCAATTCCGATATGGTGGGTCATACCGGCAAATTGGAGGCTGCCATTGAGGCGATCGAGGCACTGGATGACTGCCTGGAACGAGTGATGGGTGCAGTGGAAGAGGTCAATGGTGATTTGCTGGTGACCGCAGATCATGGCAACAGTGAGAACATGTGTGACCATAAAACCGGGCAACCACATACCTCACACACATTGAATCCGGTACCTTTGGTCTATTTCGGTAATGGTGTTGAGGTGAAGTCTCTCTCCAGTGGTTCGCTACGAGATATCGCCCCCACATTGCTCCACATCATGGGGCTGGATGTGCCGACCGAGATGACAGGACAGAGTCTGATCAACGAGGCTTAGCCCCTTTACCAGTTGCAGGGCGGGGGCAGAAAGCTGCAGAATGAGCCGCTACTGCGCCGAGGGGGATATTGGTACAGTTGAGGGTAATGGTTCGAATTAATGATTGGGCGATAGCCAGGAGAGTTTGGTGTTGCTCTGTACTCTGTACTTGGTTTCGGTTTTATAGCAGGTAGTCCCCATGCAGGGTCAACTGCCTCTCCGTACTCGGCAAATGAATCTGAAAGAATGTTCTGCCAACTGATCTCTTGTTCAATGGTAAGTCCGGATGAGTAGTCACTCCAACTCCTGTTGGCAGGCTGAATCTGAAAATCAGATTCAGCAGTCTCGGTAACCTCAGCAGTCTCGGTAACCTCAGCAGTCTCGGTAACC
>CAYQFH010000122.1:0-7361 GCA_964416755.1 uncultured Piscirickettsiaceae bacterium | reverse complement strand
GCACCGGTAGCGATCAGTACCGAGGATACCGGTAATACAGCGCTCAACATGGATGGTCTGCTCACCATCAAGAGCACCATCGAGAAGATGCAGACCTTTGTGGATCAGGTCTATGTGCCCGATACCCTGGCGGTGGCCGGTTTCTACAAGGACTGGTTCGCCCGAGGTGAAGGGATCGGTAACTTCCTGGTCATGGGTGACTTCCCCGCCAAGGGTAACAACGATACCGATAGCTTCCTGGTTCCACCCGGCGTGATTCTGGATCGGGATGTCTCCAGGATCCACGAGATCGACCCCAATGATGCGGGCCAGATCCGTGAGTTTGTCGCCCACTCCTGGTATGACTACAGCGATGGCAAGGATGCAGGGTTGCACCCTTATGAGGGTGAGACCAATCTCAACTACACTGGACCAACCCCACCTTACGAGCATCTCGATGTGGATAAATCCTACTCCTGGCTCAAATCCCCACGCTGGAAGGGGAGTGCAATGGAGGTCGGCCCACTGGCACGTGTGCTGGTGATGTATGCCAAGGGGCATGAACAGACCGTCGAGTTGGCCAACTATGCACTGAAGACGCTGGATGCTCCACTGGAGGCGATGTTTTCAACCTTGGGACGCACTGCAGCCCGTACCCTGGAGACCAAGATCTTTGCGGACAACATGATGGATTGGTACACCACGCTGGTCGCCAATATCAAGGCAGGTGATCTCTCCACTCACAACCAGAAGTTGTGGGATCCAGCCGACTGGCCTGCAGAGGCACGTGGTGTCGGCTTCACCGAGGCCCCACGTGGGGCACTGGCCCACTGGATTGTGATCAAGGATCAGAAGATCGACAACTATCAGGCGGTGGTACCCAGCACCTGGAACGCCGGTCCACGGGATGAGAAGAACCAGCCCGGACCCTACGAGGCGGCACTGGAGGACCGTCACACCATGCACGATCCCAAGCAGCCACTGGAGATTTTGCGTACCATCCATAGCTTCGACCCCTGCATTGCCTGTGCAGTGCATGTGACCGATCCTGAGGGTGAAGAGCTGATTCAGGTACAGGTGGCCGGATAGAGAGACGAGGACAACAACCATGAACATGATCAAGAAAATCGTATCGCTGTTAATGCTGCTGAGTGTGGCTATGGTGGCTGAGGCACATCCTGCACTGGTTGAGAGCCCACATCTGCTGGACGGCATCATCCACTTCTTCAGCAGTGCTGACCATCTGCTCACCTTTGTGGCCGTTGGGGTGGGACTGCTCTATCTGAAACGCAGACTGAGTCCTCAACGCAACCAGTAAAGAGTGGAACCCCTTCCCTCTGGCAGGGAAGGGTATACGCTATACAGCACAAAGCGAATCTCTATGTAGGCAGTGTGGCCATGGCTGGCCTTGAGCGGACTACTTTCAGCGAAAATCTGAATAGCTGACTTTTACCCAATGTTGCACTGTTGTCGTGCATTCACTCAGTCGAGTTACTTCTGTTGGTGCGGTCTCTATTCAAAATCCATTTGTAAATTACTTAATATTCCTTTTAAAACAATTGATTGTTTTGTATGGCACAGCCTCTGCATAACCATCGATAGTTATATGGCGAAGGGCCCTCGCTGTTAACACCTCTCCGCAACAACAAAGGGATATGATGATGAAACGATTGATGAATGATTTCGGTAGTAGCCGCAGGGGGTTTTTAAAGAAGAGTATTGCGATGGCAGTTGCACTGGGGGTGAGTGCATGGATGGGATCGGCTTCCGCTGCAGTGGGTGATCCTGAGAAGGAGGATCTGAAGTTTGGCTTTATCAAACTGACCGATATGGCACCACTCGCTATTGCTTACGAAAAGGGCTATTTTGAGGATGAAGGGTTGTACGTCACGCTGGAGGCGCAGGCCAACTGGAAGGTGCTGCTGGATGGCGTGATTGATGGGCAGCTGGATGGTGCACATATGCTCGCGGGACAGCCACTGGCCGCCACCATTGGTTTTGGTACCCAGGCCCATATTGTCACCCCGTTCAGTATGGATCTGAATGGTAACGGGATTACCGTCTCCAATGAGGTATGGGAGCAGATGAAGCCCCACATCCCCAAACAGGCCGATGGCAGGCCGCAACACCCGATCTCCGCAGAGACGCTGAAGCATGTGGTAGATGACTACAAGGAGGAGGGCAAGCCATTCAAGATGGGGATGGTATTCCCGGTCTCGACCCATAACTACGAGCTGCGTTACTGGCTCGCCTCCGGGGGTATCCACCCTGGTTACTATGCACCACACAAGGGTGATATTCAGGGGACCATTGATGCCGATGCACTGCTTTCGGTGACCCCGCCACCACAGATGCCGGCTACCCTGGAGGCAGGGACCATCCATGGCTACTGTGTCGGTGAGCCATGGAACCAGCAGGCGGTATTCAAGGGGATTGGTGTGCCGGTCATCACCGACTATGAGATCTGGAAGAACAATCCGGAGAAGGTATTTGGGTTGAACAAATCCTTTACCGAAAAGTACCCCAATACCACGGTGCGTGTGGTCAAAGCCCTGTTACGCGCCGCCAAGTGGTTGGATGAAAACAATAATGCCAATCGTCCAGAGGCGGTGAAGATCCTCTCCAAGCCACAATATGTAGGGGCAGACTATGAGGTGATCGCCAACTCCATGACTGGTACCTTCGAGTATGAGAAGGGCGACAAGCGTGAGGTCCCTGACTTCAATGTCTTCTTCCGCTACAACGCCACCTACCCCTACTACTCGGATGCGGTCTGGTACCTCTCACAGATGCGTCGTTGGGGGCAGATCTCGGACTACAAGTCGGATAGCTGGTATGACGAGGTGGCCAAATCAGTCTATCGCCCGGATATCTATCGGGTGGCAGCCGAGGAGTTGATCCGCGAGGGGTATATGGTGAGCGAGGAGTTCCCCAACTTTGTGACTGAGAGTGGCTATCGGGCACCTCAAACCGAGTTTATCGACAACATTACCTTTGATGGCACCAAACCGAATGCATATCTCCAGCAGTTCGAGATTGGTATCAAAGGGGATACCAGGCTGTAACCCAATACCACCCTGCGCAGCTGCGCAGGGTGGCAGACAAGGATAGAACCATGAATACGACAACAGTGACCCAATACCGGGAAGATACCCGGTTTGCCGATGTGATGATCCATTTCAAGCTGCTCTTTTCAGCCGATAACCTCACCAGTGTGGTGCTACCGGTGATTGCGATGGCCCTCTTTCTGCTGATCTGGGAGGGGAGTGCCAAGAATATTCATACCTCGCTGGGTGCCTTTCCGGGGCCGAGTCAGGTCTGGGAGCAGTCGCTCAATCTGCTGGATGAGCATCGCGAAGAGCGGGCCAAGGAGGCCGCCTTCTATCAGCGGATGGAGATGCGTATTGAGAAGGCGATTGCGGCAGGTAAGCCGGAACAGAAGATCGAAAAGATGCGCAGCCGACAATATACCGGCAAGGAGACCTTCTTTGATCAGATTGTCACCAGCCTGGTGACGGTAATGACCGGCTTTGTGGTCGCCTCATTCATTGCAATACCATTAGGAGTGATCACGGGGATGAGCAATAACCTGCACAAGGCGATCAATCCAATCATCCAGGTGTTCAAGCCGGTGTCACCGCTAGCCTGGTTGCCACTGGTCACCATGGTGGTCTCTGCGGTCTATGTCTCGCAGGACCCGATGTTCTCCAAATCCTTTGTCACCTCGGCCATTACCGTCACCCTTTGCTGCCTTTGGCCGACACTGATCAATACCGCAGTAGGTGTTGCCAGTGTGGATCGGGATCTTGTCAACGTGAGCAAGGTACTGCAGCTGAGTTGGGTCAAGAAGACCACCAAGGTGGTGCTGCCATCATCGATCCCGATGATGTTTACCGGGCTACGTCTCTCACTGGGGATCAGCTGGATGGTGCTGATTGCAGCAGAGATGCTGGCGCAGAATCCGGGGCTGGGGAAATTTGTCTGGGATGAGTTCCAGAACGGCAGCTCCAACTCGCTGAGTCGCATCATGGTTGCGGTACTGGTGATCGGTTTTATCGGTTATCTGCTGGATCGTACGATGTTGCTGCTGCAGCGTTCCTTCTCCTGGGACAAGAGTGTCGCATTGAGATAGACAACAATTATTAAAATTTAGGATTAAATCATGAACCCAATACTGGAAATCGACCATGTAGGTATCACCTTCCCTACTGATAATGGGCCACTGGAGGTGTTACAGAATGTAAATCTAAAGGTGGAAGAGGGTGAGTTCATCTCACTGATTGGCCACTCTGGCTGTGGTAAATCGACGGTACTCAATATTGTCGCCGGACTGCTGCAGGCCACTACCGGGGGAGTGGTGCTTGAAGGGAAGGAGGTGAAGTCGCCAGGCCCGGATCGTGCAGTGATCTTTCAAAACCATTCGCTGATGCCTTGGCTCACAGTCTATGAGAATGTAAGGTTGGCGGTGGATCAGGTGTTTGGCAAAAGCAAGAGCAAACAGGAGCGCCATCAATGGACGGTAGATCATTTGGAGATGGTCCATATGTCGCATGCGCTGGATCGTAAACCTGCTGAAATATCAGGGGGGATGAAGCAGCGCGTCGGTATTGCCCGAGCGCTGTCGATGCAGCCGAAGGTGCTGCTGATGGACGAGCCATTTGGTGCACTGGATGCGCTGACACGTACTCATATGCAGGATTCGTTGATGGAGATTCAGGCCCGGCTCAACAATACCGTTATCATGATTACCCATGATGTGGATGAGGCTGTGCTGTTGTCAGATCGAATTGTGATGATGAGCAATGGCCCTTCCGCCACAGTTGGCAATGTACTGGATGTAGGGTTGGCGCGTCCCAGAAAACGGTTGGAACTGGCAGAAGATCCGCAATTCAACCACTATCGTGCAGAGGTGGTGAAGTTTCTCCATGAGCGCCACAGCCAGCCAATATCCAGGAATAGTCAACCGGAACTGAAACTGGCTATAGGATAATCGGCAGTGAAATGACATATGGGAAATTGTCATTGTCGTGATCGGAAAAGGCAGGATTGGTGTTTACATACTTGAACTATGCTGCATGGATGAGGTCAGAATGCAGTGACGGATGGGGACAAGAGATAGTTCCATCTTCAGAAAAAGTAAGAGACGCTTGTAGATAGTAGAAATCGGCCTCTTGAAATCTGATAGAGGCTGTGTGGAAACTGTCAGGATAAAATGTGCCGGCAACCAATGAAATTTATGTGAGAAATGTGAAATGAAACGAGTAGTTCTAAGCGGATTAACACTATGTCTGTTACCCATGTCAGTAATCGCCGAAGAGGAGAGCAGCTGGTACAAGTCACTGGGGAAGTCGATTGGTGAAAAGGCGAGAGTTGTACAGGAGAAGATTGATCCTGATGGCTCACTGAAGGAGAAGGCGCTCAACACCTACGAATCTTCAAAAGAGTTTGTGGATGAGAAGTATGAAGCTGCGGAAACGTATGTCAACGAGAACAAGGGGGACTGGAAGAAAGATGGGATGAACGCCTATGAGTCCGTCAAAGAGAAAACCAAGGCGGTGTATGAGGGGGTGAAGGAAGGATACGAGCAGCAGAAACAGGAAGAGATTAGGGATAATCCCCCCAATGTGGATGAACAGACGCGTATCTAACTGCAGCAGCAGTTTTTATGGCTATTCTTTCCAGCACTGCAGGGTGATGGAGAGGTTTTGATCATTCTCGGAGATCCAGATCTCCCCATCCTGAATGGTGCTTTGAATCACCATGTTCTTGTCAGCAAAGGAGGAGAGACAGCCCCGTAGTTCCGAAGCCAGATTGTAGATGTGTAGATTGGAAATAGCGGAGACCTTGTCCTCAATCTGTGACCACCAGATCTCTGCACTATGTCCACTGTATGGGTAGATAAAGACCTCACGGGCCCTGCCGCAGGCACGGCGGATTCTCTTCTCATCGGGCTGACCCAGCTCAATCCAGAGGTCAATTTCACCGCTTAGGGTGTGTAGCCAGATGTCTGGTTCATCATCGGTGCTGATTCCCTTGGTGAGGGTCAGCCGCTCATCAGCGTGGCGGATAAAAGCGAGCAGGCGTACCATCATCCGCTCCTCATTTTCCGACGGGTGGCGGGCGATAGTGAGTTGGTGGTTACTGTAATAGTTTCGATCCAGATCGGAGATTTGCAGATCAGCCTTGTAGATGGTTGCCTTGAGTGCCATGTCTAATCGTTCTCTCTACCACATCAGGTCATCAGGAATCTGATAGTCTGAATAAGGGTCGTTTTCTGTCGATTGAGTGCTATCAGTTGACTGTGACCAGATCACATGGTCTGCATTGCGTTGTTCAATCTTCTCGGCAATGGGGCGGGGGACTACATCGTATTGGCCATTCACAGTGGCAATCGCCAAATGCCCTGCGCTGAGCTGCTGTTGAATCTTCTCTGTTACGTAGAGGTGTTTGACCTTCTTGTTGTGAGTGAAGTTAAAGATAATATCGCCCTCCTCTGAAGGGAGTTTGTGACTCGCTATCAATTGGGTGATCTGGGCAAGTGTCGCGTTCTGTCTCGACTCCTCGTTACGCTGTTTGTTCAACGCTCGATCATGTTCTCTCTTTTCTTGAGCTGCTTGTTGAGCAATCGTTTTGGCCTGATCTTTGATGGAGCTGGCTTGATTGCCCTGTTTGCGGCGGGCCTTGTGCTTCTCTTTCTTGATCTGTGACTGCTTCTTTTTATCGACCAGACCAGCTTTCTTGAGCTGATCCATCATTGAGTTTGACATGCTAATCTCGATACGGGAATGGTAGTGGTAGAGCTATTCTACCAATTCCATATACTTGTCATATGTTTAGGGTGCTACACCATCACATGCTATCATCACAGGATCAAACTCCTCAATTCAAGACAACTCACTGAATTAAATAGATGAAACAATATTTGGATCTGATGCGCCATGTACGCGACCATGGCACGGTAAAGGAGGATCGTACCGGAACTGGTACCACCAGCGTATTTGGCTATCAGATGCGTTTTGATCTCTCCGAGGGATTTCCATTGGTGACCACCAAGAAGTGTCACCTCAAGTCGATTATCCATGAGCTGCTTTGGTTCCTCAGTGGTGATACCAATATCCAGTACCTGCAGGATAACGGGGTACGTATCTGGAATGAGTGGGCGGATGAACATGGTGAACTGGGGCCGGTCTACGGATCACAGTGGCGTTCCTGGCCTGCGACCAATGGGGAGTCGATTGACCAGATCAGTCAGGTGATCGATCAGATCAAGAACAGCCCGGATTCGCGCAGAATCATCGTCTCTGCCTGGAACGTGGGTGAGATTGAGAATATGGCGCTGCCCCCCTGTCACGCCTTCTTCCAGTTCTATGTGGCCGATGGCA
>CAYQFH010000121.1:0-7411 GCA_964416755.1 uncultured Piscirickettsiaceae bacterium | reverse complement strand
GTAACAGTAGTAATTACAGATCAACGCCCTTCTGTGCCTTGATCCCATCCCGGTAAGCGTGTTTGATATCCTTCAGATCAGTGACGGTATCGCCGGCCTCACAGAGTGCATCGGGTGCGCCGCGCCCGGTGATCACCACATGCTGCATTGCTGGACGAGATTGGAGATCGTTCAACACCGTCTCCAGCTCCAGCCAGCCATACTTGAGTGGGTAGGTGAGCTCGTCCAGCACAATTAGATCGAATGAGTCATCATTCAGCATCTCTTTGACCACACTCCACCCCTTTTGGGCGGTGGCGATATCCTGAGAGAGGTTCTGGGTCTCCCAAGTGAACCCCTCTCCCAGAACATGCCAGCTTACATTCGGGTGTTGCTTGAAGAAAGACTCCTCTCCGGTATCGGAACTGCCCTTGATGAATTGTGCTACGCCAACGCGTAATCCATGTCCCAGTGCGCGTGCCACCATACCGAAGGCAGAGCTGGACTTGCCCTTACCGTTGCCGGTGAGTACCAGCAGTAAACCCTGTTCGCGGTCGGCCTGAGCAATGGAGGCATCAATCACCGCTTTTTTGCGTTGCATGCGCTTTTTGTGGTTCTCTTCTTTGTCGGACATGATGGGTTAACGGTTACTGAGTTGGTAGATGATTGGAATCTCCATCCGTACCGGCCCCTGCAACATCCCCTCGGAGATCTGGTTGAGTTGATGAATACGGGTCATGGTCTTGACGGCTGAGCGGTTGAGTATGCCATGCTTACTACCATTGAGGATACGGATACCGGTGATCTTGCCATTGGGTTGAACAGTAAATTCCAGATGTACCTTACCCTCCCAGCCACGGCGTCGTGCCTGTCGTGGGTACTGGAAATGGCGACCCAGTTCTCCCTGAATCAGGCGACGAATCATCGCAATGGATTGTTGAGTCGCCTCGCTCTCATGGATTGGAGTCTCTTTCTCTGTCGCGGCCTCTCGTGAAGGGGCATGTTTGGGTGCGGGTTCCGGCTGTGCAGGGAGAGGGGCTACAGGGGTGGGCTTTGCCAACTTTTCGGGAGTAACTGTTTTGGTTTTGGCAACAGGCCTCTCTATCCTCTTCTGTTGAAATGGAACGTGCTGTTTCTGAGGCTTGGCAGTAACCGGTTCAGGTTTTGATTTTGGTTCAGGCTTGGAAGTGATCGGTTGTGGAGTTGGAGGTGCTATCTGCTGGATTACTTCCGGTTCGGGCTGAAGCGCTGGCTCTGGTTGGGGTGCTGCTGCCTCTTCAACCACTTCCGGCTCTTCCGGTTTCACCACCACCTCCTCCATGGGTGGAGCAGGCTCTGTCTGTTTTTCCTCGACTGGTTTGGGTGTGGGGCTGCGCAGTGCAATCTGCAGGGTCTGCTGGTTGAGTTGTTGGCCGCCAAAGTCAAACTGGAGCGGCTCTTCCCATGTCAGCAGAATGAGTCCGTGCAAAATAGATGAAAATATTAGGAACAGGATGAGCCGCATTGAGAGGATATGCGGTATGTATCCATAGGTGTGGTTCATTACATCCTGTAGTTGAGGGTAAGAAATAGGTTGCGACCTTCGGTATTGTACCCATTGTTGAGTTGATAGTGTTGATCCAGCAGATTGCCGACTTTGGCATGGAGTGTGACCTGTTTGTTCAGTGGACGAGAGAGTTGCAGATCCAGCTTGCCGTAACCGGCAGTATAGACATCGCCGTAGCTGTAGCGGTGGCTCTGAGTAATCCAGTCAAAGGAGAGTCTGTTGGCTCCCACCTTTCTCTCACCATGAATTTTCAAGGTCTGTTTGGCTCTGGATTGGAGTTGTTTGTTTTCGGTTCTGTCTACTGGATTAAGTAGTGTGAGGGAAGGAGAGAGATCCCATTCGGCGTAACGGGTTTGCATCTCCAACTCAAGGCCATCGATTTCCGCCTTTCCAACGTTTTCATAACCATCCGTCCAGTTTTGATAAGAGATCAGGTTTGTAATCCGGGTGTTGAATAGGTTCAAAGTGATATCACCAGTAGTAAGAGAGACTTCAATAGTCTTTGATTTTTCCGGACTCAGACTTTGATTCCAGCCAGATTGATTGTAGAGGTTGTAGAGTGAAGGGGCCCTGAATCCCTCACCATATGATGTACGCATGGTGGTGTCATCCGAGAGTAGCCACTCATAGGCGATATCTCCAGTCAGATGTGTTCCAAATTGTTGGTTGTCCTCATGACGAAGTCCAGCGGAGTATTGGTCACCATTCTCCAGCATGGCAGAGAGATTGCCAAACAAGGCAATGGATTCACGACTCCAATTTACGCTGGAGGTATAGCTTTGAGAGGCACTGTCCCGCACATAATCGATGCCACTGATCAATGTGTACAGATCACTGAATTCAACCTCATTGAGCCAGCTGACGGTCTGGGTCTGGGCGTGGTAATCGCCAGTGGCATCCAGTTTGCTCAGCCTTTCGTGGTCACTTTTGCCTAGATGAAGCTCGGTTTTCCAGTTATCACTGATGGTCTGTTTCAGATATCCATCTGCTGCCCACTGGGTAAAATCGGTTCGGTAATTGGTGGCTGAATTTGAGTAGTCATACTCGGTTTTTCCCTCGGTTCGATGTGCTGTGAAGCCAATGTTGGTGAGGGGGCTGATTTCATATTCAGTCTGTGCACTGAGTGAGGTGTTGTTGTAGCCATCTTTCTCGCTGTTGCCATCCTTTGTTGAGATGCCGTCAGTTTGGAAGCGGCTGGTTCGTAGTGAGTAACGTATTTTGTCCTTGGATCCAGCGATTCCAGCCTTCAATTGTCGACTGTCGTTGCTGCCCAATCCAATAGAGGCATAGCGGGTATCGTGGTCAGGCTTGGTAAAGACCTGGATCACACCGCCAATCGTGTCAGATCCATAGAGACTCGCCTTGGGGCCTCGGACAATTTCGATCCGTTCAATGATATCGAGTGGAAGATATTGGAAGTTTGCGCTTGCACTGGACTGTACGGCATCGTGGAAGCGCACCCCATCCACCAGTAGTAGTACATGTCTACTTTCGGTGCCACGGATAAAGATTGATGAGGATTTTCCATAACCACCACTGGTTTTGATGTCGATGCCGACTGTCCCGGAAATGAGTTCTGGCAGAGAGTTGGCTGAGGAGTGTTCGATCTGATCGCGGGTGATCACAGTGACGGCAGAGAGTGTTTCGTCGATTGTCTGTGATGTGCGACTGGCGGTCACAACCACCGGCTCCAACTCACTGGCAGCCTGTGTTGAAAAGGGTGTAACTGCCGCTAACAGGGCAACTATTAGGGGATTGATTCTGTTCATTGTCTGCTTCTCCGGATAGGCACGCCCGCATATCCACTGGATGATCCAAAGCCAAAGTGACGAACAGAAAAACAAGACAATCGTATTGCCCGGATATCGCCCGCCGCGATCTGGCTACCGTGTTGTCTCAGGCAGGTCTCCGGGCTTGTGAGTGGTCTCTGTGAACCGGTGGATCGCCTTCCCACATCATCGATGCAGTGGCGTAGTGATCCAGTTATCTCACCTACCGTTGCGGGGGCAGCGCTGGAGTTGCTGTGGTTAAGCGCACCAGACTTCCCTTTTCACTCTGTTCAATCAAAAGTTGAGCAGAGAACCCAAAACAGGAGGCGAATCCTATAGTGGCTGTGGAACAAGGTCAAATATTGGACTGACAGCTGGGGCAGAGATAGCAGGGTTGGCCACTGCCGCTGCGCTTTTCGATAGCAGTGCTACAGACTCGACAATGCAGGCCGTCACGTCGAAAGACCCAGAAGCGACTCTCCTCCTTGCTCTGCCCAGCATCCATCAATGCCTCCGCTTCATCGGGCAAATAGGTGATGCCACCGGTTTGGTAGGATTGCCTGGGCAGGTGCAGGATCTGTTCTGCCAACTGTTCGATCTGTTTAGCACTGCATTGTGAGGGTTTGGCAGAGAGTGGTAACCGACAGAGAAACAGAATCTCGCAGCGCAGGTAGTTCCCCAGTCCGGCAACAAAGGATTGGTCAGTGAGAAAGCCCCCCAACTGTCGGTTGCGGAATTTGGGGCTGAGTAGCCGCTGCTGGATCATGTCGGTGGTCAGTGTTGGATCAAACAGATCCGGCCCCAGTCGACTGAGGAAGGGGTGGGTGGCAATCTCCGCTTCAGTCAGCACCTCGATCTCCGAGGCGCTGTAGAGATGAGCTTCACCCTTTGCAGTCACGATGTGGATACGCAGTTGTCGTTGGCTGCTGGAGACTTCGCCCGGCAGCAATACCTCCCAGCGCCCATAGAGCTGATTGTGGCTGTAGAGGTTGAGCCCATTGTCAAAGCGGGTCAGCATCGCCTTGCCACGGGTTTCGATGGTGGTGATGGTGGCGCCGCACAGCTTCGATTCAAACGATTTCAGCCGATCCAGCCCGAATTGAATCTGGTTCACCTGCTCTCCTTGTAGTACCGTGGCGATCTGGTCAGCAGCACGGCGAATCTCGGGTCCCTCTGGCATCTCTGTTCTCGGTTTGACGTTGGTAGAATGGCGGGGATAATAGCCGCTCTATGGATCATCTGCCTACCACCACACGCAACACAATTCTGCTGTTGCCGTTTCTCCTATTTGTGCTGTTTGCAGCGCTGTTGTCGCTGAAGCTGGGGAACAGTGCGGTTAGTTGGTCTCTGCTATGGCAGATTTTATCGGGTGATGAGCAGGGGGTGCTCTCAACAGTGGTGCTGGATCTGCGCCTGCCTCGCGTGGGCACCGCCTTTGTGGCGGGTGGCTTGTTGGCACTCTCTGGACTATTGATGCAGATTCTGCTGCGCAACCCGCTGGCCGACCCCTATGTGCTGGGGGTCTCCGGTGGTGCGGCAGTGGCGGCGCTACTGGCGCTGATGACCGGACTCTCTACTTTGTGGTTGGCACCCGCTGCGTTTGGCGGTGCACTTCTCTCGATGCTGCTGGTCTTCGGTCTGGCGCGTCTGCGCGGAAGCTGGGAACCGATGCGACTACTGCTGACCGGTGTCGTGGTGGCGGCAGGGTGGGGCGCGGTGATCACCTTCCTGTTGGCAGTCAGCCCTGATCAGGCGCTGCGCGGCATGGTCTTCTGGTTGATGGGGGATCTGGGGCAGCCCGATCTGCCCGGTTGGGAGGCGCTGTTACTGTTGTTCGGCACGCTGTTGGCATTGTTGTTGGCGCGGGAGATCAACGTGCTGACCCGGGGTGGGTCACAGGCTGCAGTATTTGGGGTGGCGGTGGAGCAGTTGCGATTGATCCTCTTCCTGTTGGCCTCTCTGTTGACCGCCACAGCGGTGACGCTGGCAGGCAGTGTCGGATTTGTCGGCCTGGTGGTGCCGCATATGATCCGTCTGATGATTGGTGGAGACCACCGTCTGCTGATCCCGGCAACGGTGCTGCTGGGTGGGGGGTTGCTGATTCTCTCTGATGCTGTGGCGCGTACCCTGTTGGCACCACAGCAGTTGCCGGTGGGCGTAGTGACTGCAATGCTGGGTGTGCCGCTCTTCCTCTACCTGCTACAGCGGAGCGGGCGATGAGTACCATTCTGCAGTTGGAAGGAGTAAAGCTCTCCATCGGAGAGAAATGTGTCTGTCGGCAACTGGAGTGGCAGATCGAACCGGGGCAGATCTGGGGGGTACTGGGGGTTAACGGTGTTGGCAAGAGTACGTTGCTGCGTAGCCTGCTCGGGCTGCATCCGCTTGATTCCGGTTCAATACGATTGAGCGGGTTGCCATTGAGTGATCTCAATCGTCGCCAGGTCTCACAGCGTGCCGGGCTGGTATTTCAGCATCAGGATGACATCTTTCCAGCAACGGTGCTGGAGCAGGTATTGATGGGGCGTCATCCCCACACCACCTTGTTGCGTGATGAACGGCTGCTGGATCGTCAGATTGCACTGCGTGCCATTGCGGCAATGGAGCTGAACGGGCTGGAGCAGCGCACTGTCGACACCCTCTCCGGTGGCGAGCGCCGCCGTGTCGCCATTGCCACTATTTTGGCGCAGCAGCCACAGCTCTATCTGCTGGATGAGCCGGAGGCGCATCTTGATCCGCGACATCAGCAGGCGATCTTCGAACAGGTGGTAGCGCAGATCAGGGCAGAGCAGGCCGCTGGAGTGATGGCGCTGCATGATCTCAATCTTGCCGTCCAGCGCTGCAGTCACCTGTTGCTGCTATTTGGGGCAGGTGAAGTAGAGCAGGGAACAGTGGCGGAGATGGCAACTACAGCGCGTATCGAGCGGCTCTATGGAACCCGTATGGTGCGAATTGAACAGGAGGGGCATATTGCCTGGCTACCACGATGATTCGATGGCTGTTTCTTTTTTTCTGCTCCACTACACTCTGGGCTGCTGACAAGCCGCAGCGCATCGTCAGTCTTGCGCCTCATCTGACCGAGATGCTGTTCGAGATTGGTGCCGGGGAGCAGATCGTCGGTACCGTCAACTACAGCAATTACCCGCAGGCAGCACTGCAGATTCCACAGGTTGGTGGTTACAACCGTCTCGATCTGGAGGCGATACTGGCCTTGCAGCCGGATCTGATTGTGGGGTGGGAGAGTGGCAACAATCCGGCAGAGCTGGAGCGACTACAGCAGCTGGGCTTCCGTTTGCACATCACCGAACCACGTCAGCTGGAGGATGTGGCTACCGTGATGGAGCAACTGGGAAGATTGACCGGTGTTGAACAGCAGGCGCAACAGCGCGCCCACCACTATCGGCAGCGACTGCAGCGGTTGCGTGATCAATTTCATCAGCGTCAGCCAGTCAGTGTCTTTTATCAGGTCTGGAACCGGCCGTTGATTACCATCAACGGAGAGCAGATCATCAGCCATGTGATCGAGTTGTGTGGCGGGGTCAATGTTTTCTCCGGGTTGAACAGCCTCTCGCCTCAGATCAGTGTAGAGGCGGTGTTGGAGCGTGACCCGCAAGTGATTGTTGCCAGTGGTATGGATGAATCGCGTCCAGAGTGGCTGGATGCGTGGGGTCGCTACCCGATGCTGCAGGCGGTCAAGCGGAACAACCTTTACCATGTTCCCCCTGATATCCTGCAGCGCCACGGCCCACGTCTGGTTGAGGGGGCGGAGCAACTCTGTCAGGCGTTGCAGCTGGCACGTTCTAAAAACTGAGTATAATATTAGGATATTGTGATTGTGTTATAATAAAAACAATGGGTTGACAGCTTTTGTCTGACCAATTATAGTGCGTCTACCTACTGAGGCAGCGCAAGATTGCCAACAATAATAACAATACGGATTCCAATCCAAATTGGGGGAAGAGCCGAAACAACAATAAAAAATACCATCAAAGGAACGCTCGCGGCTTCCGGGTCAAACCGGAAGCCGTTTTTATTGATGCCTGTTTTATTTGAGCTATTGGTTTTATTCCACTTATAGGGGCATCACGCATCAGGTATCATTTGCACACTTATGAACAGT
>CAYQFH010000120.1:0-7439 GCA_964416755.1 uncultured Piscirickettsiaceae bacterium | reverse complement strand
GCCAGTCCGGGGCTCTATCAAAACCCGAAGTCGGTCGAGGACCTGGTCGATTTTTTGGTGGCGCGGATTATCGATCAGTTGGGGTTGGAGCAGCAACTGCTTCCCCGCTGGGGGGAGTAAACGAATGGTTATTGGTGAACAGGCTATTAATGGGCCGCTATTCCCGCCTTGCGCAGGATTGTGTCTGAATAGTCGTCTCTTTATGAACTTCATGTTCTTCATGGTGAAATAATGGATACTTTATCTAACTTCCAGTCCAGACTGGAGAATCTTCAACGCAACAAGTTATTCGAGTCAGTCGTCATCCTGATCATTGTCATCTCGGCGTTGACCATTGGCGCCAAGACCTACAATCTGAGCCCGGAGCTGACACAGGCGTTGGAGTGGCTCGATATCGGGGTCACGCTCTTTTTTGTGCTGGAGATCTCGGTACGGATGCTGGCGGAGCGCCGCTTCTTTAATTTCTTCCGCTCTGGCTGGAATCTCTTCGACTTCACCATTGTAGTTGCCAGCTTGATTCCGCTGGAGGATAGCGAACTGGTGCTGTTGGCGCGATTGCTGCGCATTTTCCGTGTACTGCGACTGGTCTCGTTGATCCCCGAACTGCGACTGCTGGTCAATGCGCTGTTCAAGGCAATTCCACGCATGGGCTATGTGGTGCTGCTGATGTTCGTTATCTTCTATATCTACGGTGCAGTGGGTAGCATTCTGTTTGAGCAGATCAACAGTGTATTGTGGGGTGATGTGGCGATCTCGATGCTGACCTTGTTCCGGGTTGCCACCTTTGAAGACTGGACTGATGTGATGTACGAGACCATGACGGTCTATCCTCTGAGCTGGATCTACTATCTCAGCTTTATCTTTCTCACCACCTTCGTCTTTCTCAATATGATGGTCGGCATTGTACTGGATGTGTTGACCCGGGAGCATGAGCGTTTTGACCGCGAGAGTGGCGAAGGAGAGGCTGGAGAGGTACACTGGATCAAGGAGCATACCGAGACAATCGAGGGGCGTCTCGAACAGATTGAACAACTGCTCAGAGAGCAGGGCACCGGACGTGCTGCCGGTGAACGAGGAAATTCAGAATAGCGAGTGTGAAATGGGGGCTGCAGAGGGAGGTCAGACAGAGAGTGTAATGCGCGGCTGGCAGCGCAAGCTGCTGCGTCGTATCGCCTTGGTTTTTCTGCTCATTCTGCTGGTCGTGGTGGGTGGACTCAGCATCACCAGTAACGCCTTTGTCGAACTCTATCTGTTTGAGACGCTGTTGGTCTTGCTGCTCTTCATGGGGGCGGTCGGGCTGCTCGTTTGGCAGAGTGTACGTGAAATTGCCATTGAACCTCTGCAACGGGAGTTGGAGCAGCGCCTGGGGGAGCAGAAGGAGGAGGCGCCCAATTTGGACAGTCAGGGACGGGATGAGTTCATGGCCACCATGAGTCATGAACTGCGTACCCCTTTGACCGTGCTGCTGGGGAACAGTGAGATGCTCGCCAAAAGCAGATTGACTGAATCACAGCAGGATTTGCTACGCACCATCGATATCTCGGGGCGCAGTCTGCTCTACATGTTGAATGACATCCTTGATCTGTCAAAGGTGGAGTCAGAGGGGTTCTCTCTGGAGTGGTGCCCGTTTGATATGCAGGCTCTGATCAAGGAGATGGGAGAGATCTTTCCACGCCGCTCTACCGATGACGGCATCACCTTCAAGACAGAGTTGAAAGGGAATTTTGATCATCAGTTGATTGGTGATATGGCTCGTATTCGCCAGATCATGCTCAATCTCTGTGGTAATGCAGTGAAGTTCACCGATCAGGGGGAGGTGCGATTGCAGGTTGAGATGATGAATGAGGGGCCTCTGGGAGAGGGCAGCTGGGTCAGGATTGTGGTGGAGGATGAGGGGGTCGGAATGTCGCCCGAGGTGATTGAGAAGCTCTTTGAACCGTTTCAGCAGGCGGACAGTGCCATCTCGCGTCGCCATGGGGGTACCGGTCTGGGGCTGCACATCTCCTGGAAGCTGATCCAGCGGATGGGAGGGATGGTGGATGTGCAGAGTGAAGAGGGACGTGGTTCCCGTTTTCAGGTCTGTCTACCGTTGCAGTTGGGAGCACCGGTTACGCAGCAGAGTGCTTCAGAGGCGACCTATTTCCGTGGTCGGGTGCTGGTTGCAGAGGATACCTCGGAGGTGCAGCTACTGCTGCGCCAGATTCTGGAGGGCTACGGGATTGAGGTGGATATGGTTGAAAACGGGCAGCAGGCGTTGGAGCGCGGGTTGTCTGAGTCCTTCGATCTGATCCTGATGGATATGCAGATGCCGGTGATGGATGGCATTGAGGCAACCACACTGCTGCGTCAATCGTTCTGCCAGGCTCCCATTGTGGCTCTGACTGCTAATGTGATGCAGGTGCATCGCAACAAGTTCAACCAGGCCGGTTGCAATGAGTTCCTCACCAAGCCGGTGGAGCAGCAGAAGCTGCAGGGGGTACTGGCCGCCTATCTGGAGACCATGACTCAGGAGGAGGCTGAAGCGCTGCAGTTGACGGAGCGTAGTCAGGAGCTGACGGTGAGTGATGAGTTGAAACAGCTCTTTCTGGAAGGAACGGCACAGCGCCAGCAGGAGATTCGCGAAGCGTTGGCGCAAGAGGCGTGGGAGGCACTGCGTCTGGCAGCCCACAACATCAAGGGGAGTGCAGCCAACTTTGGTTTCCCGGGGTTGACCGAGCAGGCCAGGATGGTCTGTGACCATATTGATCAGCTCAGTTCGTCTGAGGAGATTCGTTCGGCGGCAGAGACGCTGGATCAAGAGATTTCTGTAGCGCTGCAGTGATGGGTCAGAAGAGTCGCGATGAGGAGAGCAGCGCTTACATCATCGCGAAACTGGATGCGTTGACCGAAGCCATCGCACAGATCAAGGAGGAAGAGGGGGAGACCGAATTTGCTCAGTCAATGCGTCAACTGCTGGTCAGTCGATTGGAGAAGGAGCGCAAACGGCTCTTTCTGCAACTGCCGGTAACAACCGCAACCAGCTGAACAGTTACATCTCCATTCGACTCTGGTTCATTTCACGCCATGCGGTGCGCAGGCTGGCGGAAAATTGGTTGGCATACTGTTCAAACAGATCCACTTTCGGGGTGTAGTCGACCAGACTCTCGATGTCGTGACGCTTGGCAATCTGCCGGTCGGACTCAAAGCCATCAATCAGCCCCAGTACTTTCGCCTCTTGCCCGACCCAGATCAACCCATTGAATAGCATGGTTTCAGTAGAGAGCTTGTCACCACGTCCCTGCTTGACCCGGTCGATAAAGATGTTGTGGGTGGTGGTCAGTACATGCTCCTTGAGGAACTGCTCACTCTCCGGGTTGCGGGGTGAGAAGGGATCGAGCAGAGATTTATACTCACCGGCGGTCAGTTCGCGCTGCTCTACCCCATGTTTCTCCATCGCGCCGACAAAGCCAAAACTACCCATGCGAACTCCAATGGAGCCGATCAGGGAGACCTCGGTGGCGTGGATCTCATCGGCAGCCGAGGCGATGTAGTAGCAGGCAGAGGTGCAGAGCTCATCAATGGAGACGAAGATCTTCTTCTCTGGGTACTCCTCTTTCACCTGACGCAGGGTTTGCCACAGCCGTTCTGCCTGAGCCGGGGTGCCACCGGGAGAGTTGAGCTGCAGTAACAGGTGTTTGACCCGTTCATCCCTGACCGCCTTGCGGATGGCGGGGGCCAGAATCTCTGCACTGTTGGGGGTTTCGCTGCTGATCTCTCCCTGCAGCTTGAGGATGGCAATGCGCTCTGCAGGATCAATCTCGTCAATCACCCCGGCAGAGGCAAGAATCAGTAGTAACAGGTAGCTGATCAGCAGCAGATAGAGGGTGTTCTTGAACCAGCGTCCACGGCGCATCTCCCGCTTCAGCTCGTTAACGGCGTCCTGTATTTCGGTACTTTGGTAACGGTTCATGAGGTTTTAATCAAACAGGCGGGCACGATGCTTGCCGATCAGTGGATAGTAGAATGGCTCTGCGGCAAAGGCGCGTGCCAGTGCCAGCACCCCCAACAGGATAAAGGTGGAGTGGATGATGGTGAAGTAGATGATGGCGTAGACCCAGCTGCTGGAGACATCAATACCACCAACCCAGAAGATCAGCAAGGTGGCAAAGATCAGGCTTCCGCCAACAGTGGAGGCGGTGAAGGCCTCGCGCAAATGGATGTTGCCCAGTGGCCGATCATCGCGTTCGCGATTGTGCCAGTAGAGCCAGCCCAGCAGCAGGTAGGCGAGCCCGGGTAGCAGGAGCAGATTGATCAGGTAGAGAGAGGATGCCCACAGTGCCAGTCGGTTGTCGGCCCGTTCCGGATTGTCCGACTCGGTTGAGGGGATTGGTTCACTGTTTTCCATGGTGGTCTTCTTCAAATTTGAGGTTTAAAGGGGGGTGTCCCCCTTTTTGGCGAAACCAGTTGAGTGCATCAAGTATACCGGGTTGGCGGATAAACCACTGCTCCAGCCGATATTTTCCCGGAAAATGACTCATCATGATACCCAGTAGTAGAGTCAACAGCCCCTGCCCCGGAAGAAACAGCATCAGAAATCCGGCGATGATCAGGACTCCACCCACCACATTGCGCAGTAGATGGAATAGGAAACGCAGGAGTGGATGGTCCTGCAGTGGTGGCGCAACGGGCTCTTGCTGGTGGTTGAAGTGGTCTTCGGGAATGAGCCCTGCAAGCCATGGCAGAGCTAGAATGGAACCGACCAGCATCACGGCTGAACCGATCCCGATCCAGAAGAGTAGTGTCTCATTGGCGCTGAACCAACTGTTCAGCACCATCCACAGCTCCATGATCAGAGAGAGGCCAGTACCTTGCGTGCCGCCTTGATGGTTACCTCCAGATCAGACTCACGGTGAGCTGAAGAGACAAAACCCGCTTCATACGATGAAGGTGCCAGGTAGACCCCTTCCTTCAGCATGCCGTGGAAGAATTGGTTGAAGCGTTCACCGTCGCAGGCACTCACCTGGGCGAAGGTCTCCACCTTTTCCGCATCAGTGAAGAAGAGGCCGAACATACCGCCGATGCGGTTGCAGGTCATCGGGATGTTGTTCTCTTTAGCGGCCTTTAGAATACCATCGGTCAGCAGCTCTACCTTCTTCTCTAGTTCATCAAAGAAGCCATCGGCCGAGATCAACTCCAGTGTTTTTAGCCCGGCTGCCATCGCCAGTGGGTTTCCAGAGAGGGTGCCTGCCTGATAGACCGGGCCCAGTGGAGAGAGGTGCTTCATGATCTTGCGCTTGCCACCGAAGGCACCAACCGGCATGCCGCCACCGATCACCTTGCCGAGTGTGGTGAGGTCCGGGGTGATTCCGAGCTTGCCCTGTGCGCCACCAAGACTGACGCGGAAACCGGTCATCACCTCATCAAGAATCAGTACGCTGCCGTGCTGGTCGCACACCTCGCGCAAGGTCTCCAGGAACCCCTCGACGGGAGGCACACAGTTCATGTTGCCTGCTACCGGCTCGACAATGATGCAGGCGATCTCATCCCCGATCTGGCTGAATAGTTCATGCACCTGTGCACTGTCGTTGTAGTTGAGGGTGATGGTGTGCTCGGCCAGTGCCTTGGGGACACCGGGAGAGGTGGGCTCGCCAAAGGTGAGAGCGCCGGAACCGGCCTTGACCAGCAATGAATCGGCATGGCCGTGGTAGCAGCCTTCGAATTTCACGATTTTGTCGCGCCCCGTGTAGCCACGGGCGAGACGGATCGCACTCATAGTGGCCTCGGTACCGGAGCTGACCATACGCACCATCTCGATAGAGGGGACCAGCTCTTTGACCTTCTCTGCCATGGTTGTTTCGATCTCGGTGGGGGCACCGAAGCTGAGGCCGTTAGTGGCACTCTGCTGTACCGTATTGATCACCTCGGGGTGGGCGTGACCGAGAATCATTGGGCCCCAGGAGGCGACGTAGTCGATATAGCCGCGACCATCCTCATCGTAGATATAGGCACCCTCAGCCCGCTTGATGTAGACCGGATCACCACCGACACCACGGAAGGCGCGTACCGGGGAGTTCACTCCGCCGGGAATATGTTGTTGGGCTTCGGCAAACAGTGTTTGGGATCGGGACATCTTCATCAACTCCTCTTGTTTCAGTTCTTGTACAGTGCCGCAATTTCCGTTGCAGCTCGTGTGATATCGGGCGCGCCCAGCACCGAGTGGATTACTGCCAGTAGATCCGCTCCGGCTTTCACCAGTGTGCCGCCATTCTCATGGTCAATGCCACCGATGGCACAGAGTGGAAGCTGTAGTTCTGCCTTGGCCTGTTGCAGCAGATCCGGGGTGGCCAACACTGCGTCGGGTTTGGTCTGTGAAGGGAAGAAGCGTCCAAAGGCGATATAGCTGGCCCCTTCGGCTGCGGCCTCCCGGGCACGATCGAGTGAATTGTAACAGGAGACCCCGATAATCGCCTCCTTGCCCAGCAGTTTGCGGGCATCTGCCAGAGCACCATCCTCGGCACCGAGATGCACTCCGTCGGCACCGGTCTCGGCGGCCAGGTCGGTATCATCATTGACAATCAGTGGAATCCCCAGTGGCTTGCAGAGGGTGATTAGATCGCGGATCTCCCACAGCTTGCGCTCACGGTTTGCATGTTTGTTACGGTACTGCACAATGCGGGCACCGCCCTGAATGGCGGCGGCAACTGCCGGGACCACGCCCATTTTGTCCGTAAGGTGGTGGTCGGTGAGGAGATAGAGTCCGGAGAGGGGAGTCATGAGTACTTGAAAAAGCGGTTGGGGAGATGTTGTCCATCGGTTGGATGGGTGGCCTGGAGCAGACTATTGTGCGTGAAGCTCAACCCCGTCTCAACTGCATTCTGCAGTGCTGCACCGTGTGCGATCTGTGTTGCAATCGCAGCAGCCAGCGTACAGCCGGAGCCGTGATAACTATGGGGCAGGCGGTCACCGCTCAAGGTATGGTTGCTGCCATTGGCCTGTAACAGCTGGTGGTGGACTTGGTCTGCCGCCTCCTCTGTGGCAGGGCGGTCAGTGCCGGTGATCAGTAGGTTCTGGCAGCCTAGCTCAAACAATCGATCACTCCCTCCCAGCCGTTCCAATTCATCGCGATTGGGTGTTGCCAGTCTGGTGTGGGGGATCAATTCGGTGGTGATTGTTTCGGCAAGTGCTTCAGCAGACAGAGCACCACCCCCCCCACCGGCCAGCACCGGGTCAAGAATTACCGGAATGGTTGGGTGTTGCAGCAGCAGTGAACCAATAGTGGTGCAAATTTCCATGGTGCCGACCATACCGATCTTGATGGCGGATACAGGAAAGTCGCTCAACAGCAGATCAAGCTGTTGCTGAAGCAGCGCTGTTGCAACGGGCTCAAAGCCTTGAACATGGTGGCTGTCCTGCAGGGTGATCGCGGTGGGTACAGTAATGGCTTGTCCGCCATTGGCTCC
>CAYQFH010000119.1:0-7609 GCA_964416755.1 uncultured Piscirickettsiaceae bacterium | reverse complement strand
CGGACTTTCAGTCCGTAAGGCTAACCCACCAGCTTCAGCTGGTGGTTGTTGAGTGAAGATCCATTATTGAAATAGAGTTGTTCTATGAACAATCAAATTGAATTCTATGTGCAGTTTGACTTCAAAGGCGAGACCCGCCGTCCGACAATTACGGTTGATCTGGATGAGATGATGTCGCAACAGGGTGAACTGCCCAACCTCTATCCACTGCTGGCACGAGAGAATGGTATTGGCCTCTACAGCTATGAGCTGGAGGTGATGGAGTCATTGCCAATGCAGGTCAGTCATGCGGAAGGAGAGTTGGTCTCCCGTTTCGTGGATGGAGAGATATTTGATCAGGCAGGTTTCGAGGCAGCGTGGCATTTGGAATCAATTCGTTCTCAGATCGAGGAGATTGCACTCCAACAATTGGACTCCAGCGTGCTGGAGCAGTATCCGGCTATTATCGAGGCGATGTTGCAGGTCTATCAGTTGGGCAAGCAGAAATCGTGAAAAACCACCCGGTCTCCGCTGTGCGTGGTTATCTGCTGCTCTGTAGCCACATGCGTGCCTATACCACACTGCTGGGCCATATCCTCGGTACCCATCCACAGATCACCGGCTATGCCGAGATGCATATGCGGCTGCGAAACCGGCAGGAGCTGCACCAACTGGCGCGACAGGTGGCACGACAGAGTCGCAAGGATTACCGACAGCGCTATGTATTTGATAATCTGCTGCACAACCATCTACCGATCAGTGGCAAGGTGTTGCGTCGTCCTGACGTCTATCCGCTGCTGATGGTACGTGAGCCGGTTGCCACCATCGGGAGTATTTTGAGGCTTAAGGCTCGCTTTATTGATCAGGTCGAGGAGGCTGAGCGATACTATATCGAACGGTTGCAGCAGTTGAAGCGGCTGATTCAACAGCGTAAGGGCGAGGTGCTGTTCCTGCAGGGAGAGACGGTTGTTGAACGTAGCGAGCTGGTGTTGCAGCAGTTGAGCGACTGGTTACAGCTCGATCAGCCGCTGTCGCAAGCGTATCAGCGTTTTGAGCACACGGGGAAGCGCAAGCTGGGAGACTCCTCGGTACACATTCACAGTGGTCGTATCCTGAGTGAGTCTGAGCGCAAGCTGAATCAGGTGTCGCTGGTCGACTCTGATGAAGTAGGGCGTTCGGTAGCGGCCTATCGGGAATTTATGGAATTTGTCTCAGTCGAGATCGCAGCAGACAAAACGGTGCTTGCCTGAAGCGCCTTGCGTGATTTTGGATACCTGTTGGATCTCGAGCTGTACCGTATCTCCCATCTCTACGGCAATACGATGTTGTAGCGAGGCCTGTGCCGTTGTGGTAATTGTCTGTTCACTGACAATTGAAAGAGTGATTCGTTCCAGCGTATGTTGCCTGAACTGGTACTGTCTGATCCCCTCCATGCTATCCAGCAGATGGATAAACCAGGAGGGGTGGATGCGTCGGCCATCTGTGGCCTGCAGCAGATCATTGCTGCGGCAGACCGACATCTCCATCAGCGGGAACGGAGAGCCGCAGCCGCACCTCTCCTCCAGTAGCCGCCCCTGATCACCAATGCGATAACGAATTAACGGCATTAGGGTATTGGTAAGTGAGGTGACCAGCAGCTGATCGACACCATCCTCTTCGATCGACTCCAGTGCCACCAAGTCGGTAAAGATGTGCTGTCGTCCATGGCTGCACTCGCAGGAGATGTTGGGAATCTCTCGACTGCCATACTGGTTGTAGACCTTGCAGCCGAGTGCGGCCTCGATGCTGGTGCGCTGTTGTGGATAGAGCACCTCTGCAGTGGAGAAGCAGCCCTTGATTGAATAGGGTAGGGTCAGTTGTGATTCCAGCAGATAGCGAGAAAATGCGGCCAGAATCGAGGGATAGCCACGGATTACGCTGGGACGGTAGCTGCAGATCTGCCGGTACCACTGGTGCAGTTTGTGCTCATCCAGCTCAAATGCGGGAATGGTCTGCTCGGCGCTGATCCACTGTTTCCAGCGCTGTTTCAGTGTGGGTTGATGGTTCAGATCCTGCGAAGCACCCCAGAGCTGTATCACCCGATCCCCCGGCCTCCAGCCGCACTGCATAAAACTGCGATACTGGCCGGCACGCAACAGCTCAATCTTATTATGGTCATAGTAGTACTTGAGTGGCCTCCCGGTTGAGCCGCCAGTGAATCCCTCCAGCAGGGTGGAGGGGACGGTACTGCGATCCACCATTGCCAGAGCATGTTCTATCAGATCACTTTTGTGGAGAACCGGCAACCGTTCCAGCTGGTGGTGCCATTCGATCCCGTTGAACTGTTTTGCGTAGAAGGGAGAGTGGCTGGCTGCGTGTTGAACCAGTTGGATCAGTAGCTGCTGTTGTTGTTGCTGTACTGCTTCGGGTGAGCGTTGTCGGCTTTGAAGTAGTCTATCCAACTCTGTAAAACGTACAGGATAGTGAAGGCGCTGTAGTCGGTGGCGGAGTGGTTGGGCGAGTTGCATTGCCTGCTACTGTAACAGACTGGACCAGGCCTGCTCTGCTTGCGGATGTTGCTCCAGTGCGGTGGCGATCTGTTGTAGTCTCTGTCTGCGGTGTGAGGCGGAGTTGATCTTCGTCCAGGCAGAAGAGGGTTCAAGGAAGTTATTGCGGATATTGTCGATGAACTGTGCCACCTGCTGTGCCATGGCACTCTCCATATCACACCACCACCCGCTACGCCATTGAGACTCAAATTGCTGCAGGCGTGACTGGATCTCACTGCGCTGTTGCTGGTAACGCTGACGCATCTCCGCCTCTTTCTGTTTCAGTATAGTATGGATGGTTGCACTGGAGCAGGGGGTTGCGGGGTAGCCCTGTTCACTGAGCTTCTCAACCGTGAACAGCGCAACATCACCATAAAACTGGCGCTCAAATTCAACCGAGAAGTTGATATGCTGAGGACCGTGGTCGGCATGTTCCACACCGGGGCGGTGTTCGGCTCGACCGGCTTCCCCCTGTGTGCGCTTGTGTACCATCGGCAGATTTGCAGAGAGAAATCGTTTTTGCAGGGATTGCTGCAGGAAGCGGCCCAGCATCGGGCCAGCCATGCGCAGCTTGAGTGGTGCAAAGGGGATAAAGGCATTTAGTCCTTGCGGGGTGAAGAGGTAGTTTGCGGTGTAGACGGTACGGGCAGGCTTGATGCTCTGCTCTAGTGGCTGATAACGGTGATAGGCCCGTCGAGTGGGATGTTCTCCATAGAAGAACTGGTTGAGCCGCTTACTGAAGCGTTCCAGACAGGTGGTATGGTTGTGTGGCTGCTCCAGATCGCAGCGGTAACGGTAGGGTTTCTGTGGCACGGGATAGCCAAACAGATCGGTCATGTCGTGATAGGCCGCCTCTCCTTCACTGTGGTCGCTGTGGTGGTGAAATTGGCAAGAGTCCGCTCCACTCTGTTGTGATGCCTCGGAGAGAAAGTGGTTGAGATCAAATAGCAGATTGCTGGCCATCACCGTTGGTGAGACTGGCGGGTCGCCCACCAGCTTTCCGGTCACCATTACAGGATCATGTTGTTGAAAGATCCGGTCAAACAGATAGAGGTAGTTGATACAGTAGAGATCACGTTCTTCTCGGCCATCGCTGATATTGACCCGGAACTCCTGATCGCTATCGACAAACCAGAATAACAGCTTCTCTTCAGTGGGCCACTGCTGCTGCAGTGTGTGCAGTTTGAGATAGGCGATATTCCGGGTGGTGGAGGCCCCTTTATGGGTGGTGCCGGGTTCTGGCAGTGTAATCAGATCTGCCAGTGACGCCTGCTGTTCGGCACTAAAGCTTGCAAGCAGTGCCTGTTGCTCTTGCATCCCGAAATAGATGGATGGAATGCCATGTCTGTCAAAGGATTCGGTACTGCTGCGGATAGCAGCTTGATTCTCTGTCGAAAGGCTGTCATCACTGATCAGCAGAGTCAGCTTGCTGTATTGGCCGCTGCTGCTGCGCCCGTAGTGAAATAGTTTGCAGAGATGCAGCAGGCTTTCCAGACAGCGCTCCAGCTGTTGTGGACGATCTGCTACCGGAATGGTGATGATGAAGTGGTGGCGATCATCGGCTGCTTCAGCGGCTCTCCACGCCTCCTGCTCTCGATAGAGTGCTTGAAGCTGCTGCAGTGCAGAGGCGTCGAAAAGGTTCTCGCCCACCAACTCCTCGGCATGGACCAGGGGCTGCAGATAGTGGTCGGCCGAGGTTGGTACCTCTGTTTCCAGTTCAGGGTGCAGTTGCAGAAAGCGCTGTAGTGCAGCAGATGAGGCAGACATGACAAAAATTGGACAACAGCGTGGGTCAGCGTCCGGACTGATAATCGGGGAAGGCGTTCTTGTCGATCGGGAGCTCGATGAGGTTGATCCCCTTCTCCAGATCATGTTCACTGAAGAGTTGATCCAGATCCCGACTGTTCTCAATCAGGTGGTAATTGACCCCAAAGGATTGAGCCATCAGTGCAAAGTTCGGATTGACAAAGTCGCAGTCAATATAGCGTCCCTGGTACTGCTGGAATTGATTCTTGCGGATCAGCCCCATTGAGCCGTTGTTGAGCAGTACCACATTGACCGGAATGTTGTAGTTGATGGCGGTCATTAGCTCCATTCCACACATCTGGAAGCCGCCATCACCAAGCAGGGCAAAAGTGGGATGCTGTACATTCATCGAGGCCCCAATGGCAGCAGGCAGGGCATGGCCCAGAGAGGATATGCCGGAGTTGGGGTAGTAGTGGTGCTGTTCGGTCGCCTTGAAGAGATTCTGGCCGTAGATGATGTTGTCATCAAATAGCGAGAGCGGCCCTTCGACCCTCTGGTTCAGTGTGGTAAAGAACTCTTGTACCAGTGTCGGGATCGAACGAAGAATCGGGTTCTCTGCCGGGACACCTTTTGAAATACCCGCTGTTGCATTGACGGGAATTGTCGTTTTCTTTTCTAATTGTTCGATCAAGGCATCCAGCAACTGAACGATGTCGGCCTCTACTGCAATATCGGCACGGTAGACCTTCTCCAGTTGAGTATGGTTATGGTCTACCTGAATGATGGTCTTGTTCTGGAACAGTTCGCTCTTCCAGAGGTAGCTGGTGCGTTCGTTGAAACTGGCTCCCAGCACGAGTAGCAGATCCGCCTCCTCGGTGATGGTCTGCAGTGCATGACCATCGGAAGTCACCCCCAGAGATCCCAGTGCCTGTGGATGTTGCTCGTCAATGGCCCCCTTGCCCTTGAGACTGGTGGTGATCCGGATATTCAGCACCCGCCCCAATCGGGAGAGTTGGTCGGTCACCCCGGAGCGGATGCAGCCATATCCGGCTACGATCACCGGATTCTCCGCCTCCAGTAACTGCTCTGTGATCTGCGTGATGGTCGCTTCACCCGGAGGGGGGCGGTTGCTTCTGGTGGGGAAGGGGATCGTATCGAGGATGGAAGCATCGACCTCCTCTTTCTGCAGATTGTAGGGGAGGCTCAACACCACAGGTCCCGGTTGGGGTGCGCAGAGCGCCTGCGTCGCTTGAACCAGCACATTTTGCAGGTAGTCAGTGCGCTCCACCACCTTGTGATAGCGGGTGATGCTTTGGAACAGCTGGTTCTGATCAATGCTGCCGCCTTCGCCGGAGCTCTCTTGCAGCCCCCCTTTACCAAAGATGTGGGTGGGGGTTTCGCCGGTAATTACCAGCACCGGCAGGTGATCAGCATAGGCGTTGGCCACACCGGTGATCAGGTTGGTCGCTCCGGGGCCGGCGGTGGCGATGCAGGCTGCAATCTGCCCGCTGCTGCGTGCAACCCCTCCAGCCATGAAAGAGGCTCCCTGCTCATGCTTGACCAGGATCGAGTGGACTGATGAGTCATACAGGCTGTCATAGATCGGAAGAATGTGGGCACCCGGAATTCCGAAGATCTGACGGATTCCCAGTCTTTCCAGATACTTGACGATGAGCTCGCTGACTTGCATAAGGGGTGGATCGATAAAAAGGCCGCTCATTATAGCGGAAAGAGGGTGGTTTTTGCGGTGCTTTGTGTGTCTTCCTCAGTATTACAAAGGGGTATTTTCAGTGTGGGTAATGTTACAAAATATTACAAAAAACAGAGTGGCACCCTCAGAGATATGAAATAATAGTTTGTAGAGCAGTCAATGTCCGCCTACAGTCAGGGGAGTATTGAGAATTATTATTAGGATGAGGGGTTGATTTAGTGGACAAGTTTGTTTGGGATGATGAGAAGTTTGGTATCGGCCATGAACTGATCGACCACCATCATCGTGTATTGATGGATATTGTCAATTCACTGATCGATCTCTCCCTGCAAGGCTCTCCCAGCAAGGCGGACTATATTCAACTGGTTATGAAGATCAGTGACTACTCCCACTACCACTTCAGGGCTGAAGAGGGGATATTGTCCAGTATCGAATACCCGGAGTTCGAGAGGCAGCAGGATGAGCATCTTGCCTTCTCGGAAAAGGCTTCGCTCCTGGTTACCTCCTGCGACCTGGAGCAGTTGAACCATACCGCCAGGTTTCTCAAGCAGTGGCTGGAACACCATATCCTGGTTGAGGATATGAAGTTCAAACCCTATCTGAAACGGTAGTAACTCCTCGCCAGTGGTTGCCAGGATCTCTGTAGCCGCATTTCTCAATTTTCATGATGATGTAGATAGTCGCAAGGGTTTTTGCGGCTATACTCAGAGATAGAGAGTCGTTTGTGTAATCGTTTGGGTTGTTCAGGAGAAGGGGTGGTATATCATGAAAAGGATCATTTCGATTGTAACGATTTTGGTCGGGCTGGTTGCTGCAATGCCAGCCAGTGCGGAGTGGGTCTATATCGGAAAATATGGTGCAGATGGTGTGATCTCCACTGGCTTCAAGGTTGATGCACTGCCTGCAGTGGGAGATGCAATTCGTGCAACCCAGGGAATGCACCTGCGAGATGCAGCCCCACATGTCAAAGAGGGTAAATGGCAGTTTGGAAAGGCGATAAGCGTACTCCATATCGGACAGCAGTTTGTAGTGGAGGAGCTGGCGCGTTCCCGTAAAGGGGCGGCACCGGGGGATGTCTGGGCCAGAGGCACAGTGCAGCGATAAATGGAAATGAGCCCTATGGATTTCTCCGTAGAGGTCTCTTTTGGGTGATTGAGGATGAGTGGAGGGTGTTTGGTGGTTGATAAGTGGGGCTGAAGCGGGCCATCAGTCGCTACTGCTGTGGTCTGATCTTGATCTTTCCGCTGTTCACCTTTTGGAGTAGCTCTTCACAATCTTTCGGGTCTTCGCATTCAATGTGAAATGCAAAATCGCCATCATCCACGTCAACTTTGGCAGTTGGCCTGAACTGTCCAAAGAGGAGGTGGTTGAGTGTGGAGCTAAAGAGATAGAGTCCACCTACAGCGACAACGGCAATGATTGCGATGATAATGAAGGGTTCCATGGTTGGATTATAGCCCCACTGTAGCCAAGTATAATGACAGGAGTGTGGAGTTAATCATCTACATTCTGTCAGTAAGTTGTGAAGTCGCAAAGAAAAACCCCACACCTTGGGAGGTGTGGGGGTTGTTATTGGTGGAGACGGCGGGAATCGAACCCGCGTCCGCAAATCCTCCGCCTTCGGCTCTACATGCTTATCCCGATC
>CAYQFH010000118.1:0-7622 GCA_964416755.1 uncultured Piscirickettsiaceae bacterium | reverse complement strand
TGATCGGCTTCTTCTATGTATTACTGGGATTGTCCCTCTTTCTGATGGGGCTGGAGCAGGCGATCTTTCCGCTGGGGGAACAGATGGCGATGCAGCTCTCTGATCCGGAATTTATCCTCCAGGGGTTGGAGCGGACAGTCGACCAGTTGCGTTGGGATGACTACTACTGGGTCTATCTGTTTGCCTTTACCATTGGCTTCTCCACCACCATTGCAGAGCCCTCTTTGTTGGCAGTGGCGCTGAAGGCGGAGGATGTCTCCGGTGGCACGGTAGCGGCCAATGGATTGCGCATTGCGGTAGCGCTGGGGGTTGCGGTCGGGATTTCAATGGGAGCTTACCGTATTGTGACCGGCATACCGCTCTACTATTTTATTGTGGCGGGCTATATTCTGGTGATGATCCAGACATACTATGCGCCTAAATTTATCATTGCTCTCGCCTATGACTCCGGTGGTGTCACCACCTCTACCGTGACCGTGCCGTTGGTCGCAGCATTGGGATTGGGATTGGCCACCTCGGTACCGGGACGCAGTGCCCTGCTGGATGGTTTCGGATTGATCGCCTTTGCCAGTCTGTTGCCGATCATTGCAGTGTTGGGATATGTTCAGTTGTCTGAGTGGTTGGCACGGCGAGCCAGCCATAGGCAGAATAATATAAGTGAAGCATCGTAACAGGAGAGTCACATGCACTTTAAATTGTTGATTGCACTGGTCGAGGAGGACAAGACCGATATCGTGGTGAGTGCCGCCCGTGAGGCGGGAGCAACCGGAGCCACGGTCATCAACCATGCGCGTGGAGAGGGGTTGAAGGTGGCCAGGACCTTCTTCGGTTTGGCGCTGGAGACCAATCGCGATATGGTGCTGTTTATTGTGGAGGAGCATCTCAGTCGCCACATTCTGGAGACGATTGGTGAGGTGGGTGAATTCAACAAACCGGGTACTGGTATGGTGATTCAACTGGATGTGGAGGATGCTGTTGGTCTCTCCAGCCAGATCAAACAGTTGACCGATGTTGTAGAGGAGCAGATCTGATGGAGAAGAAACCGGTTGTTCGTGTGCGTGAGGTGATGAAACGTGAGTTTGATATCGTGGATGGTGTGGCGACTATCGCTGAGGCGCTGGCAGCAATGAAGCATGTGGAGAACAAGTCGCTGATTGTCGACAAGCGCCATGATGATGATGAATTTGGTGTGTTGCTGATCTCCGATGTGGCCCGCCATGTGTTGGCCAGAGATCGTGCGCCGGATCGGGTCAACGTCTATGAGGTGATGTCCAAACCAGTGATTACGGTCGATGCTGATATGGATATTCGTTACTGTGCCCGCCTGTTTGAGCGCTTTGACCTCTCTCGTGCCCCGGTGCTGGAGGATCGAAAGGTGGTGGGTATCGTCAGCTTCACTGATCTGGTGCTGAAAGGGATGTGTGAGATTGGTGGACACTGCTCGACCCGACACTGAGTGGTCGGTGGACGCGTTGGGCTGGATTGACAGTGCAACGCAGATCCCCTCTCCCAATCATGACCATCGACCAGAGGGCGAAGTCATCAATCTGGTGGTGGTTCATGGTATCAGCCTGCCTGAGGGGCAGTTCGGTACCCCCTGGGTTGATGCACTCTTTACCAACCGGATTGAGGGCGGCGAGGCCCCCGGATTCGAACCACTGCGTGAATTGAAGGTCTCTACCCATCTGTTGATCCGTCGCGATGGTCAACTGGTACAATATGTACCGTTGAATGCGCGTGCATGGCATGCTGGGCGCTCCAGTTTTGAGGGGCGTGAACGCTGTAATGACTTTTCGATCGGAATCGAGCTGGAGGGGGCAGATCATATCCCTTATGAAGCAGTGCAGTATCGGGAGCTGAACAGGGTGCTATATCAGTTGATGCAATGGTATCCGGAGATCACCCGGCAGCGTATTGTGGGGCATAGTGATATTGCTCCGGGGCGCAAGACCGATCCGGGACCAGCATTTGACTGGTCCAGAATTTTAGTTACAGACTTAGAGAGTTGAATGTATGTCACTACTCGCAATTATCATCACCCTGGGGATTGAGCGCTTCTATGCGGTACTGGATGAGTATCGCAATCTGGAGTGGTTTGCCCGTTGGGGTAACTGGGTGGAGGAGCACCGTACCGTGAATACCCCGCGCGGGGGTGTATTCACCTCTCTGTTGACCCTGTTGATCCCGGTACTGCTGGCGCATCAGCTGGGAGAGTGGATGGCCGATGGCGGTTGGCTGCCGGAGCTGCTCTTCAGTGTACTGGTGTTGATCATATCACTGGGGCCGAAGGATCTGCGCAGTCAGGTGGAGTCGGTGCTGGAGAGCTGGTCAAAAGAGGACGTAGAGGGGGGTATTCTCCATGCCGAAGGGTTGCTGGAGGGGGAGGTTCCGGAACAGCGACAGAGCATCGTGCGCAAGCTGACCGAGTCGGTACTGACCGAGGCCAACCCCAGAATATTCACGGTGCTCTTCTGGTTTATCCTCTTTGGCCCGGCGGCAGCCCTGCTGGTGCGTCTGAGTCATACCCTTGAATTGCTGCAGCAGAGCGAGGATGAGCCATTGAATGGCAATTGGCTGGTGCAGTTGAATCAGCTACTGGCCTGGCCTGCGGCCCATCTGGTGGCACTCACCTATGCACTGGTAGGTGATTTCTCGGCGGCATTCAAACAGATCATGCAGCGTGCGGGAGATTGGCGACACAACCATGCAGTCATGGCATTGACCGGGACAGGGGCAATCCGTCTCGATCCGGTTGACGAACAGGGGGATGAATCCCCTGACTTGCAGGAGGTGTGGGATGCGCTGGAGATGGTGCGTCGCGCAGAGATGGCCTGGATGGTGCTGCTGGCGATGATGATTCTGAGTGATGTGCTGTAGCTGTAGCCATGGGAGAAACCACGGTAACCACAGTCGATCTGCTGCGCCATGGTGAGCCGGAAGGGGGGCGTCGATACCGGGGGCAGATCGATGACCCATTGAGCCCGAAAGGGTGGGAGCAGATGCGTTGTGCGGTGGGAGAGCATTCACCATGGGATCGGATTCTCTCCTCCTCGTTGAGCCGTTGCAGCGCCTTTGCCCGGGAGTTGTCGGATCGCCATGGTCTGCCACTGGAAGAGCATGACACCTTCACCGAGATCGGTTTCGGGGCGTGGGAGGGGAGGACGGCGCAGGAACTCCTGGAGCAGGATCCGGATCGGCTCTACCGCTTCTGGAGCGATCCGATGAACAACACCCCGCCAGGCGCTGAAACCTTGGGCGATTTCAACCGGCGCATCGTTGGACAGTGGGAACGGACGATTGAGCAGTACCGGGGAGAGCATCTGTTGGTGGTGGGACATGCCGGTATGATGCGGATGATTTTGAGCCACATTCTCGGCATGCCTATGGAGAAGATGTTCCGACTACAGATTCCCAATGCAGGGATCAGCCGCATTCAGATGGACCATTTTGATGGAGGAGTATTGCCCCGCCTGCTGTTTCATGCTGGACAACTGTAGTATTTTCTGTTGCCGCGTATCTTTTGTAGAGGGTGAGATTGTGCTGAATCAGTGATATGGTCTCCTCTATATTACTTTCAGTGAGTGCCTGGTTATGCGTGTAGTCTCAGGAATGGTTGAGATCGGTGAACCGATTCAGTTCAATATCTACAATGAAGAGGGTAAGCTTATCCTCTCCAAGGGGCTTGTGCTCTACACCGAAGATAAGCTGCAGAAGGTGCTCAAGGGGAGGTTCTACACCACGGAATATGGTGAGAACTATAAAGAGTTTGAGGATGTTCCGGTCTATGATTCACCAACGGAATATGTTGAGAATCTGGTTGTACGACTTGAAGTGGCCTATACCAATTTCATCACCAATGGGTATAACCTGGTGGATGAAATTACCGAGATTGCCAAAGAGGTGATTCAGGCGGTAGAACAGTATCCTGACATGTGTATTGGCCTGATTCATCTCCGTTCCGATCTCAACCATGCCATCTTCCGAACCTTCCAGAATACCGTTCTCGCAGTGCTCACCGCCAAGCGGATGCGTTGGGGCGATGGTATGATTGAGTCTGTTGCCAGTGCCAGCCTGACCCAGAATCTGGGCATGTATCTTTTACAACTGGATCTGGAGAAACATAGTGGAGAGCTCAGCGGCTTTCAGCGCTCACAGATTCGTCTGCATCCGAAACAGAGTAGCAAGATGTTGATGTCATTGGGCATCAGGGATCGAAGCTGGCTGCAGACGGTCGCCTACCACCACGAACGAATGGATGGTAGTGGCTATCCCTATGCACACTATGGCAAGGACATCCCCTTTGAATCGAGACTGCTGGCCGTTGTCGACCGTTATGGTTCAATGATCAGTCCGAGAAAATATCGTGAATCAGGCAGCATCAAGGGGATCATGCGCTATTTTCTGCATAAAAAGCAGGGTGAATATGATCAGCAGATCAGCAAGGTATTGATTTCAGTGGTGGGTTTTTATCCGCCAGGAACAGTAGTTCGATTGGAATCGGGCGAAGTCGCCGTGGTCACACGGCGTACAAAAGAGCGTATGCACCCCTTGGTGCAGGCGATCTGGGATAAGGAGAGCAACCCCTATGAGCGCCCTGTCGAGCGCCAAACCACAGAGCCACAGTACCATATTGTATCGACCGCACAGCATGAAGATATGGAGCGTCTCAATGCCGACCTGCTGTGGGGCAAGGTGGATGATCAACCACTGTTTCGTGACAAGATTGCACAGATGAGTGCAATGTCGAATGAAGATGATGTAACGCTCTTCTAAAAGAGTGGGAATAGTGCTGGCAATGGATGAACGGAGATCGGCATGAAGATTGTCGAGGGTATGATGAAGCTCAATCAGCCCACTGGATTCAATATCTATGATCAGTATGGAACACTGCTCCTCTCCAAAGGGATTGTCCCCTATAGCCAGGAGAAGATCGATCGCATACTGGAGATGGGGTGCTACACCACTCCGTATGGGGAACAGCATGGAGAGTTCTACGACGGATACACCACAGAAAGTGTAGAGGAGCTGATGATCCGGCTGGAGGTGGCCTATACCAACTTCGTTACCGATGGTTACAATCTGATTGCAGATGTGGCGATCATCGCAGATGAGATGATTGAGGGGCTGCGACAGAGCCCGGATATGTTTATCGGCATGGTGCATCTCCGTTCCGATCTCAATCATGCCATTTTTCGCATGTTCCAGAATACCGTACTGGCAATCTTGACTGCCAGAGCACTCAAGTGGAGTGAAGTGAGAATCCAGTCACTCGCCTGTGCCGGATTGACCCAGAATATCGCCATGTACCTGTTGCAGCAGGATCTGGAGCGTCATCAGGGGGAGTTGATGGCACACCATCAGCGCCAGATTCAGGAACACCCCAAACAGGGGGGGAAAATGCTGCGTGCCATGGGAGTACTGGATGTGAGCTGGGTGCAGGCGGTGATTAGCCACCACGAACAGCTTGATGGCCAGGGGTACCCCTTTGGCAGCTTTGGCAAGGACATCCCGATGGAGGCACGGTTGCTGGCGGTGGTGGATCGATACGCCTCCTTCATCAGTCCGCGTGACTACCGGGAGGCGAGTAACGCCTTGACCATCATGCGCCAGTTTCTGACCAATAATCGGGGGCGCTATGACCAGCAGATGGCGAAGGCGCTGATTGCAGCGATTGGTGTCTATCCGCCCGGCGTGATTGTCAAACTGGAGTCGGGAGAGCTTGCTCTGGTGACTCAGCGGGCACAGCAGCGTACCATGCCCGTTGTGCAGGCGATCTGGAAGCTCAATGGAGAGCCCTATGCGCGACCTGTGGAGCGGGACAGCAGTGAGGCGGGTTATAAAATTGTGACGGTGATGGGACATGAAGATGCCAAACGTCTCAATGCCGATCTGTTCTGGGGCGCTGGTGACGATGATCAACTGATCTTCAGGGAGAAGATTGTAGAGATGGCATCGGGAGAAGATGGGCATCGCAATGAGATCGGGCTGTATGCAGAGCAGCCGGAGTAGTTTCACACTATCAGGATAAAACGGGATTGTTATGAGCTGGGCTGGAAAACTGTTAGGCGGGGCGTTTGGGTTCCTTCTTGGAGGGCCACTGGGGGCACTGGTTGGTGCTGCATTCGGCCACAACTTCGATAGAGGGATGGAGAAGGTTGCCAACTCCATGGGGTGGGAGCCGGGTAACCAGCAGCGGGTACAGACTGCCTTCTTTACCGCCACCTTCTCCGTCATGGGTCATGTGGCCAAGGCCGATGGTCATGTTACCCCCGATGAAATCCGCATGGCGCGTGCGGTAATGGACCATCTGCAGCTGGATGCCAATCTGCGCAAGGCGGCTGAAAAACTTTTCACCGAGGGTAAACGCTCCGGTTTTCCACTGGATGAGGTGTTGCAGCAGTTTCGCAAGGAGGTGGGGCGGCGTACCACACTGACCCAGATGTTCATGGAGATTCAGCTGCAGGCCGCCTATGCCGATGGCAAATTGCACCCGGCGGAGCGCAAGATTCTGCTTCACATTGCGGCTGAGCTGGGAATTGCCCAGGCACTCTACGAGCAGCTGGAGTCGATGGTGCGTGCTTCGGCGGGGCAGCGTCCGGGAGCAGTACAGCGTCCCACGCTGGAGAGTGCTTATGAGACTCTGGGCATCTCCTCTTCCGCCTCGGATCAGGAGGTCAAGCGGGCCTACCGCCGTCTGATGAGCCAGCACCACCCCGACAAGCTGGTGGCCAAGGGGCTGCCGGAGGAGATGATGAAGATCGCCAGCGAAAAGACCCATCAGATCCGCACCGCCTATGAGATGATTCAGGAGTCAAGAAAGCAATAGGGTTATCCAAATTGCTCATCTGTCGGGGGCTGAAAAGTGGCGTACCATCCTGTACAGTTCCCTGTTTTGAAATGAATCAATGCCCAAAAATAAGGAAGTGTTATGAAAGATAATCTGATCGCCCCCTCCATTCTCTCTGCCGACTTTGCCAAACTGGGTGAAGAGGTCGACAACGTATTGGCATCGGGCGCCGATATCGTCCACTTCGATGTGATGGATAACCACTACGTCCCCAACCTGACCATCGGTCCACTGGTATGTGATGCGCTGCGCAGCCACGGCGTGACTGCCGAGATCGATGTTCACATGATGGTTGACCCGGTGGATCGCATCATTCCTGATTTTGCCAAGGCGGGTGCCTCCTATATCACCTTCCATCCGGAAGCCTCCGACCATATCGATCGCTCACTGGCGCTGATCAAGGAGCATGACTGTAAGTCCGGTCTGGTCTTTAATCCAGCGACTCCGCTGAGCTACCTCGACTACGTGATGGATAAGGTGGACATGATCCTGCTGATGTCGGTCAACCCCGGTTTTGGTGGTCAGAGTTTTATCCCTGCGACTATGGACAAGCTGCGTCAGGCGCGCAAGATGATTGATGAGAGTGGCTACGATATCCGTCTGGAGATTGATGGCGGCGTCAAGGCCAACAACATTCGTGAGATCCGCGAGGCGGGTGCCGATACCTTTGTTGCCGGTTCTGCAATCTTCGGTGCAGCCAATGACTCCGATCCCAACCGCTATGACTCCATCCTCAAGGAGTTCCGTGACGAGCTGGCCAAGGCAAACAACGCAT
>CAYQFH010000117.1:1922-7959 GCA_964416755.1 uncultured Piscirickettsiaceae bacterium | reverse complement strand
AGATGCGAAGGATTGGGAGCGTATGGGTGAGTGGGCTGAGCGTATCGGCTGGCCAACCTTCTTCGAGAAGACCGGCTTGCCATTCACCAAGTACCACATCGATACTTGGCGTGGTGCCCGTGCAAGCCTGAACAACTCTGCTCATATCCGCTTTTAAGGGGAGATTGGGATGAAGATTTCAATTCAGGTAAACGAGGGGCCGTATCAGCATCAGTCGTCTGATAGTGCCTACAACTTTGCGAAAGCTGCAGTGGAGAAGGGGCATGAGATTTTTCGTGTCTTCTTTTACCATGATGGCGTAAATAACGGGACTCGCCTGGCGACTCCGCCACAGGATGACCGCAATGTTCAGCAGCGCTGGAGTGATCTGGCCAAGGAGCATGACATGGACCTGGTGATCTGTGTGGCGGCTGCACAGCGTCGCGGTATCGTCGATGACGGTGAGGCAGAGCGCAATGGCAAGGATGCGACCAACATCATGGATGGTTTCCGCATCTCCGGTCTGGGTCAGTTGATTGAGGCTGGTATCCAGTCTGATCGTCTGGTTGTCTTTGGTGATTAATTAGGAGAAGCAAAAATGTCTGATATTAAAAAGTTTCTCTACGTCAACCGTAAGGCACCTTACGGTACGGTCTATGCACTGGAGTCACTGGAAGTGGTTCTGATTGGTGCGGCATTCGATCAGGATGTAGCGCTGGTCTTCATGGATGATGGTGTGTTCCAGATCAAGAAGGATCAGAACACCGAGGCTTCCGGTATGAAGAACTTCTCGCCAACCTACAATGCGCTGGGTGACTACGATGTCAACCAGATCTATGTTGAGAAAGAGTCACTGGAAGCACGTGGGTTGACTGTAGATGATCTGATGGATCTGACCTACGAGGATGAGGATGATGACTGGGCTGAGAAGTCTTCCATCCATCTGGTCTCTGCCGATGAGATTCGTGATCTCATGGAAGAGAGCGACGTCGTTCTCAGTTTCTAAGAGAGGAGATTCAACATGCTTCATATTGTAAACAAGTCACCTTTTGAGAAAGACGCCTTCACCTCCTGCATGGCGCACGCCACCGATAGCAGTACTGTGCTGCTGATCGAGGATGGTGTGTACGCTGCGCTGAAGGGTAGCTCTGTTGCTGACAAACTCTCTGGTGGTGCAAAAGTGGTTGCACTGCAGAGTGATGTTGCTGCACGAGGTATCGAGGGTAATCTGGCCGATGGTGTTGAGACCGTTGATTATGCCGCTTTCGTTGATCTGGTTGCAGACAACGAAAAGGTTCAATCCTGGGTCTAAAGTAGAGTTTCAGTTTTTATTTTTTATTTTTTCTGATTAGGAGAAATGTTATGCCAAGTATGGACGTAAATGGTAGTGCAGTAGACGTTGATGAGGAGGGTTACCTCACTGATATCAACGATTGGAACAAGGATATCGCGGCTGCTCTGGCTGAGACCGAAGAGGTTGAGCTGACTGATGCACACTGGGAGGTAATCGACTTCCTGCGTGAGTACTATGACGAGTATCAGATTGCTCCTGCAGTACGTGTACTGACCAAGGCAATCGGCAAGAAGCTGGGTAAGGACAAGGGCAACAGCAAGTACCTCTACGAGCTGTTCCCATATGGCCCAGCGAAGCAGGCTTGTAAGATCGGTGGGCTGCCCAAGCCAACCGGCTGTATCTAGTAACTATCCAGCTTATCCCCCTGAAACGTCCCACTTCTTCGTTCGAAAATGGTCATTTACACTTGTAAACTCACATTTTCTGCCTCGAATTGGAACGTTTCAGGGGCAATCTGAATAGCTACACTGCTGTATCCAAGGGGCTCTGTGTTCCCTTGGGTGTCAGCCCAAGAATTCTTCGGTATCTGCACCGTGTGCGGGTACCACAACGGACTGTTTTGAGATGATCGCGGAGGCGAACGGCATATGTTAACTGGACTATTTGCCATACTTTTTTACGCAGCGACCGCCATTCTGGTGGTAGGGGTTGCAAAGCGAATTGCAGCGTACTGGCGCACACCCGCTCCGCTCAAGATTCCAACCATGCCTGCACCTCGCACCCAGGGTGGGATGGTCTACCGTATGGGCCGCGAGGTCGTACTGTTCGAAAGTCTGTTCCGTTCCAACAAGTGGATCTGGATATTCGGCTGGATGTTCCATATGGCACTGTTTCTGGTGTTGCTGCGCCACGGCCGTTATTTCCAGGAGACTCCATGGTTCATTACCGAGATCGTGCAGCCATTTGGTAAATATGGTGGTATCGCCATGGTTGCTGGTCTGGCGGGTCTCTGGGCGCGTCGCTTCCTGGTAGAGCGCATCCGCTACATCAGCACTCCGTCTGACCATCTGATGCTGGCGCTGCTGATCGGTATCGGCATGAGTGGCGTAATGATGACCTTCGTAGCCCACACCGATATTGTTGCACTGAAGCACTTCATGACCGGGCTAATGTACTTCGACTGGAAGCCACTGCCTGCCGATCCTATTCTGTTGGTTCACCTCTTCCTGGTGATTGTACTGATGGTGATCTTCCCGATCAGTAAGCTGATGCATGCCCCCGGCATCTTCTTCAGCCCAACCCGTAACCAGATCGATGATTCTCGTGAGAAGCGTCACATTGCCCCTTGGGCTGCTGAGATGGAGAAATAAGTCGTGGCGAAGAAAGTAGAATTTGATACCCCGGCACTGACCGAATACCTCAATATTCCGGTGTTGCAGGAGGGGGTAATGGCTCACTCCTCCCCCTTTGTGGCCAAGCCTGAACATCAGGAGCCGCTCAACTTTCCGGGTGAGTTGGTTGAGGACTGGCACGATCAGGCGATCGCCAAGATGGAGGATCTGAGCAAGACCTCGCGCAGCTTCAGTCTCTTCCTGGATATCTGCGTGCACTGTGGTTCCTGTACTGACAAGTGCCACTACTTCCTCGGTACCGCTGATCCAAAGAATATGCCGGTCGCTCGTCAGGAGCTGTTGCGTAGTGTCTATCGCCGCTACTTCACCTTTGCTGGCAAGTACTTCCCCAATCTGGTGGGTGCCAAGGACCTGACCCGTGAGACACTGGATGAGTGGCACAGCTACTACCATCAGTGTTCCGAGTGTCGCCGCTGTTCGGTCTTCTGCCCCTACGGCATTGATACCGCCGAGATCACCATGGCAGCACGCGACATCCTCGATGCGGTTGGGTATGGCCAGAAATATGACAACGAGATTCTGGGCAAAGTGATGAAGATTGGTAATAATCTCGGTCTGCCCGGTCCTGCGCTTGAGGCGACCCTGGAAGATTGCGAAGAGGATTTGGAAGACGATACCGGTCTGCCGATCCGCATGCCACTGAATGAGAAAGGAGCAGATGTCCTGCTGATCACGCCATCAGCTGACTTCTTTGCAGAGCCCCATATTGATGGTTTGATGGGGTACGCCAAGGTGTTTCACCAGGCAGGCATCAGCTGGACCATGAGTGACTTCGCCTCTGAGGGTGCCAACTTCGGCATGTTTATCGGCAACTATCCGGTGATGAAGAAGGTTGCCGAGCGTATCCGTACCGCAGCACTGGAACTGGGTGTGAAGCGTGTGGTCGTCGGTGAGTGTGGTCATGCCTGGCGTGTCGCCTACAGCTTCTGGAATACCCTGGCCGGAACTGGGCATGGTGCAGCAGCCGATGACAAGTATGCACAGATGCTGCAGAAGCAGTTGGACCCTCGCTATCCGGCACCACAGCATATTATTGAGCTGACCTACAGCCTGATGCAGGACAACGTGCTGAATATTGACAAGTCTGCCAATGATCACCGTACCGTCACCTTCCATGACTCCTGTAACGTAGCGCGTGGTACCGGCATGGGTGGTATTGAGCGTGGTCAGTTCATTCTGCCGCGAGAGGTGATCAAGAACGTGGTCAACAACTATGTGGAGATGGACACCTCTACCATGTTTGAAGAGACCTTCTGTTGTGGTGGTGGTGGCGGTCTGCTGACCGATGACCTGATGGAGATCCGTGTGAAGGGTGCAATGCCGCGCATGAATGCCCTGAAGCAGGTCTTTGATGAGGAAGGGGTTGATACCCTCGCAGCAATCTGTGCGATCTGCAAGAGCCAGTTCACCAAGGTACTGCCGTTCTACGATATGCCAATGCACATGATTACCAGCGTACACCAGTTGGTCGGTGACGCACTTGTATTTGAGAATAACGACTAACTGATAAAGTTAGCGCGATTGATTAATTTTTTGTAAAGCGATTTAGATAGGAGCATCTGATAATGGCAACGCCAAGTGATGAGATGAACACAGAGTTGAACTACCGCCGCTATGAGGACTACCCTCGCGAGGATGGTGCAGAGTCTTATGATAATGATGAAATGATCTGGCAGGCGAGCTGGACTCACAAGTGCCCAACCTATGTTCACCAGACTCCACCTTGTCAGGCAAGTTGTCCATCGGGCCACGATGTGCGTGGTTGGCTGGACATCGTTCGTGGTATCGATACCCCACCGGAAGGTAAGACCATGGAAGATTACGCCTTTGAGCGTTACACTCAGGCTAATCCGTTCCCATCGACCATGGGTCGTGTCTGCCCTGCACCGTGCCAGGACGGCTGTAACCGTAACGAGGTGGAGGACTTTGTTGGCATCAACTCCATCGACCAGTTTATCGGTGACAACGCACTGGAGAATGGCCTCGGTTTTGAGACTGGTGCCGATACCGGCAAGAAGATTGCGATCGTCGGCGGCGGCCCAGCGGGTCTGGCAGCAGCCTACCAGTTGCGCAAGATTGGCCACGGTGCCACCATCTTTGATGATCATGACACTTTGGGTGGCATGATGGTCTACGGCATCCCCGGCTACCGTACCCCACGTGAGATGCTGGCGGGTGAGGTCAAGCGTATTACTGATATGGGTGTTGAGCTGAAGCTGAGCACCCGCGTAGGTACCGACGTTCAGGTTGCTGACCTGGAGAAAGAGTACGATGCGATCTTCTGGGCCATTGGTGCACAGTCCGGTCGTCCACTGCCGATTCCGGGTGGTGATGCAGAGAACTGTGTCAGTGGTGTTGCCTTCCTGAGTGCCTTCAACTCCGGCAAGCTCAAACACATTTCCGGCAAGATCGTTGTGGTCGGTGGTGGTGATACCTCGATCGACGTCGCCTCTGTGGCCCGTCGTATCGGTAACATCTCCAATGTCAACGAGAAGGATCGTCCTGAGCGCGTGATTCTGGGTGATACCGCCCATGATGTTGCAGATACCGCAGCACGTGAAGGTGCCGAGGTACTGCTGATCTCCCGTCAGCCCGTCGAAAACATGAATGCAGCACAGCACGAGATCGACGATGCACTGCGCGAAGGTGTCGAGATTCGTGGTTCCCTCACTCCAGTAGAGGTTGTTCTGGATGAGAATGGCCGTGCAACGGGTCTGAAGGTCGCTCAGCTAAGTTATGAAACCGGTAAGGCGGAAGTGATCGAAGGCACCGAAGAGGTGCTGGAGTGTACGCTGATCGCCTCTGCAATCGGACAGACCGGTGATTTTACTGGTTATGAGGACCTGGATAATGGTCGTGGTTTGATTGATGCCACCAAGAACTATGAGGTCAAGGGCAAGCCTGGCCACTTTGTAGCGGGTGATATTATCCGTCCACATTTGCTGACCACTGCGATCGGTCAGGCTTCTGTTGCGGTAGAGTCTATCAATGACTACCTCAACAGCAAGGAGTTGAAGCCACGTCCCAAGGTTGACGTGCACCACTTCCAGTTGATGGATCAGTTGAAGAAGGTTGGCCTCGAACCAGAGCACTTCCAGTCCGAGAATGATGGTAAGGAGAAAGAGGACGGCCACCGTGGAACCTCTTCCAGCAAATTTGCAATCCACAACTACGAGGATCGCTCCTTTGCATCAGTGATTACCCATGACAAGCTGTTCCTGGGGCACTTTAATTTCGAGCCGCGCAACCACCGCTCTTTCGTAGAGGTCGATTCCGGTGCGGTACTGCAGAACTTTGACGAGCGTATGCAGGGGCTGGACAAGGATATGGCGGTAGCCGAGGCCAAGCGCTG
>CAYQFH010000117.1:0-1822 GCA_964416755.1 uncultured Piscirickettsiaceae bacterium | reverse complement strand
ACGAGCGTATGCAGGGGCTGGACAAGGATATGGCGGTAGCCGAGGCCAAGCGCTGTATGAGCTGCGGTATGTGTTTCGAGTGTGACAACTGTGTGGTCTTCTGCCCTCAGGATGCGGTCTTCAAGGTACGCAAGAACGAGAGCACGGTAGGTCGTTACGTGGATACCGACTATGCCAAGTGCGTAGGTTGTCATGTCTGCGCTGATGTCTGCCCAACGGGATACATTCAGATGGGCCTAGGCGAATAATCATCCAGCTTCCATCTGTACGCCTCTATTGCGGCGTTGGAAAATGGTCATTTACGGTTTGTAAACTCACATTTTCCGCCTTGCACTAGAGGCGTACAGAAGAAATCTGAACGATTATTGAGTTAAGAGAGTAGTTTTTAAGTTGCAACAATAACCAGAGGCGAGCATGGTGTTGTCTAAAAAGTTGAAACAGCGAATTGGCATTCTGGCAGTGGTCTTCACTGCGCTGATGGGCTTTGGTTCTGTGGCGGTCAGTGATGACCACCAACATACAGATCGCAAGATTGGTGCCAATGCAGGGGATGCCTGTGTGAAAGAGACGGAGTGGATGCGTCGCAACCACATGGAGCTGTTGAAGCATGATCGTGATCGTACCCTGCGCCAGGGCATTCGCCCGGTAGAGGGTAGCATTGTCGGCTGCGTCAACTGCCACGCCAACAAAAACGATCAGGGACATTATATCTCGGTCAATGCCGATGGGGAGTTCTGTAGTGGCTGTCACAGTTACACTGCGGTCAAGATCGACTGCTTCGAGTGTCATGCCACCAAGCCAGATACTGTGAGGGCTGCAAAATGAGCCAGAATGAGAAGATGGATCAGAACCGCGCAGAGCATGATGCTCAAGTTGTAGATGCGGCACGTCGTAAATTCCTCGGCCAGGCGGCCGGTGCAACGGCGGTGATCGCCCCCGGTATTACCTTGATGACCATTGCCCATGCGGATGGACATAGCGGCGCTGAAGGGGCCAGTAGTGCCAAGCGTTGGGGTATGCTGATCGATACCAACAAGTGCGAACAAGGGTGTAACGACTGTGTGACGGCCTGCCAGCAGGAGAATGGCTGGGGCGAAGGCTCAACGGATGAACAGCTCTCCAGCAGTCGTCAGAAGGCGCAGTGGATTCGTACAGTTACGGTCAAGGATAACCAGACTGGTCATACACAGCAGTTGCCGATGATGTGTCAGCACTGTGAGAAGCCTCCCTGTGTCGATGTTTGCCCGACTGGTGCTTCGATGAAGCGTGCGGATGGTATTGTACTGGTCGATAAGCACGTCTGTATCGGTTGTCGTTACTGCATGATGGCCTGCCCCTACAAGGCACGCTCCTTTATCCATGAGTCACTGCAGGATCAACGTGCTCATGCGCCGCGTGGCATGGGTACTGTGGAGTCTTGTACCTTATGTGTACACCGCGTAGACCGTGGTGATCAGCCTGCCTGTGTCGAAAGCTGCAGCAAGGGTGCCATGCTGTTTGGTGACTTGAATGACAAGAACAGTGAGATCTCGAAGAAACTGGCTACAGTCAGCTCCACCCAGATCCGTGCAGATCTTGGCACCAACCCTGGTGTTCGATACAGCGGCATTTAAAACGGCATTAATAGTAAAATTAATTAGCGAATCTAATTACGGAAGATCAAGATGAAAAGAGTCGTCTACAGCGGAATTGAAGGTCGTAGTCTCGGTTACTGGGGATTGATGGGTGTTTTGGGCCTCTTCATCCTGATGGCGGCCGGTTCCTTCCTCTTTATGCATGGTGGTCACTATTCGACCGGCATGGACAATCAGGTTGTCTGGGG
>CAYQFH010000116.1:0-8025 GCA_964416755.1 uncultured Piscirickettsiaceae bacterium | reverse complement strand
ACTCATTCAATTTTTTGAACTGTACACTATTGCGGCGCCACTTTGCATTCTCATCCGCTGTAGTCGCAGAGGAGTAGATCCCCGCCTTCTGGATTGAGTGGGTCACCAAGGTACGCGCGGTACAGTGGGTACCCGCAGCAATCTCCAAATGCCCCACGATGCCCGCCTGACCGCCAAAGGTACAGCCCGGTTCAATTCTGGTACTACCCGCTACACCGACCATTGCTGCCATTGCACAGTTTTCCCCCAGCTCTACGTTATGGGCGATATGAACCAGGTTATCCAATTTAACCCCATCTCTGATAACGGTGTCCTCCAGTGCTCCTCGATCAATCGTGGTGTTTGCACCAATCTCCACTCGATCCCCAATAACGACCCGCCCCAATTGAGGGATCTTGATCCATTGTCCACCGTCGTTGGCAAAACCGAAACCATCACTGCCCAGCACAGCTCCCGGATGAAGAATGCAGTCACAGCCAATCTGCGTCCCCTCCATCAACGAAACGTTGGCCATTAGACGACTATTGTCTCCCACCGTCACACCAGAGGCGATTACACAACCGGGACCAATGTAGACCGATTCTCCAATCGTGGCTCCTGCCATCACCACACTCTGTGGTCCAATCCATGCACTCTCTGCAATGGCAGCAGTGGAATCAACCGTTGCTGAAGGATGAATGCCACACTGTTCCAATTCAAAGGGGTGAAACAGGGCTGTAGCCCGTGCATAGCCCAGATAGGGGTCTTGCATCAACAGGCAGTTGCCCTTGAAATCGGCCTGCTGATCCGGATGCAGAATCACTGCAGCGGCTGCGGTATCTGCAAGATGAGAAAGAAATTTGGTCGAAGAGAGGAAGGAGAGCTGCTTTTCAGTGGCGTGGTGCAGGGGCGCAATATCCTCCACCACAACCTCAGGATCACCCTGCAACTGGGCACCAATCTGCCCTGCAATCTCTCCCAGCGTAAGCGCCATTAACTATTTGGGGGGTTCTGTAGTCTGGGCCTGCTGCTTGAACAGGTTCTCCAGTGAATGGAGCACCTTGAGCGAAATATCGGCCTTGGGCGAGGCAAAGATAACGGATTCATTGACGATCAGATCATACTGTTCGCTGCGAGCAATCTCATCCACGGTCTTGTAGACCAGCTTCTGCAATTTCTGCAACTCTTCTGCTTGCGCGATACGGAGATCTGCTCCGTACTCCTCATCCATCAACTTCAATTCACTACTACAGGAGCGGATTTTGCGCAGCTGTTTCTGCTTCTGCTGCTGGCTCAGTGCAGCCCCCTCTTTTTCCAACTCCTCTTCCATCGCCTTACAAGACTTCTGGAAATCGAGGATCTCTGCTTTACGATCACCAAAGGCAGCCTCTAGACGCTGTGTTGCGGCAGCAGCCTGTGGAATCTTCTGCAACAGTAGATTGATATTGACGAAGCCAATCTTGCTCCCCTCTGCAACTACATTCGCCCCTGAAATGAGTAGCAGCAATCCCCCAATGATGCCTATCATTCGATTCATCGATGTTTATCCTTTAAAACATTTGCCCGAGACGGAACTGGAATGCTTCCAGATCATCTGTGGATTCATCATTCAGCGGCTGTGCCCAACTAAAGCTCAATGGTCCGACTGGAGAAATCCATTTTGCTGACAGGCCAACCGATGCTCTCAATTCATCGCCTAGATCACTGGCACTATCCGCAACAGTACCCATATCAAAGAAGCCACTGACCCGTGTTGACTTTACATCTTCCAAAAACGGTACCGGTAAAATAACCTCGACATTACCGACTGCCTTGAGGTTTCCACCCACTGCATTGTTGGAAGAGTCTTTGGGACCTAGCGAATTACCCGCAAAACCACGCACTGAACTTTCGCCACCCGCATAGTAACGGCTGAAGAACGGTAATGAACTCTGATCACCATAGCCATCACCAACACCCACCTCGCCCTTCAACAGCATGGTGTAATCTTCCATTAATGCAAAGAAATGGTCATGACGATAGCCAACCTTGAAATACTCTACACCGCCCGGTGCACCCAACTCTGCATGGAAACGTTGGTATCCACCTGCATCAGGGAAGGTGGCGCGATTACGGCTGTCGCGGCTCCAGCTGCTATTGAACTCAAGCACTGAGAAGGAGGTGCCTTCTGCAGCAATGAAAGAGGCACAATCGGTTGCAGTTGAGCCACACGTTGTATCAGTCATGTGCTGCGGCTCAAAGCCGACAAAAAGGCGCTCATACTCACTGGTTGGCAGCCCCAAATCAATATTACCACCCGCTTCGGTATAGCTATAGGTACTCACTGCATCCGAAGAGTCTCGTTCACGATAGTGAATACCTGCCCCCAAACTCACCCCATCTTCAGTAAAGTAGGGATCCATGTAACCAAAGCCATAAGCAGTTTCGGTATCACTGTTATTGAATTCGAAATCGACCCGCTTACCCGACCCCATAAAGTTGTCTTGCTTGAGATTGGTACTCAGCACCATACCCTGCGTACCGGAGTAGCCCATACCCAGCATCATGCTGCCAGTCGATTTCTCAGTGACATTGTAGTTGAGATCAACCTGATCGGTAGTACCTGCAACTGGCACCGTATCCACCTTCACATCCTCGAAATAACCCAGTTTGCGAATACGGGTCTGGGAACGCTCTACCTCCTTGTTGGAGTAGCGACTACCCTCATACTGGCGCATTTCACGGCGGATCACCAGATCCTGTGTCTTGGTATTACCAGTGATATTGACACGATTCACATAGACACGATTCCCCGGATCAACGAAGAAAGTGAGATCCACAATCCCCTTCTCCTCATCCATCTTTGGAATCACATTGATATTAGAGAAGGCGTAGCCCTCTTCACCCAAGCGAGCCGAAAGTGCATCATTAACCTTGGTAATCTCTTTACGAGAGAAGGTTTCTCCAGACTGCAACGTAATTTTCTCCTGCAGCTCAGCCTCTGGTACCACCATCTTGCCATCCAGCGCAATCGTACCCAAACTGTACTGCTTACCCTCCTTCATATTGATGGTGATATAGATCTCCTGCTTATCCTGAGTAATGGAGACCTGTGCCGAGGTGACCTCGAAATTGATATAGCCACGATCCAGATACCAAGAACGCAAAGCCTCCAGATCTCCCGTCAATTTTTGCCTTGAGTAACGATCATTCTTGGTAAAGAACGAGAGCCAGTTACCCGTACTGAGCTGAAACTGATCTTTCAGATCTTCGGTCTCAAACGCTTGATTGCCAATTAGAGTAATCTGACGGATACGGGCACTCTCTCCCTCTGACACCTGAATGCGCACCGCTGAACGGTTACGCTCCAGAGGAGTAATGGTAGTCTCAATCTCTACCCCGTAACGCCCCATGCCCAAATATTGACGGCGCAGCTCTGCCTCGATCTTGTCCAACAGCGCACGATCTAGCACCCGCCCTTCTGCCAAACCGATCGACTCCAACCCCTCTTTAAGCTGCTCGGTCTGGATCACCTTATTACCATCAATCTCGATACTGGAGATTGCTGGGCGTTCTACTACAGAGACCAGTAGTACATTGCCCTCCTGTTCCAGGCGCACATCCTTGAAAAACCCGGTTTTATAGAGCGATTTAACTGCAGCAGCCGATTTTTTCGGAGTTAATTGATCTCCTACTTTCAGTGGCAGATAGTTAAAAATGGTGCCCGCTGCGATACGTTGCAGCCCCTCGACCCGGATATCCTCAATCACAAAGGGAGAAAATGCCGAAGCCGCCGAGGCAAATAGCGCAAAAACAGTTAATAAAACAGTGCGTTGAAACATTTTGTATAAACCAGACATAAATATTCTTGAATTACAGCAGTCGCAAGAGGTCATTGTATAGTGCCAGCGACATCAATCCAACCAGAAAAACGATACCGACCCGCTGTCCGACCATCATCATCGTCTCTGAAGGGGGGCTTCCTTTCACAGCCTCCACCAAATAGTAGAAGAGGTGCCCACCATCCAGCATCGGAATAGGCAACAGATTCAATACCCCCAGGCTGACGCTGACCAGCCCGAGAAAGGAGAGGAAGGTGGTGATTCCATTTTCCATCGAGTTTCCGGCGTAACGGGCAATACTGATCGGGCCACTCAGCCCATCCGTCGAAGTGGCCCCCACCACCATTCGCCCCATCACCTTCAAAGTCATCGCACTCATCTCCCAAGTCTTCTCCGCTCCTCGGAGCAATGCATCAATTGGGCCAAATTGTACGGTTCGATAGTAGTTGGCACGAAACTCGGTCAGATCCACTGCAGCTCCGATACGGCCAATCACCTTACCCCGAGCCTCCACTCGGGCCGGTGTAAGCTGCATCGGGAAGATCACTCCATCACGGTCAATGGTAATGTGTAACGTCTGCTGTGGACTATCACGCACCCAATCCACCCAGGCTGCCCAGCTCTCTACTGGCTCTTCCTCCACTGTCAGGATCAGGTCCCCCATCTCCAGACCTGCGGCAGCCGCCGCACCTTCAGCCGCCACCTCACCAATCCGCGGCGGTACCGCCGGGCGTTCGATAGAGAAGCCCAGCTGATCCAGCAGTGCCATCCCCTCTGGTATCTCCCGTCCAAACGGATTTTCCAATACTCTTCGCTGCTCCGTACCTGCTGGAGTGATCACCTCAAGCTGTAGCGCATCTCCCACTACAACCGCCCCCAACATTCTCTCCAGTGCCTGCTGCCAGATCTGTACTGGTTCACTGTTAACACGGATAATCTCCTCCCCTTGCTGCAATCCACCCCGGGCTGCAGCAGAAGTTTCTACCACCTCGCCAACGATCGGCTTCATCCCACTGACACCCACCATCTGTACCGCACCAAAAGCAAACACAGCAAAGATAAAATTGAATAGCGGTCCTGCCACCACAATGGCTGCACGTGCAGCCAACGATTTCTGCTCAAAGGAGCGATGGCGATCCTCTTCTGCAATCGGCTCATCACCCCCTTCTCCCAACATCTTTACGTAGCCACCCAGCGGTATCATCGCCACCACATACTCGGTGCCATCCTTTCCGGTTCGACTCCAGAGCGGCTTGCCAAACCCGACCGAGAAACGCAGCACCTTGACCCCCGCTGCACGGGCAACCCAGAAGTGCCCCAGCTCATGGATGGTGACCAAAACACCGATTGCGATGATAAAGGCAAGCAGAGAGGTCATTGTTGTTTCATCCACTCCGATGCCAACCGACGAGCCTCTGTATCAACCGCCAACACCTGCTCAACGGTATCTACCGACTCAATCGTCATTGCACCCAACACCGTTTCAATCATGCGTGCAATATCGAGATAGCCAATCTGTCCATTGAGGAAGGCATCCACTGCAACCTCATTGACTGCATTGACGATGGTGGTTGCGCTCCCCCCCTGCTCCATCGCCTCGATCGCCAGACGCAGACAGGGGTAGCGTGCAAAATCGGGCTGTTCAAAATTGAGCTGCGCAACATCAAACAGATCAAGGTGGCTTACACCAGACTGGATTCTCTCCGGCCACCCCATCGCATAGGCGATCGGGGTACGCATATCCGGGTTACCCATCTGTGCCAGCACGGAACCATCGTTGTACTGCACCATCGAATGGATCACACTCTCAGGGTGGAGCACCACCTGAATCTGATCTGGTCTGGCACCAAACAGCCAACACGCCTCGATAAACTCCAACCCCTTGTTCATCATCGTCGCCGAATCAACCGAAATCTTCCGCCCCATATCCCAATTGGGGTGGGCCACCGCCTGTGCAGGGGTTACCTGCTGCAGTTGATCCAATGGCGTTTTTCGAAACGGGCCACCGGAGCCTGTCAACAGTATCTTATCTACACCTGCAGGGACTGCACCCAACCCTGTCTGCTGCGGCAGACACTGGAAGATTGCATTATGTTCACTATCAATCGGCAGTAGTTCAGCTCCAAAGCGCTCTACCTCTTGCATGAAGAGGTCCCCCGTCATCACCAGGGACTCCTTGTTAGCCAGTAACACCCGCTTACCAGCTCGTACTGCTGCCAGTGTCGGCTTCAGCCCTGCAGCACCAACAATCGCTGCCATCACCTGATCAACGGCAGGATCAGAGGCGACCTGCTCCAACCCCTCTACATCGTACAGTACGACCGTATCGGGCGCAGACTCCTTCAGCAGTTGCCGCAACTGCTCCGCCCCCAACTCATCAACAACAACTGCATATTCCGGATTGAACTGTGCACACTGCTGTGCCAATGCCTCCACCTGCCGATGTGCAGTCAGAGCAAAGACACGATAGCGTTCGGTGTGACGGGAGACCACATCCAGAGTGCTCTTGCCAATGGATCCTGTAGCGCCCAACACAGTGATCTGCTGTCGACTCACAGTGTCACCACGCCAAACAGAGTCAGTAGAGTGAGATAGAGCGGCGCTGCTGCAGTCAAACTATCGACTCGATCCAGAATCCCTCCGTGACCGGGAATCAGATTACCCGAGTCCTTGATCCCGGCATGGCGCTTGTAGGCACTCTCCACCAGGTCACCGACAATCGAAAAGACCACAATCAACAATACCGCCAATAGCAGTGACACCACACCAACCTCAAACGACTCAACAGCCACCCAGCCCACAACCGCCACCAGCATCGAGGCCACTACGCCACCTGCAACCCCCTCCAGACTTTTCCCCGGGCTCACCTTGGGTGCCAATTTTCTGCGCCCGAAACGGACACCAATCAGATAGGCTCCGATATCGGCACCCCAGATCAGCAGCAAAAGGAAAAAGAGCAGACCAACCCCCTGCTCCTGCTGGTGCACCATCTCCAGGGCGCGCCAGGCGGGAATCAAAATCACAACACCGACTAATGGACTGATCAAGCGTCCAAACAGCCAGCGATGCTGTTCCGGATAACCGCGCAGCCAATAGAGTGCACCAATCCACCAGGCGACCGCAATCCATAACAGCCACTGCAGTGGGAGATAACGACTCAGGTAGAAGAGTGCGACCAAGAGCAGAGCATACTCTCCCTTGTGCCAGGTAGTCGTCATCCCAGAGAGACGCCCCCACTCCCACGCTGCAGGCAATAGCAACAGCGCCAACAACAGTGAAAACTGCTCTCCCTGAAGCACAACAATCAACCACAACAACAGTGGCCCTAGCACCACCGTACTCAAAGTGCGTTGCTGAAAGCTGGAAAGGTTCACCCTTCTCCTCCTGTAACCTGCTCTCCCGTACGCCCAAACCGACGCTGACGCTCCCCAAAAGAGGCTACTGCAGCATCCAGTGCAGTACGATCAAACTCTGGCCAGTAGAGGTCAGTGAAGTAGAGTTCACAGTAGGCCATCTGCCACAACAGAAAATTGCTGATTCGCTGCTCACCACCCGTACGGATAAAGAGATCCGGCTCTGGCAAATCACTAAGGCTGATCTGCTGCTGCAGTATTTCAGGAGTCACCCCCTCTGGATCCAATGTCCCCGCTGCAACCTGCTGACACAGACTACGGGTCGCTTCAGTGATATCCCAGCGTCCTCCATAGTTGGCAGCAACATTGAGTGCAAGACCACTATTGTCTGCAGTCAGCGCTTCTGCTTCGGCAATCGCCTGCTGTAGTTTGTCAGAGAACTGGGATTTTTCACCGATAATGCGCAGGCGAATATTGTTCTTGTGAAGCCGTTTCACCTCCTTATCCAGTGAGGAGATGAAGAGATTCATCAGAAAGGAGACCTCCTCCTTGGGACGCTTCCAGTTCTCGGTACTGAAGGCAAACAGGGTCAATGCCTCCACACCCAGTTCGATGCACCCCTCGACAGTGGCACGTACCTGCTCTACACCACGTTTGTGCCCCCAGAACCTGGGACGATTCTGGCGTTTAGCCCAACGCCCGTTACCATCCATAACGATGGCGATATGACGCGGGATTGTTTCGGAAGAGGCCACCAAGCAGACGGGAGACTAAATCTCCATCAGGTCATCTTCTTTGGCCTTGACCAATTCATCGACCTCAGCCACATATTTGTCGGTCAGCTTCTGCACATCGGTCTCTGCGCGACGCTC
>CAYQFH010000115.1:0-8061 GCA_964416755.1 uncultured Piscirickettsiaceae bacterium | reverse complement strand
CGGACTTTCAGTCCGTAAGGCTAACCCACCAGCTTCAGCTGGTGGTTGTTGAGTGTCTGACCAGATCGGTTTGAGTATTTGATTGAGAACGATCTGGTTAGGAAATAAGGGTTTTCCGATTCTGTCTTGGCCGCTATCGAGGTATAAACTACCATTGAAAGACTCTGTTTGGTGGTTGGAGTGGAGCCAAACTCAAGCTGAGACAATAAAAAACACTGGAGGTTTCCGTGAAAAAGATTCTGGGACGTTATGACATATTAATCACCGTTGCGCTGTTCCTGGCGATGATTCCAGCGGAATACAACGAGTCTTTTGCATTATTGGAGGAGCAGACGCTTTCAGCCCGCCAGATTCTCAGGATGTCCTATGGAGATGAGGAACAGACCTCTTTCTCGAAGGATCAGATTGTTGTCCTCAATATGGATGAGGCCTTCTTTGATGAGTATCGCAGTTTTCCGCTACGCCGCACTGATATTGCAACTATGGCGAATGCGCTGCACAAGTTGGGAGCCAAGGTGATTGCACTCGACGTGCTGTTGGACTTTCCCAGCTCATATGGAGAGGATGAGAGGGCGGCCCAACTGCTCAAAGAGACCGGGAGTTCCATGCTGGTATCCAAAGCAAACATCAATGATGAAGATGTAGCGACCGGGATTACCTACCCAACCGAGGCCTATCGAGGTTCGGCAAAGAGTGGTTACACTAATATCACCTCGTCCAGTTCCATTATCACCAGCCTCTCCAAGCTGCGTATCCGGGAAGATACGATCGAGATGGAAGATGGATGGCCGTTTGCGGTACAGGCGCTGGCCATGTATTACGATGCGGAGCCTGCTTTGATCGAAGAGGATGGACAGAAGTATCTGGTGATTGGAGAGTTGAGGGTTCCTCTGGATCATAAAAACCAGTTTCATATCGATTTCCCCGCGTTGACCACAGGGGCTACTTTCCTCAATCAGACCGATGCTTCGGTCAGTGCAATGGAGGTATTGCGCCCCTATCTCCCCTATCTGTTTGAGGGAATGGAGGATGCACAGGAGGAGCAAGAGATCGCAATGGAGGAGCTGGAAGAGCTCTCCTTCCTGTTTGATGGCAAGATCGTGGTGGTTGGAGATACTTCTGAAGTTTCACACGACTGGTTTGATACCCCAGTGGGTATGGTCTACGGGGTGGAGATTATTGCCGATGCGATTCATACCATGATGCGTGGTACGCCACTGCGCCCAGCCAGCCAGGAACAGGAATTTGCGGTACTGATGGCGGTGATGGTCATTATGATATTGATCAGCTTTATCACTTCACCACTGATAATATTTATCGTGACCTCGGTGCTCTTTGCAGGTTATATCTACGCTGCAGGCAAGCTCTATATCGATCAGGGCATTGTCTTCTCAATGAGTTACGTGCTGGTTGCGGCATTTATCTCCCTGTTGATAATCAATCTGCGTAATTATCTGCTGGAGCGTGATCAGAAAGGTTTTGTGACGGAAGCATTTGGTCAGTACCTCTCCCCGGATGTGGTCGATGCGCTGGTGAAAGATCCCTCTAAAATGTCGTTGGGTGGTGAGAGCCGTGAGATGACGGCCTTCTTCTCCGATGTGGCGAGCTTCTCCACCATCTCCGAGAAGATTACACCGGCGGAGCTGGTGGCGCTGCTCAATGAATATCTCACCGCGATGTGTGACATCATTGCAGATCAAGGCGGCACCATTGACAAATTCGAGGGTGATGCAATTATCGCCTTCTGGGGGGCACCACTGGAACAACCGGATCATGCCACCCGCGCCTGCTACAGCATTATTGATCAGCAGAAATTCCTGGTGCCATTTCGCCAGGAACAGATCGACAAGGACTGGTTGCCGGTAGAGTTCCGTGTTCGTATGGGGGTCAATACCGGTCCGATGATTGTCGGCAATATGGGTTCGCAACAGCGTATGGACTATACGATGATGGGTGATTCAGTGAATCTGGCAGCTCGTCTGGAGGGGGCCAACAAGTTCTACAAGAACTACTCAATGATCTCCGAGACGACCTATGAACAGGCAAAGGACAATATTGATACCCGTGAACTGGATCGCATCCGTGTGGTCGGTAAGAAGGAGCCAGTCACCGTCTACGATGTGATTGATCGAAAGAATCAGACCTCCGGTCCGATGGCTGATGTGGTGCCGATCTACCTGCAGGGGCTGCAGAAGTATAAAGAGATGGATTTTGTTGCGGCCAAGCAACTGTTCGAGAAGGCACTCACCATTCTGGAGACAGATGGTCCCTCCATCACCTATGTGGATCGTTGCCAGCACTTCATTGACAACCCGCCTGCAGCTGACTGGGATGGTGTCTGGACCCATACCGAGAAGGGGTAATCGTTTTTTCCATGAAGATGTAAACCGATACCTCTTGCACTGGCAAATGCTTCGCTGGCTTTGCTTCTGGTGTTTCTTCATGTATCTTCATGCTATTCATGGTGAAATAATTTTCAGGTAGGCGTCATGGCAAAAACCACCTACGAAGAGTGGGCCAAGGTATCGAGTAATCGCATTCGTCCGCTCAATCATATGCTGTTGATCTCAGTGGTAGTGATTGTTGCAGTGGCGATCTATTGGGCCAACTGGGCGGTACTGGATGAGGTGACACGTGGTGAGGGGCGTGTGATTCCCTCCTCGCAGGTGCAGGTGATCCAGAATCTGGAGGGCGGAATCGTTGAAGAGATTCTGGTCAAAGAGGGAGGAGTGATTGAGCAGGGCCAAGTGGTGCTTCGACTCTCGGACACCCAATATATCTCGGAGGCAAAACAGAACCGGCTGGAGTCACTCTTCCTGAAAGCCAAGATTGCACGCTTGCAGGCAGAGGTTGAGGGACACAGCTATGTGCCACCTGAAGAGGTGGTGAAGGAGCAGCCTGATTTTGCCAATAGCGAGGCGGTTACCTTCGGAGTACGTCAATCAGAGTTTGAGTCAGGGCTTGAGGTACTTGAGGCGCAACGGCTGCAGCGGGAGCAGGAGCTGCATGAGAGTAGAGTCAATCTCAAGAATCTCGAGCAGGGGTTGAGACTCTCGCAAGATGAGCTTGAGAATGCTCGAAAAGAGATGGCGATTGCAGAGAAGATCCGCAAGATCAAAGTGATGCCGGAGATTGAGCTGGTGAGATTAAAGCGCGATCTAGCCCGTCTGGAGCGTGAACTGCATAGCTTGAAAACGGAGTATGAGGTCAATCAGAATGCAATTCCCCGTATTCAAGCTGCCATTCAGGAGATAGACCGCAAGGTGGAGGGGGAACGCCGCAGTTTTGTCTCTCAGGCATCTCAGGAGTTGAGTGAGGCCAAGGCGATGCTCACCCGGACACTGGAGCAGCAGAATACACTCAATGACCGTTTGAACCGTACTGAGATTCGTTCTCCCGTCTATGGAGAGGTGAAGCGGATCAAGATCAATACGATTGGTGGCGTCATTCAGCCAGGTATGGATATCATGGAGATTGTACCGTTGAATGATCAGTTGCTGATTGAGGCGCGTATTCGCCCAGCCGATATCGGCTTCCTGCGCCCTGATCAGCAGGCGATGATCAAGTTCACAGCGTACGATCCAACCATCTACGGAGGCATTCCTGCTCAACTGGAACAGATCAGTGCCGATACTATCGTCGATGAGAAGGGGGAGAGCTACTATCGCGTACGTCTGCGTACCGAGAAGAATGCGCTTGGAACGGAGGAGGATCCACTACCGATCATTACCGGTATGACGGCAACTGTCGAGTTGTTGACAGGACAGAAGACAGTGCTGGACTATCTGCTGAAGCCGATTCTCAAAGCTCAACAGAGTGCCTTGCGTGAACGGTAACGGCTTTCTATAGATTTTTATAAGCAGTTGATCAGGAAGGGCTAAGACTTTCCTCATTTTTCAGTTGTGCAGTTGGTGAGCACAGAAATTGCTATAGACTAAACCACTATGAGTGCGGAGCAGAAAAAGAAAAAGCTGACGGTATTGAACCGTGAACTGGAGATCGAGGTTGCTCACCTGAAGCAGACTATCACCATTCTGCGCGACAATCTGGAGCGGGGTGAAGTGGCCAAGGAGGAGGCAGTGCAGATGGTGCGCACCGCTGCCAACAAGGAGAGCCATCAGTTCAAGACCATGATCCAGTCGCTGCGTGAGGAGATGGAGCGGCAGAAAGGGATTGAGGAGGAGCGGGTGCAGAAGGCGGTCTCTGCGGCCAACAAGGAGACCCATCAATTTCGCAGTATGGTACAGACACTGCGTGATGAGTTGGAGCGCCAGAAGGAGAAGGAGCAGGAGCGTATTCAGAAGGCGGTTTCGGCCAGTAACAAGGAGATCGCTCAGTTCAAGAGCATGGTGCAGTCACTGCGTGATGAGATGGAGCGCCAGAAGGGGCTGGAAGAGGAGCGTGTGCAGAAGGCGGTCTCTGCAGCCAACAAGGAGACCCACCAGTTCCGCAATATGGTGCAGTCGCTACGTGATGAGCTGGAGCGCCAGAAGGAGAAGGAGCAGGAGCGCATCCAGAAGGCGGTTTCGGCAGGCAACAAGGAGATTGCCCAGTTCAAGGCGATGATTCAGTCATTGCGTGATGAGACCGAGCGCCAGAAGCAGCTAGAGCAGGAGCGCATCCAGAAGGCGGTCTCTGCCGGCAACAAGGAAATTAAACAGCATATGGCTACTATTGGCCGTCTGCGTGAAGAACTGGAGCGTGGCAAGGCGCTCTGTGAAGACAAGGTGCAGGCGGAACGTCGTGCACTCAACAACGATGTAGCCCAGCTACAACAGACAATTATGACACTTCGGAACAAGCTGGAGGAATATGATGAGCTATGATTCAGATCTAGACGAGCGCTTTCACAAACGGGAACATTTCCTGGAGATGCTGCTCAAGGTCACCAACGATTTGGCGACCAGTAAGAGCCTGGATGATGCACTGGGGCGACTGGTCAACCTGACCACCTCCACCATTGGCGCAGAGCGCGGCACCATCTTCCTCAACGATGCCCATACCGGTGAGCTCTACTCCCGTATCGCACAGGGGAACTTCACTCGTGAGATCCGCATCCTCAATACCAAGGGTATTGCGGGCTGGGCCTTCACCAATGATGATGGTGTGGTGATCAATGATGCCTACTCCGATGACCGTTTCGACAAGTCGGTCGATATGCGTACTGGCTTCCGTACCAAGAGCATCCTCTGTGCGCCGTTGCGTACCCCGAATGGTGAGACCATTGGTGTATCGCAGATCCTCAACAAGATCGATGGCGAGTTCACCGATCAGGATCTGGGGCTGCTGGAAGCGATGACCACTCAGGCAGCGGTTGCCATTCAGGGTAATGTGATCGTTGAACAGATCGAGGCCTCGCGCAAACAGGAGCTGGAGTTCCTCGACGTGGTTTCGCAGATCTCCTCCGAGATCGAGCTGAGTCCATTGTTGGCCAAGATCATGAGCACCATCACCACGATGCTCGATGCGGATCGCTCAACACTGTTTATCAACGATGAATCTACCAACGAGCTCTATACTGAGGTTGGTGAGGGGCTGGGCAAGAAGGATATCATCCGCTTCCCCAACCACATGGGTATCGCCGGTGCGGTATTCCAGAGTGGAGAGGTGATGAACATCCCGTACGCTTATGCCGATCTCCGTTTCAATCCCACCTTCGACAAGCAGACCGGTTACTTCACCCGTTCGGTGCTCTGTGTGCCGGTTATCAACAAGGATGGCAAGGTGATTGGTGTCAGTCAGGTACTGAACAAGCATGGTGGTGTCTTCACCGATGAGGATGAGAAGCGCCTCAAGGCGTTTACCTCTCAGATCTCCATCGGTATTGAGAACGCCAAGCTCTTTGCCGATGTGCAGAACACCATGAACTACAACGAGAGCATCCTCTCCTCAATGAGTAATGGTGTGATCACCATCAACGAAGAGGGCAAGATTGCCACCTGTAACCAGTCCGGTATCGACATGATGAAGATCTACCGTATTGATGAAGTGCTGGGGCAGAATGCAATCGAATTCTTTGGTAGTGATGAGAACAAGTGGCTGGCGGACAAGCTGGAAGAGGTCGATGAGATCGACATCTTGCCGGATCGTGAGCTCACCTTCGGTGATGAAACGGTCTCCCTCAATGTGACTCTGCTGCCACTGAAAGGCAGTGAAAGCGAAGATCTCGGCTCGATGATCATGCTGGAGGACATCAGTAATGAGAAGCGGATGAAGTCCACCATGTCTCGCTATATGGATCCGACGCTGGCCGATCAGCTGCTGGACGATCAGAGTCAGGAAGACATCATGGGCGGTAAGCAGGGGATTGGTACGGTACTCTTCTCCGATGTACGAAGCTTCACTACCATTACCGAGGAGCTGGGTGCACAGGGTACAGTCAAGCTGCTCAATGAGTACTTCGAGGTGATGGTTGATGTGATTACCGGTGAGGGTGGTATGCTAGACAAGTTCATCGGTGATGCGATCATGGCGATCTTCGGCACTCCGATTCCGCATGAGGATGATCCGGATCGTGGTGTACGTGCCGCGATTGGGATGATGACCGAACTCAAAGTGTTCAATGCTAAACGTGCCTCTGAGGGCAAGCCGCCGATTGACCATGGCATGGGTGTTAATACCGATGCGATTGTCTCCGGTAACATCGGCTCTTCCAAGCGCATGGACTACACTGTAATCGGTGATGGTGTAAACACCGCAGCGCGCTTGGAGAGTGCCTGTAAACAGTATGGTGCTCACATTCTGGTCAGTAACTATACGTTGGATGCCTGTAAAGGCACCTATCGTACCCGTAAGGTGGATAATGTGATCGTCAAGGGCAAGACCGAGCCAGTGGGTGTCTTTGAGGTGCTCGATTACCATGATGATGAGTCTTTCCCGAATATGATCGATGCGGTGGGTCTCTTCAATAACGGTATCAAGTACTGGAATGAGGCCAACTGGGATGCGGCAATTGGCCAGTTCCAGGAGGCGCTGAAGTGCTACGATAAAGACAAGCCTTCACAGATGTACATTGAGCGTTGTGAGCATATGAAGGAGAATCCACCGGAAGGCGAATGGGATGGCGTCTGGGTGTTGACCTCGAAGTAATCGAAGCGGAGATCGCAGTAATGAATCCAAAAGAACATCTGGAAAAGGCGATTGAGATCAATCCGGACTTCTCGGATGCCCGTTTTCAATTGGCGCTGCTCTATGTAGCAGATGGAGAGGATGAGTTTGCTCAACCTCATCTGGAGAAGGTGATTGAGCTGGTACCGGAGCATGCCGAGGCCTATCGCCACCTCGGGCTGGTACTGCAACGTGCAAAGCAGTTTGAAGAGGCGCGTGAACGTTTCCAGCAGTCAATCGAGATCGATCCGGAGAAGGCGATGACCTACTCCAATATGGCCTCGCTATTTGTGGAGATGGAGGCGACTGAAGAGGCCAAGTACAACCTGATTCAATCCATTGAACTCGATAGCAACTATGCCCCGGCTTATTACAATCTGGCTCGCCTGCTGATTGCGCCAGAGGAGTTTGAAGAAGCGCGCAAGAACTACACTACCGCGATTGATATTGACCCGAATTATCGAGAGGCACATTACTATCTGGCCAAGCTGTTGGCAACCGGTAGCAAGAGTACAACCGATGGTACGCCACTGCTGGAGCCGGAGCATGATGAGGCGGAACGTCTCTATCGTCGGGTGATCGAGATTGATGCTGGTTATGCCAAAGCCTACTACAATCTGGCGCAACTACTACAGATCAAGGGTGATCTGGAAGAGGCGCGTACTATGTTGGAGAAGGCGATTGAGCTGGACTCAGGGTATGCCAAGGCCTACTTCCGACTGGCAATGTTGCAGGTTGAACTGGATGAACCTGCTGCTGCACTGGAGAACTTCAAGAGTTCAATTGAGTACTACCCGGATGATGAGCAGACGCACTATCAGCTTGCCATGTTACAGTACAGTCAAAAAGATTTGGCTACTGCGCGGGAGTACTTCCTCAAGACCATCGAGATCAAACCAGAATTTGCCGAGGCGCACTACAATCTCGCCCGCCTGCTGGAAGAGGAGGGGGAAG
>CAYQFH010000114.1:7845-8125 GCA_964416755.1 uncultured Piscirickettsiaceae bacterium | reverse complement strand
CACTGGTTGAGCCATTGACCGATGATCTGGAGACCGCAGACGCGCTGATGGAGATCTCCCGCGCCACCTTTGGTAAATAACATGCTTTCTGCCCCAGACATGACACCACACCAGTAAGGGCTGATCTACTATGGAAGAGCAGGTAGGTGCCTTCTGGCACCGCTGGATCACCCGCACCGCAAATCAACGTTACCCCGATGCAGCGGTAGAATTGGAGAACATCAAGAAAACATTGGGTATACTGTTCCGCGCACTGGGTGGAGATGGCGGGCTCAAGGTA
>CAYQFH010000114.1:0-7835 GCA_964416755.1 uncultured Piscirickettsiaceae bacterium | reverse complement strand
CCACCGACCACTTCGGCCACCGCACCCTGCTACAGAAGATTGCCGGTAGTGACAAACGGGTCAACAGCGCCTGGCGAGATGATCGCTCTCTGCTGCTCCCCCCCACAATCGACCTCTTTCCTGAAACAGAACAGAACCGCGATCTCTATCTCTGGCTGGCGATGCTTGCCGCCACACCCTTTGAGCACGACCCTGAGCACCACTGGGTGGAGCAGAATCGCCTCAACAGCGCTGCAACCCTGAAGCGCTTTCCCGGCTTTGTTGAACGCTATCGGCAGCTGGCACAATTCGTGATTACTCAGCGTCCTCCGCTGGAGAAGCTGAGCGAATCTCAACAGCAGACAGAGCAGCTGATTCGGCAGATCCTGCTCAATCCGGAAACCACATCCTTTCCTACCGAACAGTCCGCGCCCAACACCCCCGTTCCACTCTGGCTGATACTCCCCCCCCAGCGACACCAACAGGAGCAGCTACAGCAGGAGAGCCCTCCTCCTGCAAGCAGTGACAGTCAATCCAAACCACAACCAAAGAAATCCAATAAACGGCGCAAGGCAGAGCGAACCGAAAACCCCGATGGCAAGAGTGGGCTGCTCGCCCTGCGCATGGAGACCATCTTCACCTGGGCCGAATATGTCAAAGTGGACCGTACCACCGATGATGAGGAGGATGAGGACGCTGAGGCACGCGCAGAGGATCTCGACCACCTCTCCATCACCCGTGATGCCGAAACCTCCAACTCCAAGGTCAAGTTCGACCTCGACCTGCCCGCTGCGGAATATGATGACATCCCCCTCAGTGAAGGCATCCTTTACCCGGAGTGGGATCACAAGAAGCATGAGCTGATTGCCGACCACTGTGCACTCATTCCCCTGCTCTCCGGCACTGCCGAGCCATGCGCACTGCCCCAGAAGCTGCAACTGCCTGCACGCAAGGTGAGACGACAGTTTGAATCACTGATCCCGACTCGTACCTGGTTCCGTGGCGAGATGGATGGTGCCGAGGTGGATCTGGAGGCCTATATTGAATTTGCTGCTGATCGCACTGGCCGTCACCAGGGGGCCGAGCCCGCACTCTACCGTGACTTCCGCAGCGGCAACCGTGATCTGGCCACCCTGCTACTGGCTGATCTCTCGCTCTCCACCGACACCTGGATCAACAACCACTCCAGAGTTATTGATGTAATTCGTGAGAGTCTCCACCTCTTCTCGGATGCCCTCTCTCATACCGGAGACCGCTTCGCACTCTACGGCTTCTCCTCACTCAACCGCAACCATCTGCGCTTTCACCAGCTCAAGACCTTCGAGGAGCTCTTCAACGACACAACCCGTGGACGCATCGAGGCGATCAAACCGGGCTACTACACCCGCATGGGCGGTGCCATCCGCCATGCCACCACACTGCTGGAGAAACAGCCCGCCAACCGCCGTATCCTGCTACTACTGACGGATGGAAAACCCAATGATCTCGACAAATATGAGGGGCGCTATGGTATTGAGGATACCCGTGAAGCGATCTTCGAGGCGCGACGCAATGGACTCTACCCCTTCTGCGTCACCATTGACGAAGAGGGGGGGGACTACCTGCCCCACATCTTTGGCCCTGCCGGCTATATCGTGATCCGTCGTCCGGAAGAGCTACCCCTACGACTGCCCCGTCTCTACGCCCAGATCACACAGGGGAACCAGTAAGGGTCAACCTGCGCAAGCTTTCAGAAAAGATTTATAGGCCATATCCTCAACCAGAATATGGTCTTCCCACCAGCTACGCATCACCCCAACCAACGCCCGGACGCTCTCCTCCGTCGGATCCGGTGAGGAATACATCGACAACATGCTGTTGTACTGCTCATGCACCCTGAAGTGCTCATTCATTTCCGGATAGTTGTGGCTCTGCAAAAGACCCTCTTCACTTTCGAAGTGAGTCCGGGCCAGTGCATTGAGATCATCCATCACTTCCAATGCATGTTCCCGTGAAGCACCATCCTGCCGGTTGATGCAATCAATCAGCTCATTGGTATAACCAATCAACTGTTTGTGGTGTGCATCCATCAACTCATGCCCCACCGAGAAGTGTTCACCCCAGATGATCTTCGAGAGCAGACCTCCCGGCATTGTGCAATTTCTGCCACTCGCTTTTGCCTCATAGAGCTGACGATCCGCATCGATGGCCAACTCTTTTACACTCTGCCCGGCAGAAGGCACAACTGCCGATGCTCCAACGCTGACTGTGAGCACCTCAGAGATCCTGGAACCGGTATGTGGAATGGCCATCTGCTCAATATTTCGCACCACCCGTTTACCCAGTTCAACTGCAGTTGCCAAGTCAGTATCAGGCAGGATTACCGAGAACTCCTCTCCACCATAACGGGCCACAAAGTCGGAAGAGCGTTTAAAACTGTTCTGGATCTCGGTTGCCACAGTGTAGAGACAGTGATCTCCCTCCGAATGACCGTAGATATCGTTGTAGTTCTTGAAGAAGTCGACATCAATCATCAACAGCGCAAGTTCACTGCCGCTACGCATACAGCGATTCCATTCATTCTCCAGCATGGCATCGAATTGTCTGCGGTTATAGAGCGCAGTTACCGTGTCGATCATACTCATCTGATAGAGCCGATCCAGATGATGTTTCTGTCGAATATGGTTGCGAATCTTCAGCAGAAGAATTTCCGTATCGAACGGTTTGGCAATGTAATCTGCAGCCCCATGCTGCAACCCTTTAATAATCTGCTCACGCTCACTAAATGCCGAAAGAAAAACCACCGGTACCGTCTCCAGACTGAAACGCTCACGCAATGCTGCATGAAGTTCAAACCCGTCCATCTCGGGCAGCACCATATCAAGCAGGATCATATCCAGAGTGCCACTATCCAGTGCCTCAAGCTGATCCAGCGCCTCTTTGCCGTTTGCTGCAGCAACCACACGATATTCCACAGCCAACAGATCCGTCAGCAATTCCCGGATCTCCCGATCATCCTCAACAAACAGCAGTGTGGGTTGCTCAATACTCATATCGAGTAATTATCGGTATTTTCTGATAAAACAACAGAAATATTTCACTTTATTACCATATCCTATTGAGCAGCCGGAATTTCAACTCTGGCAACGGTTCCTCCTCCCTGACGATTTTGCAGTGAGACCCGCCAGCCACAACTCAAGGCCAGATTGTGTACGATTGCCAACCCCAAACCATTTCCACCGCCCGCCTGTGAGCGCGAGGAGTCCATGCGATAGAAGGGGCGAAATACCTTGTCCAGCTCCGATTCGGGAATCCCCGCCCCCCGATCCAGCACCTCAATGCTGGTCAGATCCGGCTCACATTGCAACCAGATTTCAACTCCCCTCCCCCCACCATAGCGGGTTCCGTTATCCAGATAGTTGGAGAGAATACGCTGTAGCGCCGTCGAATCAATGGCTTGTACACAAGCTTCAGAGAGCGGTCGCCAGATCAGTCCCATCCCCCCACGCACCCTGCGCTCGACAAGTTCAGTAATAAACTGGTTGAGATCCACCTCTTCCATCTCCCCCCGGCCCTCTCTTCTGGCAAAGGCGAGGGATTCACTGATCATGCCATCCATCACGTCCAGATCTTCGATCATCCCCTCCACAAGGTCCCGATCTCTGTCACTGGTGAGCATCTCCACGCTGAGTCTCATCCGCGCCAGTGGAGTCTTCAGATCATGAGAGATCCCCGCCAACAGGGTGGAGCGGTTCTCAGTCAGACTCTGTATGCTCTTCACCATCCAGTTGAACCGCTGCACCAATGAGGAAAACTCTGCTGGCCCCTTCTCAGGCAACGGCTTGGGATATTCTCCCATACCCAGTTCACCCACTGCCGTACGCAACTCCTCAATGGGTCGCACCAGCCAGCGGGAGAGGAAATAGACCGAGATTACCGATACCGAAACCACCAGTAAAAGCACCATCAGCAGCACTGGAGGGTTGAGACACCCCTCCCGATCTGCCGAAAAGCCAATACGCACCAGACTGCCGTCCTTCCGGGGCAGATCGACCCAATAGTTTCCCCCGCCCAACGGCCCGCCCTGCTCCTCGCGGATTGGAATTGCCTCTTCCGTTCGCCGCTCCAATTCATCCTCTACAAAGTACCAGAAGGGGATACGCCAGACTGCCGTATGCAGCTGCAGTGCCGTTTTGGGTACCACAAAGTGCTCACTCTGCTGCAGCAACTGAGGATCTGCGGCCATCGTCTCCAGTTGATCAACAAATTCCCCCACCTGAAGGCGAACATTGGGCAAAATCATCTGGTTGAAGAAGATGAAAAAGGTAGTGAGCTGCAACAGGAAGGTGACCAACCCCACCAGCAGCATGGTGCGACTATAGATGCTGTCTGGCAGCTTGAACAGCTGACGCACCCTCTACTCCCGGTCCGAGAAGAGGTAACCGACTCCGCGCACCGTCTTGATATAGCGAGGGTGGTGGGGATCGTCTTCTATCTTCTTGCGAATACGGGTAATACGCACATCGATACTGCGGTCAAATGCCCCCTCCACCCCATCATCCAGCAGATCCAGTAACACATCACGACTCATTACACGGTCAGGACGTGACGCAAGATGGCGTAACAGCTCGAACTCTCCCGTAGTCAACTCCACCCGCTCCCCACTGCGCATCAAGGTGTAGCTGTCCAGATCCATTCGGTAGGGGCCAAACAACAGTAGATTTCCGTTCCCCCCTCCCGACTGTCGCTCCGATCTGCGCAGGACGGAGTGGATACGTGCCGACAACTCTCTGGGGTTGAACGGCTTGGAGAGATAATCGTCTGCCCCCATCTCCAGTCCCACAATACGATCAACCTCCTCCCCCTTTGCGCTCAAAATGATGATCGGAACCTCACCCTCCGCTCGCAATCTGCGGGCAATGGAGAGTCCATCCTCTCCCGGCATCATCAGGTCCAGAACAATCAGATCAGGAGTGGTTTCCTGCAGCATCCGATCCATGACAATCCCACTCTCGGCAACCATCACCTCAAAACCCTGCCCATGCAGATAACGCTGCAGCAAATCACGTAACTTCCGGTCATCATCGACCACAAGGATTGTCTGCGCTGTGCTTTTACGATTCATCGACTCTAGCTGAAATATATTGAAATATTGATGAAATTTTCTTGAAACAGCTACCCCCTATGATCGGCAGCATGAACAGAGGGCTGGGGGCTCTTCCCTCCTCCTCAATCCTCCGGTTCTCTGTTCATGATCCATCCACCTGATCATTTCAACTCTCTCTATCCTGTCATAGCGCCTCTTTCACTCGCATGAGACGTTCCCGAGCCTCGGCAGCCACAGCCCCAAGTGCGTCAAAATCTGACAGACTCAGAAACAGACTGGGATCAAGGAACTCGACCTGAATCTCTCCCCCTTCATCCTGTCGCACAACAACATTACACGGCAACAGCGCACCCACATGGATATCCGCATCCAGTGCTTGCGCAGCCAATGGAGGATTGCACGCTCCCAGAATCCGGTAAGGCCGCATATCCCGGTCAATCTTCTTTTTCAGCGTCCCAGACACATCAATCTCGGTCAACACACCAAATCCCTCTGCCATCAGTGCCGCAGCCACCTGTTCAATCGCCTCATCAAAACTGCAATCGAGGGTTGTACCAAATGTATAGCTCATATCTGCATTCTCCATTCTCTGTAATCTTTGGTAATAAAACTCATTGAGTATACCAAAAGAGATTTCGGTATCATTTAACCTTCTGAACAGATGGACGGTTGAAGAGATCATGTGTGGAATTGTTGGTGCCATTACCGGAGAAAACGTAACCCCGACACTACTCGAAGGGCTGAAACGGCTGGAGTACCGTGGGTATGACTCTGCAGGCATTGCAGTACTGGATAGCAACAACACACTTCAGCGAGTGCGCAGCCTGGGCAAGGTCGCCACACTGAAGCAGCCTATCGCCGAGAGCAGTCTCAACGGCAGGATCGGTATTGCCCATACTCGCTGGGCAACCCATGGGGCACCAGCCACCGCAAACGCACACCCTCATATTGCCAACCACCGGGTCGCCGTGGTCCATAACGGCATCATCGAGAATCATGCTGTACTGCGCAAACAGCAGGAGGCTGAGGGTTTTGACTTCTCCTCCGAGACCGACACCGAGACTGTAGTCCATCAGATTGAACACTATCTGCAGCAGGGCGATTCACTAACCAGGGCGGTATACAACAGCACCGGGGATTTTCAGGGAGCCTATGCACTGGGGGTCATCAGCCCTGTGGAGCCGGATCTGCTGGTGACTACACGTCTGGGCAGCCCGCTGGTCATCGGACTGAGTGAGGGTGGCAACTATATCGCCTCCGATACTGCAGCCCTGCTCTCCCACACCAACCGCTTCATCTTTCTCAAGGATGGCGACCTGGCCGAGATCCGCAGTGACAGTGTTGTAATTTATGATGTAGCCGGTAACGAAGTGGAACGCAAGATTCACGTCTCTGACCTCACAGCCGACGCCACCAACCTCGGCCCCTATGCCCACTACATGCTGAAAGAGATCCATGAACAACCTAACGCAATAGCAGAGACACTGGAAGGGCGCCTGCTGGACGGCAAGGTACTGGAGGGCTGTTTTGGCCCACAGGCTAGCAAACTATTTGATCAGGTGAAGGCAATACAGATCCTTGCCTGTGGTACCAGTTACCATGCTGGCATGGTAGCCCGAAACTGGTTTGAGGGCTTGGCTGGCATCCCCTGTCATGTCGAGGTAGCCAGTGAGTATCGTTACCGCCACCCGGTTGTACTGTCCGGCACACTGGTGGTGGTCATCTCCCAGTCGGGCGAAACTGCCGATACACTGGCCGCACTACGTGCAACCAGCGAACGCGGCATTCTCGGCTCACTCGCCATCTGTAATGTACCGGAGAGTTCACTGATGCGTGAGGCCGACCTGACACTGCTGACCCGTGCCGGCCCGGAAATTGGAGTCGCCTCGACCAAGGCCTTCACCACCCAACTCACCGCCTTGCTTCTGCTGGTGACGGCACTGGGCAGACGCTTTGCCATTGATGATTCCTGCGAACAACGTATCGTTACTCAACTGGAGTCACTCTCCCGCTATGTAGAGAGTGCACTGGAGCTGGATACCCAGATCCAGCAGTTGGCTGGCCGGGTCTGTGCCCATAACAGCGCACTCTTCCTCGGTCGCGGGGTTCAATATCCGGTAGCACTGGAGGGAGCTCTGAAACTGAAAGAGATCTCCTATATCCATGCTGAAGCTTATCCTGCTGGCGAGTTGAAGCATGGTCCACTGGCTCTGGTAGATGAGCGAATGCCAATTGTCGCAGTGGCCCCCAAGGATGATCTCCTGGAGAAGGTGAAGTCTAATCTGGCAGAGGTGCGTGCACGTAATGGTCAGTTGATCGTATTTGCAGACCACGACTCCGGCATGGAGAGTGACGCCGACGACTACACCATCACCATTGTGCCGCCTGCCGGAGACCATGTAGCTCCAATCCAGTTCTCGATACCGCTACAGCTGCTGGCCTACCATGTTGCAGTACTACGTGGTACCGATATTGACCAACCTCGCAATCTGGCAAAATCGGTAACGGTGGAATAGCCTACTCTGCAACCTGCTCAGCGAGCAGAGGCTGCTCCAGCCCTGCTTCTGCTGCCATCTCAACAGGAGAAACAGCACTCTCCATCGTTATCATGCTGAGGATCAGCACCACGATCAACAGCAGTGCAACTACCGGAACCACCTTCTCCATATCCCAATCTTCGGTTAGCTCCCGCAAACGATCAAAAAGCGTCTCCTCTTCTGGCTCTGGCTCTGGCTCTGGCTCTGGCTCTGGCTCTGGCTCTGGCTCTGGC
>CAYQFH010000113.1:4123-8238 GCA_964416755.1 uncultured Piscirickettsiaceae bacterium | reverse complement strand
AGGTGATCACCACTCGCACCTATCAGGATCGACTGGATACCCTGGAGCATGTGCGGGATGCTGGGCTCAATGTCTGCAGTGGCGGTATTGTGGGTATGGGCGAATCACGGAAGGATCGTGCGGGGCTACTGGCAACTCTGGCCAATTTGCCGAAACAGCCGGATAGTGTGCCGATCAATCGACTGGTCAAGGTGGCAGGGACCCCGTTGGATGATATGGAGACACTCGAAGAGCTCGACCCACTGGAGTTTGTACGCACCATATGTGTTGCCCGCATTGTGATGCCGAAGTCCTGGGTGCGGTTGTCGGCGGGTCGTGAGTCGATGAGTGAAGAGTTGCAGGCACTCTGCTTTGCTGCCGGGGCCAACTCAATCTTCTCGGGTGAACAACTACTGACTACACCCAATGCGGGCGAGGAGAGTGATGCTACTCTGTTTGCCAAGTTGGGGCTGAAGGCACAGGCGGGGGAAGAGGTGGTGTTGGGATAACAGCGGTCTCGCGCAGAGACGCAGAGACGCAGAGAAAAGCGTGAGCAGAGGTTGGGAGATGAGTTCAGGGGTACCGGTGATGCATGAATACTTTGCCGAGATATGTGTGGTTGGTGTAACTGCATACGTGTCGACTAGACATGTGGAGGTGCTGGGTGCGTAACTGTTGTACTGATCTCATTCGCTACCGACAATCGATCCAGATATTCCGCTGGCGTCTCTGCGTCTCTGCGTCTCTGCGCGAGTCATAGCTGTGCTGGACTATCCGTTACAACAGGAATTGGATCAACGGCGGGAGCAAAGCCTCTACCGCCAGCGCCGTATCGTCACCTCTCCGCAGGGCGTGGAGGTTGAGATTGATGGTGGACGTTACCTCTCTTTCAGTAGCAATGACTATCTGGGGCTGGCAAACCATCCGGAGATTGTTGATGCATTTCAGCAAGGCCTTTCCCGCTGGGGAACCGGGAGTGGGGCTGCCCATCTGATTACCGGCCACACAGCCGCTCACCATGCACTGGAGGAGGAGCTGGCAGATTTTCTTGGTTATCCGCGCGCGCTGCTATTCTCTTCCGGGTACCAAGCCAATTTGGGGGTGCATCAGGCGCTGCTGGGGCGCAAGGATCGTACCATCCATGACCGCCTTAACCACGCCTCGTTGCTGGACGGTGCCAAGCTCAGTGGCGCCAAACTGCTGCGTTACGCTCACGCTGATATGAGTGCACTGGAGCACCGAATCAATGAGCCAGCCACTGGACGGACGCTGGTGGTGACTGACGGGGTCTTCAGTATGGATGGAGATACTGCACCGCTACCGGCAATGGCCAATGAGTGCCGCTGTGGTGGAGCCACGTTGATGGTGGATGATGCACACGGGATTGGTGTCCATGGGCCAGCGGGGCGGGGTACAGTGGCGCAGTTTGGGTTGGGAACCAGTGATGTGCCGATTTTGATGGGCACACTGGGCAAGGCATTCGGTGTCTCGGGTGCCTTTGTGGCGGGTAGTGAGGCGCTGATTGAGACCTTGATCCAGCAGGCACGTACCTACATCTACACTACAGCCACGCCGCCAGCACAGGCGGAGGCGACCCGCAAGGCGTTGCAACTGGTACAGGCCGGAGAGGCGCGACGTGATCATCTGCAGCGGTTGATCGCTCGTTTCCGTGAAGGAGCCAGTACGTTGGGGCTTGGCCTGATGCCGTCGAAAACCCCAATCCAGCCACTGTTGATTGGAGAGAGTGGTGAGGCGGTTGCACTCTCCAAGCGGTTACAGAAGAGAAGGATTCTGGTGGCACCCATCCGGCCACCCACGGTGCCTGAAGGGAGCGCGCGGTTGCGTATTACTTTTTCGGCCAACCATACGTTTGAGCAGGTGGATCGACTACTGGAGGCATTGTCATGAAACAGCCGCTGGTGTTGATTCATGGCTGGGGCTTCAATGGTTCGGTCTGGAATGGAGTGCTGCCACAGCTGGAGCAGCGGTTTGAAGTAACCGTGGTCGATCTTCCCGGCTATCGGCAGCAACCGTTGACGGCAGCACGAAGCCTCTCCGCACTGGCGCAGGATGTGGCGCAGCGTGTGCCGGATGGGGCAATCTGGCTGGGCTGGTCTTTGGGTGGACAGGTAGCGTTGCAGGCGGCGCTGGAGATGCCGCAGAAAATTTCCAGGTTAATGCTGGTGGGATCAACGCCCAAGTTTGTGCAGGGTGGCGGTTGGCGTGCAGCGGTGAAGCAGAAGATTCTGGATGACTTCGGAGATGAGTTGATCCGTTCTCGCGAGACCACCATTGGTCGTTTTCTCACCCTGCAGATGTTGGGGGTGAAGGGGGGCAGAGAGCGGATTCAGGAGCTGAAGCGGGGGCTGGCTGAGACACCACAACCGGGTACCTTGGAGATGGGGTTGGAGATTCTCAATGCAACCGATTTCCGTGAACGCCTGTCTGTGATTGAGCAGCCGACCCACTGGATCATGGGAGAGCGGGATCAGTTGGTGCCGGTGGCTGCCGGTGAAGAGGCGGCTGCCTTGATGCCGCACGGGAGCTGCTGTGTCATTGAAGGTTCTGGTCATGCCCCTTTTTTGAGTCATGGAGAGCAATTTATCCGTGAGGTGATCGACTTTGCAGGATAGCGTTTACCAACTGCAGCGCCAGCAGGTACGAAGCAACTTCGGCAAGGCGGCGGGCAGCTACGATGCGGTCGCACAGCTGCAAAGAGAGGTGGCGGATCGCATGTTGGAGCAGTTCCAGTATGAGCGTATTGTGCCTGAGGTGGTTCTCGATCTGGGCGTGGGCACGGGCTACTGTAGCCGAGGGTTGGAACAGCAGTTCAAGAAGAGCCGGATCATTGGACTTGATCTGGCAGAGGGGATGCTGCAGCAGGCGAAGCAGCAGAAAAAGTGGCTGTCAAAGCAGCGTTTCCTCTGTGCAGATGCGCAGCAAATCCCGTTGGCGGATGAGAGTGTTGATCTCATCTTCTCCAACTTTACCTTGCAGTGGTGTGCGGATCTGCAGGCGGTATTTGGTGAATGTATGCGGGTGTTGCGCCCGGGTGGACTACTCACCTTCGCGCTGCCGGGTGGGGAGACGCTACATGAGTTGCGCACTGCCTGGTCATCGATCGATGATCATGTCCATGTGAACCGATTTGTCGATCTGCAACAGGTAGGAGATCTGCTGTTGGGACAGGGGTTTGCCGAGCCGGTCACCAGTGTGGATCGATTTTCCTTGAGTTATTCCGATGTGATGGGGGTGATGTGCGACCTGAAAAGGTTGGGGGCGACCAACGTCAATGCAGGGCGGCGCAGTGGTTTGATGGGGCGATCAGTGCTGCAGCAGTTGGAGCATGGGTACCCCTGCAGAGACCGTGAAGGGCGGGTGGTTGCCAGCTGGGAGGTGGTCTATGGACACGCCTGGAAAGGGGATGGTTTTAATGATTCCGAACCTTTTTCTATCTCCCTCAAAGATTTTAATACCTGATTGAAATAGTTGGTCTTGACAGTCGGGTGAGAACCGTTATGATTCACTCACTCGAATTATTGATTCAGATTGATTGTTCGGAATCGCATGGCTGAGGAGGCTATCGAAAGATGGCTAAGCCAATTTATACGCAAAATTATTCAAACCATTTTTAAGGAGTTCAAGATGAGTGTATTGGTAGGACGCGAAGCACCAGACTTTACCGCCCCAACTGTAATGGGCAACGGCGAGATCAACGCCGAGTACAACTTCCATGAGGCCAAGAAGGGCAAGTATGCGGTGGTCTTCTTTTACCCACTGGACTTCACTTTTGTTTGCCCATCTGAATTGCTGGCATTCGACCACCGCATGGCGGAGTTCGAGAAGCGCGGTGTTGAGGTGGTGGGTGTCTCCATCGATTCACACTGGACCCACAATGCATGGCGCAATACTGATGTGAAGGATGGCGGTATCGGTGCAGTCAAGTATGCAATGGTGGGTGACATGAAGCAGGAGATCACTCAGGCCTACGGTATACAGGTTCCAGGTGGTGCTCCCGCACTGCGTGCCTCTTTCCTGATCGACAAGGACAACGTGGTTCAGCATCAGGTGGTCAACAACCTCTCACTGGGTCGTAACGTAGACGAGATGATCCGCATGGTTGATGCCCTGCAGTT
>CAYQFH010000113.1:0-4023 GCA_964416755.1 uncultured Piscirickettsiaceae bacterium | reverse complement strand
TGGGCGTAACCATTGGTCACGCCACCACCACTGGTGGCCCAGCTGAGCGGTGAGGCAGCCGTTGGCGTGAGGATGTAGGTGTCAGTTGCCAGAATACCGTTAGCTGCATCCGGGGTGATGGTGATCACACCATCGGTAGTGGAGACTGAATCCACAGCGCCGGTGACGGAGGTGGTGTTGGCAGGAACACCATAGCTTCCGCCATCACAGTCAGCCAGTGCACGCCGAACCTGATAGCACTGTTCAACGCCGATCTTGACCGGTTGAGCTGCCATCACCACCTCAGCATAGTGGGCGCGTGTGGTGTATTGGGTATAGGAGGGAATCGCAAGTGCAGCCAGAATAGCGATGATGGCGATCGCGATGATCAGTTCGATCAGGGTGAATCCTCGTTGCTGCATAATACGCCTCCTTGATTGTGGTGCTGAAGCGATCTTACGGCAGTCGGCACGCTCAAGGAAAGAGTTATTATTTTACAAAATGTTACAGAGGACTAGTTAGTGAGTACGGGTGAGTGTGAACTGTACTAGTGCAATGAGCGCATCGCGGTAGGGGGATGCAGGTAGCTGCATCGCCGCCTCTGTAGCCTGTTCAACCGCCTCCTCTGCCGCCTTCAAGGTATATTCGATGGCTCCAGTGCGGGTGATGGTCTCCATGATGGGGTCAAACTGGTCACCCCCTCCATTCTCAATCGCATTGTGAATCTGCTCTCGTTCAGCCCCTTCACTCTGTGCCATGGCGTAGATCAGTGGCAGGGTCGGTTTGCCTTCTGCCAGGTCATCTCCGACGTTCTTGCCCATCTCCTCGGCAGAGGCGCTGTAGTCGAGCGCATCATCAATCAGCTGGAAGGCGTTACCGAGATGCTTGCCGTAGTTCATCAACGCAGCCTCGATTTCAGCAGGTTGATTGGCCACCACGGCACCAAGTTGCCCGCCCGCCTCGAACAGCTTGGCGGTCTTGCGGTAGATCACCTGATAGTAGCGCTCTTCATCGGTGTCTGGATCGTTGCAGTTCATCAACTGCAGTACCTCACCTTCGGCGATGACGTTGGTGGTTTCAGCCAGAATCTCCATCACCCGCATGTTCTGCACCTCTACCATCATCTGGAAGGAGCGGGAGTAGAGGAAGTCACCGGTCAGCACGGCGGCCTGATTGCCGAAGGCGGCGTTGGCGGTCTCCTTGCCACGGCGCATCTCCGAGGTGTCGACCACATCATCGTGCAGCAGGGTTGCGGTGTGGATAAACTCGATCACGGCAGCCAGCTGGATTGCATCTTCACTACTGCTGCCACAGGCGCGGGCTGCGAGTAGCACAACCATGGGGCGAACCCGTTTTCCGCCGCCGGCAACAATATAGTGCCCCAGCTGATTGATCAGTACGACATCGGATTGCAGTCGATTGATGATCAGTGTATCAACGGCCTGCAGATCCTCCTGAATCAGGGTGCGAATCTCTTCAAAGGTGGGTGTGCTGGGGGGCATCAATTTTGTAACAATTGGTTAGGAACTGGGGCATCGTAGAGTTTCTCTCAAATCCGGTCAAGTAGTGGTTGAAAATGGGCAGATCGGTTCTGCTAATTGGAGGGAGAAAAATGTGGCGCCAGATCGTAGCAGATAGCGCTTATATGGTACGATCTGACCGGCAATAATAAATCCAATCATCGATCCTGGGAGGGCTCAGTGGAAATTACATTGACTGATGCACTGATTGTCGCCGGTAGTGGCATGGTCGTGATCTGGCTTTTTCTCTGGTATATCAACACCCACCCCAAGGGGTGCTGCGGTATTCGTCGTGCGATTCTGAAGGATGAGGATCTGCCGCTCAACAAGATGATGCAGGAGCAGGGTAGTGAGGAGGAAATTGCAAAACAAAGCAATTGACAATATAAAAGAATGCTAATATAATGCTTCGCACAGGCTCTCAGAGGATCTCCTTCGAAAACTTCCTCCTCCTTCTTTCGTAGGTTTCCCCATCCTCTGAGGGCCTTTCTCTTTTCTGAAGTAGTCTCCCTATCTTTTCTTATAAAATACGTATATGTGCGTATTCAGTTTGCGTGGTGCATCTTCTATAACTGTGCCACAGGATCGGCAAATAGCCATTTCAATTGGGGTAAAACAATTTCGGAGAAGAGTAAGATGGCACCAAAAAAACGGTTGGGATTGTCACCAGAGCAGAGCCTTTTGGCAGAGGCGAGACGCAAGGCAGATGAGGCGATTGGTGGATTTGAGCACGAGTGTGAAGTGGGTTGGAAAGGGGATGTGACCCGAATTTTCATCCGTAGTATGGCCCGCAGTGGCGTCTATGCCCACTCTGAGGGCACTCGATAGCAGGGGATTCAGTTAGAAGGTTTTTAGGAGAATATTATGGGAACGCTACTATTGGTTGTGCTGGGGACTGTAGCGACTCTGGTCGTGCTGGGGATAGCCTGTAAAGATTGCGGAAAAGCACACCTGCAATATTGATCGGGATGGAGTGCCCAATGACGGGCACTCCAATAATATGCAATAGCGTCTACTGCTGCTCGCGTGCAATGGCCCGATAGCCGATATCGGTTCGGTAGTAGACATCCTTCCACTCAATCTGTCGGGTCAATGCATACGCCTTCTGTTGCGCCTCGGAGACGCTTTCGCCCAAGGCACAGGCACAGAGTACTCGGCCACCAGCAGTAGCCACCTCGCCATCTATCTCAGTGGTTCCGGCATGGAATACTTTCTGATCAGTAATCTCTTCGCTTGGCAGGCCGGAGATCACATCTCCCTTGTTGTAGCTTTCAGGGTACCCCCCGGCAGCCAGTACCACGCCGAGTGAGGGGCGTGGGTCCCACTGCGCTTCGGTTTGATCCAGTTTCTGGTCGATTGCCGCATTGCAGAGTTTGACCAGATCGGATTGTAGCCGCAACATGATCGGCTGTGTTTCCGGGTCACCAAAACGGACGTTGTACTCCAGCACCTTCGGGGTTCCGTCGGCATTGATCATTAGCCCGGCGTAGAGGAATCCGGTGAAGTCATTACCCTCTTCTGCCATGCCACGAATGGTGGGGTAGATTACCTCATTCATCGCACGATCATGGATCTCCTGAGTGACCACCGGAGCAGGAGAGTAAGCACCCATGCCGCCGGTATTCGGCCCCTGATCACCATTGTCTCGTGCCTTGTGGTCTTGTGAGGTGACCATCGGCAGTACGTTCTGGCCATCAGCGATGACGATAAAGCTCGCCTCCTCGCCTTGGAGGAACTCCTCGATCACCACCTTGTGACCGGCATCGCCAAAGGCATTCCCGGCCAGCATGTCGCGTACCGCAGTCTCCGCCTCTTCGAGTGTCTGAGCAAGAATTACCCCTTTACCTGCGGCAAGACCATCGGCCTTGACCACAATGGGTGCGCCGACTTTCTGCAGATAGGCCAATGCCTCATCCAGATCGGTGAAGTTGCCATAGGCAGCTGTTGGAATATTGTGACGGGCAAGGAAGTCCTTGGTGAATGACTTGGAACCCTCCAGTTGTGCCGCCCCCTTGCTGGGGCCGAAACAGCGCAGACCAGCAGCCTGGAAGGCATCGACTACACCCAGCACCAGTGGTGCTTCCGGACCTACGATGGTCAGGTCAATCGCGTTATCTTTGGCGAAGGCGACCAGTTCTTCAATTGCCTCCACGCCGATGGCAACGTTCTCCAGCTTCGGTTCACGTGCAGTGCCTGCATTACCGGGGGCGACATAGACCACCTCCACATCGGCCGACTGCGCCGCCTTCCAGGCCAGTGCATGTTCACGACCACCACTTCCAATTACCAAGATCTTCATTGTATTTAAAACCTTTAAAAAGCTTCTCGCACAGAGACGCAGAGGCGCAGAGAAAAAGCGATGGGTCATAAAAGAGGTGCAGCAGGATCTGTAACAAAATCTAGAATCAATGTGTACCCCGTTGCCATCTAATTAAGCCCTCTGCGGCTTTGCGTCTCTGCGCGAGACTGCTGTTGATTAATGTCTAAAGTGTCTCATACCCGTAAACACCATCGCCATGCCATG
>CAYQFH010000112.1:0-8367 GCA_964416755.1 uncultured Piscirickettsiaceae bacterium | reverse complement strand
AAAAGAGTTGAATGAGGATCTGGGGCGTGTCTATGTCCACCATAAGGATCGTCCCGTCTCCGAGCAGCAGAGCGAGGCGTTGGCGCTGGCTGTCGAGGTCAGAAAAGCAGTCGAGAACAGCGGCTTTCAGCTCCATCGCCAACCCATCTATCGGGTGGGTGAAACAGAGGAAGAGCCGGCAGCCTATGAAGTGTTGCTGAGGATGGAGAGCCAGAGTGGTGAAGTGGTGAGCCCCGCCGAGTTTATCCCCAGTAGTGAACGTTTTGATATGATGCCGGTGCTGGATCGCTGGGTGATTGAACAGAGCTTTAAACGGATCGGAGAGCAGCAGAGTGATGGTACGACAGCGGTCTACTCCATCAATATTTCAGGACTTACCCTGGTTGGTGAGGGATTCCAGCTGTTTATTCGAGATCAGATGATGAAGCATGAGGTGCCAGCAGAGTCTTTGATCTTTGAGTTGGCAGAGTCGGTTGCCTACAAGCAGATGACGATGGTGCAGCAGTTTATTCAGGAGATGCGTCTGCTTGGAGTGCGGGTTGCAATTGATGATTATGGAGGTGTTGCCTCTTCCTTTACCAGTCTGCAGAAGTTGCCTGCAGATTTCATCAAAATTGATGGGCGACTGGTGCGAGGGGTGATCCATAACAAGGTTGAGAGGTCCATTGTTGAGTCGATGCAGCGTGTTAGCTCTGTGTTGGGGATGGAGTGTGTTGCGGTTGGGGTGGAGAACCCCGAGACCGTAGCGGCATTGACCCGGATGGGGGTCAATTACCTGCAAGGTTTTGAAGTTGGTAAGCCGGAGTTGTGGGTTTGAATCCCGTATTGAAGGGGTATTCCCTTCAAGAGGATGGTGCGGCAGCGGTGGCAGAGGCGATCTCCGGATGGGGTGAAACGGACCGCAAACAGCTCAATTTTTTGTTGATTTACCACTCCAGCAGACAATCTGCAGAGGTGGTGGCTGATGCGCTCGCTTTACATTTTCCAGATGTTCCCTCTGCGGGTTGTACCACGGCAGGTGAGTTTCTGGATGGCGAACGCCACGAAGGCTCTCTGGTATTGTTCGGATTTGTTGCTCCTCAACTGCAGTGGCAGGTCAGTGTGATCCCCAGTGTCGCACAATATCGCCCCTCTTGTGCGCAGCAGGCATTGATCCAATTGACTGGAGCAATGGGAGAGCAGTTGGAGGATCTCGATCCACAGCACCACTTTGTGATGTTGCTGCAGGATGGTTTGGCCATGCGTGAAGAGCTGATCTCTGCCGCATTCGCTCTGGAATTGGAGCGAGAGAGGGGTCAGATACTTATGCTGGGAGGTTCTGCAGGGGATGATCTGCAGTTTAACCAGACTTGGCAGATTGCCAATGGTGCTGCCTATAGTGGAGCTGCAGTGGTCGTACTCTGCAAGAGTACGTTACCGTTTTATCCATTCAAGTATCAGTACTATGAGCCAATGTCGACAGATTTTGTAGTGACCGAAGCGGATCTGCTGCGGCGAAATGTAAAAACCTTGAATGGTTACCCTGCTGCAGTCGAATTTGCCCGAGCGGTTGGCTGTTCTGTAGAACAGTTGGATAACGGGCACTACGCACAGCACCCGCTGATCTATTGTGAGAAAGGGGAGCGATACGTGCGCTCCATTCAAAAGGTGGAAGAGGATGGATCGCTCACCTTTTACTGCGGAGTGGAAGAGGGAACACTGCTCTATCTCGGAGAGCAGAGTATGCCCAACCGAAAGTTGCGGGAAAATCTGCAGCAGATACAGCAAGAGGCCGGAGAGATCTCCATGTTATTGCTGTTTAGCTGTATACTCTGCAAACTTGATTTGAAAGAGGGTGAGCAGCGTAGCGAATGGGGAAAGATCCTGCACCAGTTCTCTCCCAATGTGATTGGGTTTGATACCTATGGAGAGCAGCTGAATGGATTGCACATCAACCAGACATTGGTAGCACTCGCCTTTGGCACAGAAGCTTGAGAATTATGGGTCTGACGATAGAACAGGCAGAAGAGAAGATTGCAGCGCTGGAGCAGACCAATACGGTCCTCAAGGAGCGTTTGCGTCTGCTGCAGGAGGCTGAAGAGACCGAGTATTCGGTTGTACACAGCAATCTTGGACTGTTGAGGCAGCAGCTTGAAGAGGTGCAGCTACGAGAGGAGGAGTACAAGACGCTCAATCAGTCGTTGCAGGAGGCCAACTACTATACCAAAAGCATTCTTGATTCGATCACAGAGGCGCTCTTTATCACCAGTAGTGAAGGTTTTATCGAGCAGGTCAACCCTGCAGCAGCCAACCTGTTGGGGTATGAGCTTGATGCAATGATTGGCAAGAGTATTGCGGAGCTTTTCGTTGAGGAGGAGGAGGAGGGAGATGACTTCTTCTTCTCGGTTGATACCCCTCTTGATCAGCTGATTCGAACCGGTAAGGGAGAGAAGATTGAACAGCTGATGCTCACTGCAGAAGGAGTAGAAATTCCGGTACTGATGTCCGGTGAGGTCGCACAGCCCTCAGAGACGGATCGATATATTGTGGTTGCTGCGCAAGACATGCGCGAGCGCAAACGCATGGAGGAGGAGGCGCAATACAATGCCTTCCAGTCTGGTGTGGCAGAGATGAGCACAACGATTCTGCATAATATCGGCAATGCTGTAACCGGCCTCTATGGTAGCTCGACCCGGGTGATCAAGCAGGGAGAGAATATCCGCAAGGTGGCTTCAATGCTCAAGGAGTCCGGTGGGAAAGTGGATCAGGAGATTGAGGAGATCAGGGGAAAAGTCGAACTGAATCTGTTGGATAACATGCCTACATTGTTGCAAAGATCAGGTGAACTGCTGGACAAGATGATTGTGGATGAGGTGATTCCCAGTGCAGAGGCGATTGAAGAGGGGGTGAACCATATCTCCGAGATCATTCGTATTCAGAAGAGTTCAGCGGCGATGAGTCACACCAATACCACCTTCCGCCTCAATGAATTGATGAAAAATATCATGGTGATGCAGCAGGAGATCATGGACAAACATGCCGTAAAAATCCATATGGACCTGGATCGGGTGCCAGGAAAGCTTCATCTGCCACGTAATCAGCTGATCCAGCTCTTGCTGAATCTTTTGAAAAATAGCCGTGAGGCAATTTATGAGCAGATGCAGAAGGGGGCACTTGAGGGTGAGATCCAGGTTGTCGCTAGTAAAGCAGGCAGAGATCAGTTCCAGCTCTGTGTCAGGGACAATGGTTGCGGCATTGCGCCAGATATGCTGCCCAAGCTCTTCAATCACGGCTTCACTACCAAGGTCGAAGGGAGCGGTTTCGGGCTGCACTCAGCTGCCAACTTTGTTAATAAACTGGGAGGCAAGATGACTGTGGAGAGCGATGGCGCAGGTTGCGGTGCGACCATCTGTTTTCGCCTTCCTCAGCGCATTGATTAACCTCTGATGTTGAATCTTCATCCTGTATTGGGCAATAACCGGATTCTGGTTGTTGATGATGAACAGAAAATTATCGATATCTATCTCGATTTTCTTACGCCTCATGAGGATGGGTTGGGAGAACTGGTTTCATTGCTTGGGGAAGAGAGTGAAAATAGTGGTAATAGCAATCGGGAATTCCGGGTAACCACTGCCCTGCAGGGGCGGGAAGCGCTGCAGCGGGTAGAAGAGGCGGTTGCAGAGGGGACACCATATTCCGTTGCTTTTGTGGATGTGCGGATGCCTCCGGGATGGGATGGTCTGGAGACGGCGCAACGCATTCGCGAGGTGGATGACAATATTCATATTGTCTTTGTTACCGCCTACTCTGATCGTACCGTTGATGAGATGCAGGAGGTATTGAATAAAAATACCATGTTGGTTTCCAAACCATTCTCTGGAGATGAAGTGGTACAGTTGGCACGAACGCTCAGTATCAGTTGGACGCGCGAGTACCAGAGAGTGGAGGCGGAAGAGAAGATGCGCTACATGGCGCGTCAGCTTGAGTACCAGGCAAACCATGATGCGTTGACGGGGTTGAACAACCGTCGCGCCTTTTTCCGTGAGGTGGATCTGTTGCTGGAGAAGGTGCCTGCCAGTGATCAGCATCATGCGTTGTTGTATCTCGATCTGGATCAGTTCAAGGTGGTTAATGATACCTGTGGGCACTATGCGGGTGATCAGCTGTTGCAGGAGCTCTCCAGCCTGCTTCAGGCAACCATGGGAGAGCATGATCTTTTGGCCCGGTTGGGAGGGGATGAGTTTGGAATCCTCTGTGTCGGGAGGGGGGATGAGAGTTCCAGGAGTTTTGCTCAGGCGATTCTCCAGGTCATCAATAACTTCAGTTTCTTCTTTGATGAGATGGAGTTTACGGTAGGGGCCAGTATCGGTATTGTCGGTTTCCATTCGCAGCGGCTGTATACCCGACATGAATTGATCAAGTTTGCGGATATGGCCTGTTATGAATCCAAGGATCGAGGCAGAAATCAGCTCTTTGTCTATAACGATGGAGATAAGGCAGCAGAACAGCGGGTGAATGAGATGGCCATAGTGGGCATGGTCAGTAGAGCCATCCAGGAAGATCGGTTCCAGCTCTATGCGCAACCGATTGTTCCGCTGGCGGGAATGGAGCAGAGCCAGGATCATCAGCCAATTCAACATTATGAGGTTCTGATCCGGATGCTTGATCAGAATGGGGAGCTCATTGCGCCCAATGTATTCATTCCGGCAAGTGAGCGTTATGGCTTGATGCGCCAGATTGACCGCTGGGTTCTGGATAAGACTTTCGAAACGTTGAGGCATCGGAAAAAGATGGACCCGGATGCAGCTCCCGTGATGTTGGGCATCAACCTGTCAGGGACCTCTGTGGTTGAAGAGGATCTTTATGAATATGTGTATGAGCAGGTAAAGCGCTACCAGCTCGATACCAATAGCATCTATTTTGAGGTGACTGAAACGGCTGCAATTCACCAGCTCAAGAAAGCTGAGAAGTTCATCACCGAGATGAAACGGCTTGGGTTCCGTTTTGCGCTGGATGATTTTGGTTCCGGGATGTCCTCCTTCTCCTATCTCAAGTCGCTTCCGGTAGATTATCTGAAAATTGATGGGCAGTTTGTGCTGGGGGTGGTGGAGAATAAGATTGACCGAGCCATGGTCAAGGCGATGCAGAGCGTCTCTATGGTGATGGGGATGGAGTCGATTGCAGAATTTGTAGAGGATGAGCATATTGTGGCGGATCTGAAGAAGATTGGAGTTAACTATGCTCAGGGCTATTTTTACGACAAGCCAAGACCACTCGATGAAGTGCTGGGTCTGAAATAAAGGTTTTGGTGAGCAGAGGAGTCAAATCATGAAGAGTGAACAGTCACCGTTATCCCGGTTCACCTTTTATGTGGGGGAGGGGGTTCACTACTTGAAAGAGGATCTGAAGGGTGCGTTGGTAACTCTATTTGGGCGAGGTAAAGTGCAAGAACCAGAACCAGAACCAGAACCAGAGATTCCAGTGGTCTCCCCTGCAGAGATTCTGGAGAGAATTGAAGTGCTGCAGGAGGCGCTGCAGGGGCAGCAGGTCGAAAGCAGTGCATTTGAACAGCAGCTCAATAACCTCAAGCAGATGGTGCGCATTTCACAGCACCAACAGCAGCAGATTGCTCAGGAGCTGTCGATTCTATCCGAGGTGTTGCACCGTCAGTGACGGCGATCCCCTCTAGTAGTGGGGAGGTGGTGTCTCTTCTGACAGGGATTTCAGTAGAGAAGGAGTGATCTCCTGAATGCGTCGCTCCGAGTCGGAGAGGCGTTCACTGAGTGTCATCACCTCCAGCTGCAGTTTGGTGATGATGTCGTTGAGTTGTTGGATATGCTCGTCCTGAAAGGCGAGGCGGCTCTCCAGCTCATTCATTCGCTGCTCATTATCCATTTTCCTGTGCCTCCAATGTCTCCCAGAGATCATAGGCTGTGGCAAGGTCCGACTCCAGCTGTTTCACCCGCTCGGTTACGCTGGTGACCTCCTCTCCACCCTCTCGATAGAAATCAGGGTCAGACAACTGTTGATGCAGCTGCTCCTGCTCTGCTTCCAGCGCTTCGATCTGTTTGGGTAGTGCCTCCAACTCCTGCTTCTCCTTGTAGCTCAGCTTCTTCTTGCTAGGCTGCTGTGCGGGGGCAGCAGTGGATTGGTGGGGTGGTTTGGCTTTTTCGGTAGTGGGCAGCTCTACCTTGCGTTGTCGAATCCAGTCCTCATAGCCGCCAACATACTCATTGACCTCCCCCTCACCTTCGAATACCAAGGTGCTGGTGACCACGTTGTTGAGGAAGGCGCGGTCATGGCTGACCAGTAGCAGTGTTCCTTCGTACTCCAGCAGCAGCTCCTCCAGTAGTTCCAGAGTTTCCACATCCAGGTCATTGGTCGGCTCATCCATTACCAGTAGATTGGCCGGTTTGCAGAAGAGGCGGGCCAACAGCAGGCGGTTGCGTTCTCCGCCAGAGAGTGCGCTGACTGGACTACGTGCTCGTTGTGGAGAGAAGAGGAAATCCTGCAGGTAGCTGATTACATGCTTGCTCTTGCCATTGAGCATGATGTTGTCACTGCCATCGGCCACATTGTCTTGTACCGAGCGATCCTCCTTGAGCTGGTTGCGTAGCTGGTCAAAATAGGCGATCTGCAATCGGGTGCCATGTTGTACGCTGCCGCTGTCGGGGGTGCTCTCTCCCAGTAGAATGCGTAGCAGGGTACTCTTGCCTACGCCATTGGGGCCGATGATGCCGATGCGGTCACCACGCTGAATGTTGACCGAGAGGTCGTTGATCAGCGGGGTATTGTCAAAGCGGTGGTTGATGTTCTTGGCACGGATCACCTTCTTGCCGGAGGCCTCCGTCTGTTGGGTTGCCATCTTCACATTGCCGCTGCGGTTACGACGCTGGTTACGCTCATCGCGCATTTTTTTCAGTGAGCGTACCCGTCCCTCATTACGGGTGCGACGTGCCTTGATCCCCTGGCGAATCCACACCTCTTCCTGCGCCAGCTTCTTGTCGAACAGGGCGTTGTTGCGCTCCTCCTCTTCCAGTGCCTTTGCCTTCTGCTCCAGATATTGGTCATAGTTGCCGGGCCAGTCACTGAGGATGCCACGATCCAGTTCGATAATGCGGGTGGCCAGATGGCGCAGGAACTGGCGATCATGGGTGATGAAGAGCAGGGTGGTCTGGCTGCTGAGCAGAAAATCTTCCAACCACTGAATCGATTCGATATCGAGGTGGTTGGTGGGCTCGTCGAGTAGCAGTAGGTCGGGACTCTGCACCAGCGCCTGCGCCAGCAGTACCCGACGCTTCATTCCGCCGGAGAGGCTGTTGAAATCATCCTCTGGATCCAGTCCCATCTTGGAGAGGGTGGTCTCAATCTGCTGTTGAATGGCCCAGCCATTGGCCGCTTCAATCTTTTGTTGTACGGAGGCCATCTGCTCCAGCAGAGCATCGCTGTGGTCGGTGGCCAACTGCAGTGAGAGGTGGTGGTAGTCGGCAATCAGAGCACCGATCTCTCCAACGCCCTCTGCTGTGACATCGTATATGGTGCCACTGGTTCCACGGGGTACCTCCTGCTTGAGGCGGGCGATATGGGTGGTGCCGCGCTCGATCTTTCCATCTTCAGGGGTTGCTTCTCCCGCAATGACCTTGAGCAGGGTCGACTTGCCGGTACCGTTGCGGCCGACCAGGCAGAGCCGCTCCCCCTTCTCAATGATCAGATTGGCATGATCGAGCAGGGGGAGGTCGCCATAGGCGAGCTGAATATCCTGTAATTGCAGGAGAGACATAATGCGGAGTGAGTAGAGCGGTTAGCTGAAACGGTAGTGCTTCTCGACCGCTTCATGGATCTCCCAAGTGCAGGACATCCCGGCGGGGAAGGTGACCAGGTCCCCTTTACCCATCTCGACCGGCTCTCCTCCGTCCGGAGTAACCGTAGCTCGCCCAGCGAGGAAGAGACAGGTCTCTTCGCACTCATAGCTCCAGGGGAAGGTGGAGGGCTCCTTGCTCCAGATCGCCCAGTGCTTTACTCCCAACATGTCGAGTTCGAAATCGGAGGGATCGTGGGTGATCTTGATGGTTTCCAGGGGCATGGGCAGGCTTCTCTATAACTTTATTTATCAAATACTATACTAGCGACCTGATCGAAATGGTCAACAAAGTGGGGTTTGATCCCCTCGCGGATATAGTCCGGCAGCTCCTTGAAGTCCTTCTCGTTCTCGGCCGGGAAGATCAGCTCTTTGATATTCTGGCGGCGGGCTGCGATGGTCTTCTCGCGTACGCCACCGATTGGCAGTACCCGTCCAGTCAAGGTCAATTCACCGGTCATCGCCAGTGGGCGGGAAATCTTGCGGTTTCTGGCCAGTGAGAGCAGGGCGATCCCCATGGTGATACCGGC
>CAYQFH010000111.1:0-8414 GCA_964416755.1 uncultured Piscirickettsiaceae bacterium | reverse complement strand
CCGACTGTGCCTGTGTCTCTGCCAACAGCTCCTGTGTACGATCTCTTGAGAGCGAGGTCTCCACTGCCACCGCAATCGCCGGGCTCACCATCTCCAAAAACTGCTCCTCCAGCTCATTGAGTGGAGACATGGTGCCCAACTCCAGCAGTGCGACAACCTTGTTGTTCCACAATAGCGGCACCACCATAATATTGGAGGGGGCAATTTCTCCCAAACCTGATCCTACCGCCAAGTAGTCCTGCGGGATATCACTGAACAGCAGTGTCTGTTGCTCCAGTGCTGCCTGCCCAACCATCCCCTCTCCAAGCGCAAATTCATTGTGAAACCCCTTGCGCGCACGAAAGGCATAACTACCGGTGAGCAGAATGCGTCCGTTACGGACGATGTAGAAAGCCCCGATCTGAGCCTTCAGATAGTTGCAGAGGAAGGTGATGGTATTGCGTGAAAGATCAATCAGCGCCTGATCTCCCTGCATCTTGTCCATCAACTGGTTGGCACCCTCCTGCTTCCACTGCTGACTGCCGGTACGCTGCTCCGAGATTTGCAGATTGTGAATCATGTCATTGAAACCGTGGACCATAGAACCTAGTTCATGTTGAGCATGAATCTGCAGTGACTGCAGATCTCCCTTTCCGACTCTCCCCAGTGCAACGGAGATCTCCACAATCGGTCTGACAATGCTGCGTGTTACCGGCAGCGCAATGAGCAGTACCAACACAGCAACCAGACCTATCAACATCAGCGTCAGATCAGCCAGCTTGTTTGATGCAGCAAGCGCCTCTGCGGTATCGACCTCGACAATAAAGCCCCACTTCACCCCGGCGACATCCAGTGCGATGTGGGTACCGATTACCGGTTCCCCGTAAGGCCCTTGATAGATTGTGGCATCCACAATCTCCTTGCCCGTACCGTTCTCTTTTACAGACTCCTCATGCCAGCGCTGCACATTCTCTGTCAGCACCTTGCGCTCCAACACCGGATAGCGATCGTCCAGTGCATCTGTTGTACGCAGTTTCAGATCCTCACCCACCAGATAGCGGCGTCCGCTCTTGCCAAAACGGGGTTTTTCACCCTGCAACTGTTTCAACTGATTGTTGGAGAGCTGAAACACAATCAGCCCAACCTTTTCTCCAATCACATCCAGCAATGGGCTCATCAGAAAGCCTGCAATCTCATTATTGGAGGGAGCATAACGTTCAAGATCGGAGAAGGTGACTTCGCCCGTCTCCAGTGCATGCTCCACTGCATCCGCCAGATGGGTATTGGAGAGTTCACCGGTAAAGAGGTTTTGCCCCAGATCACTCTCCTGAGTAAAGCTGAAGAGTACATTACCATCCAGATCGACCATCAGAATATCGTGATAGCCATAGGCACTCCAGAAGGTACGCAGCTCCGTGGTATGCTCATCCATCAGCATGGCCCAGCGAAAGCTCTTGGTATAGGCGGACGCGGTCTGCCCACTATTACGGAAATCCTCGATCAACTGCTCCAGAAACTGGCTGTTACTCTCGCGCTCGGCCTCATTTTTGAGGTCCACCATCAATCTCTGAAAATTGGTTTGGATATGGTGGGACTGTATTGTTGCCGCATCCACCAGATCATGCTGCGTACTCAAAAACAGCTCTTCATGGGCATTCTCGTAACTGATCCAACTGACAACGATAATGGGTGCCAACGCAATAAACAGGAACCAGAGCAGCACCTGCCTGGAGAGACCCGAAAAAAAGCTGAGAAAACCAAATTGTTGCACTGAGATCTCCTAACTCACCAAGGGGATATTCATCCCGGTATTTTTATCCATCGCGACCGGGCACCAGACCTCTTGCCTCCAGGAACTCACTGACCGTTTTAAGAATGGTCCGGGAAGAGACCGGCTTTTCAAGAAAAACATCCATGCCGGCATCGCTGGCCCGGCGCTTGTCCTCTGCCGAGGTATTGCCTGTCAATGCCACCACGACCGGCTGTTTTAACTCCAACTGCCGAATGCGCTCTGTTGCGCTGTAACCATCCAGAATCGGCATCTGGCAATCCATAAACACCAGGTCATACTCCTGTTCTCTACACGCCTCCACCGCCTGCTCACCATTGTTTACGATATCCGGATTGCAGCTGAGCTGTTTGACCAATACCCCTTTAATAAAGAACTGATTGATGGGCTCATCATCCACCACCAGAACCCTGAGCTGGTGACCATCCAGCTGTCCGGAGGCAATGCCGGTCTGTTTCTGTCCTGCCTCATGTGCCTGCCCGATGGCATGTGGATCAAGATCACAATTGCCCTCTCCAGATACAGTGGATGGCTCCTTTTCCATCACCTGAGACAACAGATTGATCAACTCTTCACGGTGAACCGGTTTGTTGATGTAACCATCAAATCCCATCTCCATCATCCGGCGACGCTCTCCCTGATCGGAGAAGAAGGTGAGCATCACGATCCGCAAATGGTCTCTCAGTTGCGGATCATCCTTGATACGTCTGGCCAATTCGCACCCGGTCATCCCCGGCATCTGGTTGTCCACCAACGCAATATCAAACGGGTTATTCTCAAGGCGGCCCCGTTGCAACATCTCCAGTGCCTCATAGCCATCTGCCACCGTCTCGATTTCACACACCACACCATCTCCAAGATAGCTGGAGAAGAGATCACGATTGGTCTGTTCATCATCAACGATCAGGATGCGTTTGCCATGCAGCACCTCCAACGTAGCGGGTTGTTCATCCGGTGTGGAGTTGTACTGCTTGGGAAGGGTAAGCTCAACCCTGAAAGTGGCCCCCTGACCCTCCTCACTCTCTACATCAATCTCACCTCCCATTGCCACCACAATCTGTTTGCAGATACTCAACCCCAACCCGGTACCACCATACTTACGGGTTGTAGTTGAATCGGCCTGCACAAAGGAGTTGAAAATCTCCTGCTGACGCTCCCTGGGAATGCCGATACCGGTATCGGCAACGGTGATCCGTAGCGAGGCACTGTACTCATCCTCGGACAGCAGTTCGACACGCACTATTACTGTCCCCTGATCGGTGAACTTCACCGCATTGGAGAGCAGGTTGATAATCACCTGGCGCAGGCGGGTCGGATCTCCCCTGAGCTGCGTGGGAATACCCGGCGGGATATAGGAGATGCACTCCACTCCACGCTGCAGCATCTGCGGCGCAACAATATCCACCATCTTCTCCAGATGTCCGCGCAGATCAAAATCGATCTCCTCCAGCGTCAACTTGCCATCCTCGATCTTGGAGAAGTCAAGCACATCATTGAGCATGGCCAGCAAAGACTCTGCCGCATGGCGGGTAAGATCCACATACTTGCGTTGTTCATAGCTGAGTTCGGTATGCATCAGCATCTCATTCATACCGATCACCCCATTCAGTGGGGTACGCACCTCATGGCTCATGGTGGCAAGAAACTGACTCTTGGCGATATTGGCCGCCTCAGCCTCTCGTCGCGCCATTCTGCTCTTCTGGCGCTCCCGATAGAGTTCGATGAACACCCGCACCTTGCCCTGCACAACCAGTGGCTCCAGCGGCTTGAAGAGATAGTCCACCGCACCGCTCTCATAACCCTTGAAGACATACTGCTGCTCTTTACTGATCGCAGTGACAAAGATGATCGGAATCGTTCGGGTCTTCTCATTGCTGCGCATCAGTTCAGCAACCTCGAATCCATCCATGCCGGGCATCTGCACATCCAACAGCACGACGGCAAACTCCTGCTTCAGCACCTGAGCCAGCGCCTCATTACCGGAATCAGCGGTAAAAACCTCCGCATCAAGATCATCCAGAATCGCCTTCAGCGCGGTCAAATTCTCCGGACGATCATCCACCAGCAATAGGCGTGCTCTCTGAATGTTCTGCTCAGTCGACATGAGTCAAATCTCTGTCTCCCCAAAATTGATCGAGATCCTCGTGACCTCTGCCCCCTACTCTTTTACAGAATCAGACTGTACCATAACCCAACAACGGCCATTGCCACATAATCGACGAGGGAACATCGTGAACGTCAGCTATTCATCACTCGGTAACAGCGATCTCACTGTCTCCAATATCTGTCTCGGCACCATGACCTTCGGTCAGCAGAATAGTCAACAGGAAGCCCATCAGCAGCTCGACTACGCCACCGCACAGGGGATCAACTTCATCGATACCGCCGAGATGTATCCGGTTCCTCCTCGGGCCGAGACGGTACACAGTACCGAGAAGATCGTTGGCAACTGGCTCTGCAATCAGCCACGTGACCGGGTTGTTCTTGCCACCAAGATGACTGGTGGAAGCCGTGGCATGGCATGGGTACGTGATGGCGATCACACCTTCAACCGTACCAATCTGCGCACTGCACTGGAAGGCTCACTACAACGGCTGCAGACCGACTATATCGACCTCTATCAACTACACTGGCCAGAGCGTAATACCCCGATGTTCGGCAACTACCTCTTCAACCCGGATGAGGAGCGCGACTTCACTCCCTTTGTGGAAACGCTGGAGGCGCTGGCTGAACTGATCGACGAGGGGAAAATCCGTTATATCGGTCTCTCCAACGAGTGGCCCTGGGGGCTGATGCAGTTCCTCAACGCCTCGGAACAGCATGGATTACCTCGCGTGGTATCGATGCAGAATGCCTACAATCTGATCAACCGTACCTATGATACTGCGCTCCGCGAGATGGGATACCGGGAGAACATTCCACTGTTGGCCTACTCTCCACTCGCCTTCGGTCACCTCAGCGCCAAGTACCTCAGCGACTCAAGCGCACGGGGCCGTGTCAACATCTTCGACGGCTTTGCTCAACGCTACGAGAAACCGGCAGTGGAACCGGCCATCCGCGCCTATGCCGAACTGGCAGCCACACTTGACCTGACACCAGCCACTCTGGCACTGGCCTTTGTCTACTCCCGCTGGTTCTGCGGCAGTACCATTATCGGTGCCACCACAATGGAGCAGCTGCAGGAGAATATCGCGGCTGCAGCCGCTGAGTGGAGCGATGAGCTGGAGGAGGCGGTTGAAGCGATTCATCTACGCTACTTCAACCCTGCACCCTGAGTTCAGACTTTGCGCTGCCTCTGACAGGCTCCTTATAAAACCTGTCCCAGTTCAACCCGCAGATCCATGGTAAGCTCGATTGCTGAGGCGAGGTTCTTGATCACGCTGTTGTAACCCGCCGCGCTACTCCTGAAGATCTCCATCATCTCCGCATCAATCTCCTGATCGAGCGTCTCACCCCCAACTTCAGAAACTGGCTCTCAATATAGAGGTGCCTGATTGATCAACGACTGCTTGATGTGTCGAATCAGACTCTGTTCAACAAAATAGTTGGCTCCGATGGCGAAAATCAGGGACAACAGCAGCAGAAATCCCCACCCTTTCAGATAGTGAAAGAGGAGTAAATGAGATTTAACCACCTTTCCCATTTTTTTTGATTCCTCTAAAATTTGTTATTTATCAGCATTATACCTGCCACTATAAGTTTTTACACAATGCACTGTAAGCGCACCAAAACAGTATCGTTTCTCATTGTTATTAGACCGACAAATAGTCCGTATTTAAGGTTTTCTGTGACAAATATCAAATAACCCGCCTATATTCTCAATTAGCTATTAAAAAAAGCAATCAGAATTTTTTAATCCATTTGCATAGTTAATTAGCAAAATCTAATGGTTGGGGATAAATCCATGGTAGAACCGATTAGCTCAAGCATCGACTTGACCACAATAGAGAACAAGGATCAGCTGATCCGTGTGCTTGGCGGACACTGGCCAGGCATCCAGATCTACTATCCACCGATTAAATTCAACCCGCTCGACGGCGCCTACGAGAGCATGGAGCAGGCGAAGCTGAGGCTGCAGAAGCACGCCTACAAGACCAACGCCCATACCCTGCTGTTCGATCTCGAGGATGGTTGTCGACAGAAGGCGATGAGCCGTGAGCTGCTGCTGCAGGAGCTGCCCAAGTTCCCGCAGCGCAATTTCCAGATCGCACTGCGTATCAACCAGTTCCGCACCTCCGAGTATGAGGCCGACCTGAAACTGATCAAGCAGGTTCACCCCTACATCGATGTGATCATGCTGGCCAAGGCGGGAGAACTCTATGGCGATGCCGAGATCCGTGACCTCTCCTCCTGGCTGGTCTCGATTGGTGCCGAGCTGGAGATCCAGCCCATCATCGAGCACCCCAAGTCACTGCAGATCGCCAGCCGACTGATGCAGTACCCCACCGTGCGCCATGTGGTCTTCGGTATCCACGACTTCTCCAAGGCGATGGCCTACAAGATCACCCCCAACAACTGGATTACAGAGCTGGGCACCTTCTTCAACCTGCTGACGATGGAGGCACGTATCAATGGCGTCGGCGTCATTGGCGGCGTAGAGGTGATGCTGACTCCACACATGATGCCGGACAAGGTGGTGGAACAGAAGGATATCCGTCGCTGGCTTGACCTGCACGGGGATGATGCCTCACGCTGCGTCTACGACCACGCCAAGACCGAGAACGCCATGGGTCTGACCGGCAAGCAGGTGATCCACCCCAACCACATCAACCTCTGCAAGGTCGCCTTCACCCCCTCCCCCAATGAGGTGGATCGGGATGTCGCCATTCTCAAGGCGGCCATTGCGGCTGATGCACTGCTGGGTGGAGCCATCCGTTATGAGGGCGAAATGTTGGATCCACCGATGTTCGGCAAGGCACTGCAAAACATCCTGCGTGCCTTTGCACTGCGCTCGCTGAAGGAGGAGTACCACATGTTTGCGCTCGAGGTATTGAGCCTGCTGCCGGTACATGTCATTCGTGAAAACTGGCCTTATGGTCAAATTTAAGGGGGTTCATTATGGAACTTACAGCCTACCCTGACTGGGAATTTAACGTACCCGAATTTCTGAACATCGGTGTTGCCTGCACCTCGCGCCATCTCGGCACGGACAAAGAGGATCGCACCGCAATGATCATTGAGGACAGCGACCTCGGCTCCTCCGAGATCACCTTCAAGGAGCTTAGCGAGCAGTCGGACCAGTTCGTCAACTTCCTCACCTCCATCGATGTCAACGTGCGTGACCGGGTGCTGATCTGCCTGAAGAACTCACTCGCCTATCCAATCGCCTTCTTCGGCTGCATCAAGCGTGGTGCCATTGCGGTACCCACCTCTACCCTGCTAAGCGGCTCCGAAGTCAAGTATCTGGCGATGGACTCACAGGCCAAGGCGCTGGTGCTCTCTCCATCCGGTTACCGCGCACTACTCCCCTACCTGGAGGGGTTCGACAATCTGGAGCATGTGATCGTTGCCGGGATCAGTTCAACCGACGAGATTGAAAAGCCGGAGGGGATCACCGTCCACAGCCTCAACAAGATTCTGGCCACTACCGACAAGACCCCCAACCACTACAACTCCCGATCCGGCGAACCCGCCTATCTGGTCTACACCTCCGGCACCACTGGCTTCCCCAAAGGGGTGCTGCACTCACACCGTTCACTGGTCGGTCGTGAGCCTGCCAGTCAGTACTGGTTCTCCTTCGGTGAGCAGGATCGCATCATGCACTCCGGCAAGTTCAACTGGACCTATGTGCTCGGCTCTGCACTGATGGACCCGCTCTATCACGGCCATACTGTAGTCGCCTACGAAGGCAAGAACTCCCCGGATATCTGGATCGACCTGATCAAGCGTCACAAGTGCACCATCTTTATCGGTGTACCGACCATCTATCGTCAGATCATCCAGAAGACCGATGCCACACTAGCCGACGCCCCAACCCTGCGCCACTGCATGAGTGCCGGTGAACACCTCTCCAGCGAGATGATCCTCGCCTGGCAGGAGCGCTTTCAACAAGATATTTACGAGGCAATCGGGATGAGTGAGTTCTCCTACTACATCTCTCACTCCAAGTTCCGTCCGATCCGCCCCGGCTCTGCAGGTTTTGTACAGCCGGGCCACATGGTGAAGATCCTCAACCCGGAGACGCTGGAAGAGGTTGGCCCGGAAGAGGAGGGGATGATCTGTATCGATGACAACGATCCCGGCCTCTTTCTGGAGTACTGGCAGCTGGAGGAGGAGACCCGTCAGGCACGACGCAACGGCTACTTCTTTACCGGCGACTACGCCAAACGGGATGAGGATGGCTATATCTGGTTCCTCGGACGCAAGGATGACATCATCAACACCTTTGGCTATCGCGTCTCCCCCCATGAGATCGAGCGGGTGATGAAGACCCACTCTCTGGTGGCCGATTGTGTCGCCTTCGGCCTCGATATCGCCGCAGGAAAAACCATCGTTGCTGCTGCGATCATTGCTCATCGGGATGTCACCCCGGAAGAGGAGGAGGAGATCCTCACTTACGGACAGAACCGGCTCGCACGCTACAAATCACCGAAGCAGCTCTATGTGATGAAGGAGTACCCCAAAACCAAGAATGGCAAGGTACTGC
>CAYQFH010000110.1:0-8615 GCA_964416755.1 uncultured Piscirickettsiaceae bacterium | reverse complement strand
AGGGTGTCGAATATGTATTCGGGTATCCCGGTGGGGCGGTACTCCATATTTATGATGCGATCTATCGTCAGGATGCGGTCAAGCATGTCTTGACCCGTCATGAGCAGGGTGCAGTGCATGCGGCTGATGGCTATGCCCGCTCCAATGGCAAACCCGGTGTGGTGCTGGTCACCTCCGGTCCCGGCGCAACCAATGCAGTAACCGGAATCGCGACCGCCTATATGGACTCGATCCCAATGGTGGTCATTACCGGACAGGTGCCAACACCGCTGATCGGTAATGACGCCTTTCAGGAGGTGGATACTGTCGGTATCACCCGTTCCTGCGTGAAACACAATTTCCTGGTCACCGATATCGAAGCGTTGGCCGAGACCCTGAAAAAGGCCTTTGTCATTGCGACAACGGGTCGACCAGGCCCTGTGGTAATTGATATCCCCAAGGATATTACCGGCTTCAAAACAGAGTACAGCTACCCTGAGAGCGTAGAGATTCGCTCCTATACGCAGAGTTATGAGGTGCCTCCTGCCCAGATCAAGCAGGCGGTCGAAATGGTGCAGGCTGCTGAGCGCCCGGTGCTCTACACTGGCGGTGGTGTCATTCTTGGTAATGCTGCAGCGGAGTTGACCGAGTTTGCGAAATTGGCCAAAGTGCCAGTCACCAATACTTCCATGGGGCTGGGGGGATATCCTGCAACCGATGAGCAGTTTATCGGCATGTTGGGAATGCATGGTACCTATGAGGCCAATATGGCGATGCACAACACCGATCTGTTGATTGCGGTCGGTGCACGCTTTGATGACCGCGTGACGGGCAATATCGAGAAGTTCTGTCCGCAGGCCAAGATTATCCATATCGATGTTGATCCCTCATCCATCTCCAAGAATGTACAGGTGGATCTGCCGATCGTTGGCTGTGTGAAGGATGTGTTGGCCGACATGGTGACGTTGTTGAAAGAGCGAGTTTCTGTCGCTGAAGAGAAGCACTCCACCTGGTGGAGTGAGATCAACGAGTGGCGCAGTGAAGACTGTCTCGCCTACAAGAACGATGATGGCCTGATCCATCCACAGCATGTTCTGGAAGAGCTTTACAAGGTAACCCATGGAGAGGCCTATATCTGTTCCGATGTGGGACAGCATCAGATGTTTGCTGCGCAGTACTACAAATTTGACAAGCCCAATCGCTGGATCAATTCTGGTGGACTGGGAACAATGGGTTTTGGTCTGCCTGCAGCAATGGGTGCGCAGTTCGCCCATCCGGATGCAACGGTCTGTACCATCACTGGTGATGGCAGTATTCAGATGAATATTCAGGAGTTGGCGACCTGTCGGGAGTTCAATCTGCCGGTCAAGATCATCAACCTCAACAACGGCTTCCTCGGCATGGTTCGACAGTGGCAGGAGTTCTTCTATGAGCGCCGTTATGCCGAGGTGACGCTGGAGACACAGAATCAGCCCGATTTCGTTAAGCTGGCAGAGGCCTATGGTCATGTGGGTATGCGGATTACTGATCCGGGGCAGGTTACTGCAGCACTGGAGGAGGCGATGGCGATGAAAGACAAATTGGTCTTCATGGACTTCATCATCAATCCGGAGGAGAATGTCTATCCGATGGTGCCTGCCGGTGCCGGTCTCAACGAAATGATCTTGGTATAAAGGAGAGAGAACGTGAGCGATTCAAGACATATTATCTCCCTGTTGCTGGAAAATGAGTCGGGTGCACTCTCCCGTGTGGCGGGCCTCTTCTCTGCTCGCGGCTTCAATATTGAGACATTGACTGTAGCCCCAACCAATGATCCAACCCTCTCCAGAATGACTATCGTGACCTCTGGGACTGAGGCAATTATCGAGCAAATTAATAAACAACTCAATAAGTTGATTGATGTTGTTAAAGTCAATGATGTGACTGAGGGTGACCATATCGAGCGTGAGTTGGTGATGGTCAAGATCAGCACCGAGGGACTCGATTGTGATGAGGTGCGCAAGGTGATCGAGGCGCATGAGGCTGATATTGTCGACCAGCGCGAGAACACCTGTGTCATTGAGCTGCTCGGCAACAGCCAGCGCATCAATGCGCTGATCATGGCGATGGAGCACTATCCACTGCTGGAGGTGGTGCGCTCAGGTGTATCCGGTATCTCGCGTGGTGCTGAAGTACTAAAGATCTAGCACTAGCCTCCCATTTCATGGATAATTCCCCGCTTTCCGGGAGTAACTGCCCAGCTCACTCCTGAAAGCCTCCATTTCTGCGTTGGAAAATGGTCATTTACACTTGTAAACTCACATTTTCTGCCTTGAACTGAAGACTTTCAGAAGCAATCTGGACAGTTACGGTGTGTAGTAGTTTGGTTGAATTTTATTTTATTTAGGAATAGAGAAGACGATGAGCATTAACGTTTATTACGACAAGGACGCAGACCTCTCCATCATCAAGGGGATGAAGGTTGCGATTATCGGTTATGGATCTCAGGGTAATGCCCATGCGAACAACCTGAAGGATTCAGGGGTAGACGTTACTGTGGGTCTTCGTCCCGGTTCAGCCTCTGCTGCCAAGGCGGAGTCTGTTGGCCTGACTGTCAAAAGCGTACCTGAGGCTGTTGCAGCGGCTGATCTGGTAATGATTCTGACGCCAGACGAGTTCCAGTCTCAGCTCTACAAGAATGAGGTTGAGCCTTCACTGAAAGAGGGCGCTACTCTGGCCTTTGCTCATGGTTTTGCCATCCACTACAACCAGGTGGTGCCACGTGAGGATCTGAACGTGATCATGGTTGCCCCCAAGGCACCGGGTCATACGGTACGCAGTGAGTTCGTCAAGGGCGGTGGTATTCCAGATCTGATCGCAATCCAGCAGGATGCGAACGGCAACGCCAAGGATATTGCGCTCTCCTACGCCTCTGCCATCGGTGGCGGTCGCAGCGGTATCATCGAGACCACCTTCAAGGACGAGACCGAGACCGATCTGTTCGGTGAGCAGGCGGTACTGTGTGGTGGTGCGGTCGAGCTGGTCAAGGCCGGTTTCGAAACGCTGGTAGAGGGTGGTTACGCCCCTGAGATGGCCTACTTCGAGTGTCTGCATGAGCTGAAACTGATTGTCGATCTGATGTATGAGGGTGGTATCGCCAACATGAACTACTCCATCTCCAACAATGCCGAGTATGGTGAGTATGTGACCGGTCCTCAGGTGATCAATGACGAGAGCCGTTGGGCGATGCGCGAAGCGCTGGCCAATATCCAGAATGGTGAGTACGCCAAGCGTTTCATTCTGGAAGGAATGTCCAACTATCCTGAGATGACTGCACACCGTCGCAACAATGCGGCACACCAGATTGAGGTGGTGGGTGAGCAGCTACGTTCCATGATGCCATGGATCAGTGCCAACAAGATCGTTGACAAGTCTGTAAACTAAGTTCAAACGATCCGAAAAAACGCCGGTACTGATTCATTCAGACCGGCGTTTTTTCATTGAGCAATCAGCACGATAAATGGATAATAGAAAGATGAACGAGAACAGTACAGAACAGCGTAGAAAGGGGATCTATCTGCTCCCCAACCTGTTTACCACAGCCGCGCTGTTTGCCGGCTTCTACGCCATCATATCCGCCATCAAGGGGCAGTTTGCCGATGCCGCCACGGCCATCTTTATCGCCATGGTGCTGGATGGGCTGGATGGGCGCGTTGCTCGCATGACCAATACCGAGAGCGAATTTGGCGCACAGTACGACAGTCTGGCTGATATGCTCTCTTTTGGCATGGCCCCGGCGCTGGTGGTCTATCTCTGGGGACTTTCCACTCTGGGCAAGTATGGCTGGCTGGCCGCCTTTATCTACACTGCTGCGGCGGCTTTGCGTCTGGCCCGTTTCAATACTCAGGTTGGTATTGCGGACAAGCGCTATTTTCAGGGGTTGCCGAGTCCGGCTTCAGCGGCGGTAGTGGCGGGTCTGGTTTGGGTCTCGGTGGAGCATGGTTATGAGGCGGAGAATCTCACCACACAGTTCAGCGTGATTGCGGCCTTTATTACCGCGATGATGGGGGTTTTGATGGTCAGTAATGTTCGCTACCACAGCTTCAAGGAGCTCAACCTGAAGGATCGTATCCCCTTTGTGGCAATGATTCTGATGGTGGCGGTGATGGTGTTGATCTCGGTCGATCCACCACAGATTCTATTTTTCGGTTTTCTGCTCTATGCGCTATGGGGGCCTGCCTTCAATCTGCTAGAGTTGAGAAAGCGGCGAGCAATACGACTATCCAGAGAGGGTAGAGAGAACCGACCCACAGAATCCGATACCGAAACGAGTAATAACCCTGTAGAGAAGAGTGATCATGAGTAACGCAGACCAGTTAATTATCTTTGATACCACCTTGCGTGACGGGGAACAGAGCCCCGGTGCTTCGATGAACATGGAGGAGAAGCTGCGTATCGCCAGGGCACTGGAGAAGATGCGTGTGGATGTGATCGAGGCCGGTTTCCCAATCGCCAGTCCGGGTGATTTCGAGTCAGTCAAGGCGGTGGCGGAGGCAGTCAAGGAGAGTGTGGTCTGTGGTCTGGCTCGTGCGCTGCCGAAGGATATCGAGACTGCAGGTGCGGCACTGAAGCCCGCGGCCCGCGGCCGTATCCACACCTTTATCGCCACCTCGCCGATCCATATGGAGAAGAAGCTGCGCATGTCACCGGATGAGGTGGTGGAGCAGGCGGTCAAGGCGGTCACCTGGGCGCGTCAGCACACCGATGATGTCGAGTTCTCTCCAGAGGATGCCGGCCGTTCAGAGCCGGACTTCCTCTGCCGTATTCTGGAGGCGGTGATCGATGCCGGTGCCAGCACTCTGAATATCCCCGATACCGTCGGTTACAACCTGCCGCACCAGTTCGGCAGCCTGATCGGCAACCTGATCGAGCGTATCCCCAACTCCGACAAGGCGATCTTCTCGGTTCACTGCCACAATGACTTGGGTCTGGCGGTGGGTAACTCGCTTTCAGCGGTATTGAATGGGGCACGTCAGGTAGAGTGTACGATCAATGGGCTCGGCGAGCGGGCTGGTAATGCCTCGCTGGAAGAGGTGGTGATGGCGGTACGCACCCGTCAGGACCTCTTCTCCTGTGATACCAATCTGGATACCACCCAGATTGTCCCTTGCTCGAAGCTGGTCTCCAGTATCACCGGTTTCCCGGTACAGCCCAACAAGGCGGTGGTCGGTAGCAACGCCTTTGCCCATGAGTCCGGTATCCACCAGGATGGAGTACTCAAGCAGCGTGAGACCTACGAGATTATGCGGGCCGAGGACGTGGGCTGGACCGCCAACAAGATGGTGATGGGCAAGCACTCCGGGCGTAGTGCGTTGAAGAGCCGTCTGCACGACCTTGGACACGATTTCGATACCCAGGAAGAGTTGAACGAGGCCTTTGCCCGCTTCAAGGATCTGGCCGACAAGAAACATGAGATCTACGATGAGGATCTGCTGGCGCTGGTTAATGAGACTGCGCTGGCAGCGGCCAATGAGCGTTTCCGTCTGGTCTCTCTCAAGGTCTGCTCCGAGACTGGTGAGACACCGGAGGCAGAGGTGACGATGCTGGTGGATGGCGAAGAGCAGAGTGCGGAATCGACTGGTGCTGGTCCTGTGGATGCGGTCTTTGGTGCAATTGAAAAACTGGCCAACAGCAACGCCAAACTCGATCTCTACTCGGTCAACAGTATTACCGAGGGCACCGATGCGCAAGGCGAGGTGACCGTGCGTGTAGAGAAAGATGGGGTGATGATCAATGGTCAGGGCTCCGATACTGATATCGTCATTGCCTCGGCCAAGTCCTATATCCATGCACTGAATCGAGTATCCGACTCCACAGAGGCACGTGAACATCCTCAGCTGTAACCGGTACACGGAGTCCATCTGAATGTGGGTCGCCTTTATTGAACTGTTTCTGATTCTGGCGCTGTTTGGCTGGGTCATCTGGATGCTGCGCAGATGATTGCCGCCCGCTCTCCTCATCTGCAGGCGATGGGTATTCAGCAGTGGATGCGTCGTGACCTGCCGCTGCCAGAGAGTCCGTCTGAAACAGTGGAACTGGTGGGCAACGTTGTGGATTTTTCCGACCGGATTTCACTTCAGGGGGCTACTGCCCCCTTGCTGTTGATTACCATACCACTGGACAGACAGGCCGAACAGCTGTTGGCTGCAATGCTCAGCGCAATTGGTGTGGAGCAAAACGGATACCAGCGCCTGGTGGTGGATGATGAGACACTATTTGCCGACAGTGACTTTGTCACCTTCATGCAGCGGCAGATCGAGGATTCGGGATCACGGCTACAGCTCCAACTGGGGGGGGCGGCACTGCCTGTACAACAGCTGTACCACACTTTTCACCCCTCACATCTGTTGCAACATCCAGAGGAGAAGAGAGGAGCCTGGGAGGCGTTGAAACGACTCCATGCAGCGTTGGCCCGGTTGTGAGCAAATTTCTAATCCGGCAGATGGAGCGTGGTGATCTGGATGCCGTCCAGTGCATCGAGCAGCAGGTCTACCCGTTTCCCTGGTCCAATCAGATTTTTATCGACTCAATGGAGGCCGGTAGTCTACTGGTGGTGGTGGAGCAACAGCAGCAGGTGGTGGGGTATGCGGTACAGTCAACGGCAGCGGGGGAGACACAGCTATTGAATATCGCCATCACTCCGAATGAGCAGGGGCAGGGGTTGGGGGGTACACTACTGCAATGGCTGATTGAGCAGGCACGCAAGCAACAATCTGAAATGCTGTTTCTTGAAGTGCGCCTCTCCAACCAGATCGCTCAGGCACTCTATCAGCAGATGGGGTTCAATGAGATCGGAATGCGCAAAGATTATTATCGCGTACAGGGCGGCAAGCGTGAAGATGCACTGATTTATGCACTGCAGCTGTCGCCGGATTCGTTTGAAGCACTATTTAATGGCAAAAAATGAGTCATGAATTATTATCAGTTTGAGCTAATGGTGGATCGCTTTTTGACGATAATCTAAAAACAGGATGAAAAATACGAATTCGGGATTGCCATTCCGGGTTCTATGGTAGAGTCTGACAACCAGCCCTCATAGCCAATGGAAGCTGAAGCAGAGTAGCCATTGGCTATGACGACTGTCTCTCCTTCGCATAAAGCGATTGGAGCTTGCCCGGAGATGTACTATCTCCGGGCTTTTTTTATGCCTTCAATTTGTTGGATTATCACTGAATAGTTATGTCAGATTTTGTCGGGCAGGCCGTATGCCTTGCCCCAGTGTTCAGCGACAAAATCGATATCCTTGTCGCCGCGACCGGAGAGGTTGACCAGAATCGATCCCTTCTCTCCCTCTTTTGCCAGCTTCAGCGCATAGGCCACTGCGTGAGCCGATTCGATGGCGGGGATGATCCCCTCCTGTCGGGAGAGTTCAAAGAAGGTCTCAATCGCCTCCTCATCGTTGATGGTGACGTAGTTGACCCGACCGATATCTTTCAGATAGCTGTGCTGCGGGCCGACCGAGGGGTAGTCGAGGCCGCTGGCAACCGAGTAGACCTCCATCGGCTCGCCATCGCCATCCTTCAGCATGTAGGACTTGAAACCGTGCATCACGCCCGGGCTGCCCTTGGTCATGGTGGCGGCGTGCTCGCCATCCTCCTCCAGATTTCGACCGGCGGGTTCGACACCATGCATCGATACCGACTCATCCTCCAGGAAAGCGCTGAACAGCCCCATCGCATTGGAGCCACCACCGACACAGGCGATCAGATTGTCCGGCAGATTTCCGGTCATCTCCTTGAACTGCTCCTTGGCCTCGTTGCCGACGATGGACTGGAAGTCGCGCACCATCATCGGGAAGGGGTGGGGGCCAACCACCGAGCCAATGGCGTAGAACTGGTTGACCGGGTCCTGCAGGTAGGCCTCAAAGGCGGCATCGACCGCCTCTTTCAGGGTCTTGCGCCCATGGGTGGCGGGGATGACACGCGCACCGAGGATATACATGCGCACCACATTGGGATGCTCCTTGGCGATGTCGACCTCACCCATGTAGATATCACACTCCAGCCCCACCAGTGATGCGGCGGTGGCCAGTGCCACGCCATGCTGTCCGGCACCGGTCTCGGCGATCAACTTGGTCTTTCCCATCTTCTTTGCCAGCAGCGCCTCACCAAGGCAGTGGTTGATCTTGTGTGCACCAGTGTGGTTGAGGTCTTCACGCTTCAGGTAGATATCGGTGCCATACTTGGCAGAGAGCCGCTCGGCATGAAAGATCGGGCTGGGGCGACCCACATAGTGTTTATAGAGTCGGGCCAGCTCTTCCAGAAAAGAAGAATCCTGCTTGATCTCCTCATACGCAGCAGAGATCTCATCGATGATGGTCTGCAGCTCCGGGGGAATATAGCTGCCGCCATACTCACCAAACTGGCCATCGCTATCGGGAAGGGGATAGTTGAAGGTGTTGCCTTGCATGGTTGTGTGCTCCTTGCGTAGGGTTAATAACGTCGTTTCAGACCGGTCTTGTCGAGGATGATGGTGGCGATCTCCTCGATTGAGACCTGACTGGTATCCTGATAGGGGATGCGGTTGCTATAGTAGATCTCCTCGGCCCTGCGGATCTCTTTCTGGCACTGGTCGAGTGAGGCGTAGCGGCTGTTGCT
>CAYQFH010000109.1:0-8700 GCA_964416755.1 uncultured Piscirickettsiaceae bacterium | reverse complement strand
GTTTGAGGTACTCACCATCCATCAGATGCAACCGAGAAATCAGCAGAGCCGTTTGTTCATTCAGTACATCACGATCCAGCCTTTTGCTTTTCAGGGCAAGGTGGCGAAATTGATCAACCACATCATCACTCAAATCATCCACTGAGAGATGAGGGACAGGGACAGAATCCCAATGCTTGCCCTGCCTGCTCAACAGAAACCGATCCAGGGCCGCACCTTTCAACTCCTGTTTGGTACTGCCGCTACGATAGTGATATTCACCCTTATAACTGACCGGATAGGGATAGGCATCGACACGGATCACCAGATACTCCAGCCCCCCTTCACGATGCAGATCAACATCCACGATAATGCCCATCAGGTCTCTCACCTGATTGGGTATATCCTCCAGCAACTTGTTTGCATTAGAGATGCCGACCACTTCACCCTGATCATTTTTTCCAATGACCAGCTCACCACCCTGTGCATTGGCAAAGCCGCAGATCCATTTCAGGTATTCACTGCGCCACTGCTGTTTGTATTCTATGGTTTGTTGTTCAGTCATTTCCTTTTTATGCCCTACTCAACATCTTGACAATAACCAAGCATTGTGCTGTTTGTGTGATTGTTAGAACAGGCACCTTTTTTGTTTGTGAACGCTGCCTGAATATTGGCTTCAAATCTTGATCCACCACCGCCAGTTGATACAGGGTTACTCAACTTTTTTACAGTCGTCACTGTTATTCCTCCTCTGACAACTCATTGCTGAAGTATTCCCACACGACTTCGTAATCCTCCTCCCGATCACAACGATCAAAGGGAGCGTGGTATTCGATGGTTCTCTCTACTGGGCCACCGGATTGGGTGTCATCGGTGTAGGTTTTGGTGACGGTTCCAGACTGGAGGTCTTTGATGTCGTTCCAGCCTAGCGGGATGTTCTCCCTCACCCCTAACCCCTCTCCCAGAGGGCGAGGGGGATTGTTTGCTCCCTTCTCCCTCTGGGAGAAGGGCTGGGGATGAGGGTATAGGCTGTAGTTGGGATCTTTCTTGTTGGCATTTCTGGGTAGCCCGACCCCAACCAGCCCCTTGGAGTTGGTGAAGACGATTCGGCCATTTTGGTCGTACCATGTATCAGCTTCGTACTGGCGCATTACCGGGAATTGGACCCGATAGATGGTGAGCAGCTCTTCCAATGTGAGCCCCAAAGCCATTGCAACCAATACATCAATTTCGACTAGCGCCTGACGACGAGTGTACTCTGTGCGTAACGCACAGTCGCGATGCCACTGTGGTGTCAGGCTACTATAGAAGTTATTGGGCAGACGTAAATCCGTTTTTGCCCACTGTTGTTGATTGAAATTGTCTTCCCAGCTCTCTTCCCATAGTTCTGAAAAATGGCCACTCAGACAATTCAACACTACAGACCTACTCAGCAAATATGATCGGTAATCATCGTTGACAACATAAGCAAATTGCCTAGCCATCTCATTACCAAAATTAGCTTTTCCAGTTGATTTCACAAAAAAATCCATCACAAGGCTTTGCCAGCCCGCCAATGAACCGAGTAACAGACTTGTCGATTGAAAAGTAAATGATGTACAACCATGCACATGACCTGAACCCATTGGCATTAATACTGGGATGAGAGTTCTTTCTCCTGATTGACTTAACATCTTGCGACAAATCAACCGATAAAACTCCGTAACCTTCCGCTTTCTCCCCTGCTCATCCGTCCACGGTACAGTTGGGGTGCGTCTGGCATACTCCTCTGCACTGCAATCCGGAACATAGTTGGTTCTGGGCAGGTAGTCATCTGGCAGGGTGGTGAGGTCGAGGATGTCGTAGTGGCTGTTCTGAGTACATACAGCTCTTGGAGTTTTGTAAAACGGCACCCCTACAAAGAAGTGCGGGCCGGAGAGTATCCACTCCTCTGCTCCCTGTGGAAAGCGGGTCTCCCGGCGGATGGTGTGATCTTTCTGGGCATTCGTTTCATGCCACATTTCCAGCGATAGATACTCCCCCTGCAGATCCCCCAACCGTCTCGGTTGTTGGGCAAACTTCTCCAGCACCGAGAGCAGCTGGGTGGTGTGGAGTGCAGGGAGTCGCGCCTGCTGGGGTGGGGTGCCCGGCGCATCATAGAGCTTGGCAAAGGTGGTGAGTGCCTCTTCATCCACCTGGATGATTCGATCTGCGTGACCCACCGTATTCCATTTGCCCTCCTCATTTTTGATTCCGGGAATAGTCCCCTCTCCATTATGCTGCTCGGACTGGAATATGGTTGCAGGAGCAAAAAGATTGGCTTGATGAGCAAACTGGATGGCTTTGGGAGTCCCATACAAGTTGATGCTAAACATCGTTGCATGATGTACTTCAGAGAAAAGAGCCATCTCGTTATGGAACTGATAATGCCCCCGCAACCGTGGATAGAGCGCAGCCCTGAATGCTCCACCCTTCGGATCATCATAGATCCCCTCCGGATGGAGAAATCCACTCACCCCCTGCTCCGCCCCAATTCGCCACGCCACTGGCAGAAAACACTTGAAGAGATTGGTCTGCACCCCTTTTAGCAGTGGATAGTTCTGTGTTGCATTGAGGAAGTTCTGTGTTGCCTCCTGCCCCTCATACTCAGCAAACCACTGCTGTTCCAGCTTTGGGAATTGCTCGAAGGCCTCTGCTCTTGCCTCTGCCAGCTTACTGGCGGAGAGTTTGCGCAAATGGAAGAGTGGATTGGCATCGCCCAGTACGCCACCCTCTTTCCACTCCACCTTGAGCCAGGGGGGGTTTCCAAGAATGAGATCAAAGCCCCCGCGCTGCTGGAAGATATCGGCAAAGGCCAGCTCCCAGTGGAAGAAGCGGTGCTGTTCAGCCAGCTGTTGTACCCGTTGCAGTCTGGGGAAGTACTCCAGCACCCGTTCCAGATGGAGTTGACCACGGTGGTCGTGAAGTTGCGGTTGCTGCTGTTCCGGTTCCAGATTGAGCTGATGTTGTTCGGTATTGGGTGCTGTAGTCGTGTTTGGAATCGGGTCTGTAGTGGAGTGAGACTCTTCTGCAACCAACAACTCCTGCTGCCGAGGCCCTTCCTCAATAGTCTCTACCTCCATCACATTGCCATTGATCAGCAGCCCCACCTCGGCGATGAATTCATCCCGCGTAGGAAGTTGCTCTACCTCATCGATCGGCCAGAACCAGAGGGCACACCAGTAATCCATCACCAGTTTGAGACGGCGATAGCTGGAGGCGTATTGACTGTTCTGGTTGAAGATCCCCTGGGTACGGATCAGATCCTTGTCGCTGGTGGTACTCCCCTCTTCCTGAACCGGTGTGGGCCAGACGGTGAGTGGATCTTCGGTGCGGTCACGGTCGTTGGCCAGCTGTGTGGTGTGTTCTGCCCAGAGCTGATCGATCCGTTCACTCAATGTCTGCAACAGTTCGATCTGCTGTTGGGTGTAGGGTTGATTAAATGCGGTGTTCCACTTTTTAAGCTGTTTGAAGGCTTCAGGGCGTAGCTGCTTCGCCACTCTATCGCCATAGTTGGCCATACCGGGATCGGGCAGGAGGAAGTGGTAGATTTCGCTGGATTTCCTCTTTCTACCCCCATCCCTACCTTCCCCTTTATGCCCGCTTTTGGGGTACTTAAAGGGGGAAGGGATAACTCTTGTAGGTGCGCGGCTGTACCAGAGTTGCTCCTTGGGTTGCCTGGTTAATCGAGCACTATCATGCACCTCTCGTCTTGCACCAACCAGTGAGTTGCCATTGAAGAGTTGATACCCAAACCAGGGTACCTGCCGCCCCGGATGGATGGCGTTGAGCCAGAGAGAGACCTCGGCCAGTTCCACAGCCACCGGGTTGAGGTCAACCCCGTAGGTATTGCGATCCGCAATGTACATCCGTACCCGCTGTAGCTCTGCGGCATATTGGTCATGAGGAATACGCCGGTCCAGCTCTTTCTGCTTGCGGGAAAGATAGGCCTCAGAGAGTTGGTTTACGGCCTCGTTGAGGAAGGCTGCACTTCCCATTGCTGGCTCACAGATGGTGAGGTTGAGGATTTCGTCAGCGCTTTTCTCCTTGAGCAGCTCTTTCAGCGCCTGCTGTACCAGCGCTCGGGTCAGTACCTCCGGTGTGTAGTAGGAGGCGGATTTTTCACGGTCACGACCGGCGAGGCGGTAGATAAAACTCCCTTTGGGGTAGAGACGCAGCACCCGATCCCCCGCCTCGTTCTTGTCGTAGATACGCTCCTCTTCGCTATAGTGCTCCAACTCTGAAGGGGGGACAAAGTAGCCGGTGTTGAGCATATCCTCCTTATCCTTTGCACTTTTCACCTCGTAGAGGTCTGTGGCTGCAAAGAATCCACGGTAGGAGAGCAGTGCCTCGTAGACGGCACCAAGCTGGTTGATGCCCAGTTGGGCGTAGGAGACCCGCCCCCTTCTCCTCCGGCCTCGAGCTGTGGTGGGTCGGGTGAGGGACATCAGCTCGATAATGCGCTGCAGGGTCTGGTTGCGGAACACCACACGATTCAGCAGCGGGGTAAATTTGGGATTGAAGAGATGGCTATCGAGCGACTCCAGATGGAAGCTGTTGTGAATCGTCTGGCCACTGAGGTCATCCCCTTGCACACCCGCTACTCCGCTATAGCCTTGGTGGATCAGGCGGAAGAGTTGCTGGATAGAGTCGTGCAGGTAACGGCCATCGCGAGCCGCTTCACTCTCCAGCCGTACCATCTCCAGATCACGTAGTGACTCCAGACTGTAACCCTTGCGATAGGCCTCGGAGTCGAATGGGACATAGCCCAGCTCAGGTCGCGCCTCGATATAGAAGAGGAAGAGCAGGCGGTACATGTAGCGCAGACATTCACGAGTAAGCTGCTCCGGCTCCAGAGCACTCTTACCGCTATAGCCAATACCGGACTTCTGCAGCAGCTGTAGCGCAGCCTCATTACCGAGCAGTTCAATCGCCTCTCGTAGCGCATATTTCAGGTCTTCACTGACCCCGAATGCATGCTTGTGGGCGTTCTCATCCAGCGTATCGAGCAGCGGTTCTCCGCTCTGCGGAAGCAGGCTGCTGTGGTGGAGCAGCACACTGGTCGCTTTAAGGGTTGCCTCCTCTCTTCTACCCAGAATCTCATCCCAGTCGAAGCGTAGCAGGCGGCTCTGGTTCCACTTGTGGCGATCGATCAGCAGCAGATGGCGGTTGGAGAGGAGCAGCACCCAACGTGGGGGATGGTTCTGGGCGAAGATCCGTTTAGTGATGATCTCGTTCCAGCTCTGTTTGAGCAGTTCCCGATCCGGTGGAACCTCCCCGTGAAATTGGGCCTTGTCCGGTGTTAGGGATAACGGATCAACACCTTCCTGCTGTGCATCGTAGCCACCAATAATAATCAGATCCGAGGCATGGGAATTGCCCGCAGTCGCAAGCAACGGGATCTCTACTCCATCTTCCAGTGTACGATTATGCGGTTGCCAGTCATACCCCAGCACCTGTATGAGTTGCTGGAAGAGTTCACGTTGCAGGCGAATACGTTCTGCCGCACTGCGTTCACGCAGAATCTTTTCATTGTTGGAGAAGTAGAGCTGATGCAGGTTTCGTAGTTGTGTATAGGGCGCTTTATCCCCCCCCGAATTCTCTGCATCTCCCCATTGGCTCAGGGTATCCTTGATGTCGCCACTGAATACCTCCGAGAGGTAGTGGTGGGAGTAGAATTCATTTTCGTTCTCGATGCCGATCCAGGTGGCGGCAGTTTCGGTGACTGGCATGTTATCCCTCCCCCTGTATTACAGCGATCAGTTTCAGATAGGGCTGAGGCTCTGTGGTCATGGTCTCCTGCACCCACATCAGGTAGTGGTCAAAGACCTCCTCAATCTCTTGCTGCCGCAGCGCACGCTGTTGTGCCTTGCGGCCTTCTGCTGCTGCAGATTGGTTGAGTGAGAGCTCCAGCTGCTGTAGCTGTCCCGCCTTGAGGCGATCCAGCTCTTCCAGTTGGGCATCCAGTTTCTGGTTGATTGCCTTTTCAAACTGGTTACGCTGCTGCTTCATCCACTCTCGCGCCTCGGCCACTGCTTCTGGGAGTAGCCTTTGAAGCTGCGCCTGATCCGGCAACTCAACACGGTTGGGGTTGGGAATTGGACGTTGCCCCAGCTGGGTCTGTTCGATGATCTGTTCAAACGGAAGAATCGTATCGAGCTGTCCATTAATAAAACGGACCGAGAACCACTCGTTGATCAGCGGGTGGCTCTTCTGGTTGGGGATCAGACCGGAGAAGAGGTAGTGCTTTTCATTGCTCTCAACCCCCTGCTTGAGCGTGAGGACCGGTGCAGTGTGACGGCCAAAGGCACTCATCATACGGTCAGCCAACCACTCGGATGCAGGGTGCTGCGGCCAGAGATAGTGAATTTTTGGCCATGCATTCTCATCCTCACGGCTGCGGGCGATCTCCTGCTTGATAGTATCGATCCGGTCGGTGAGCGTAATTTGTCCCTCTTGCGGTTGAATCTCTCTAGGTAGAAATTTGAAACGGTGCAGAAGGTCATCACTGGCGGTGAGAGTGAGCTGTTGGCTCTGATCATGAGCGGTAAACTGGAGCGGCTCCCCATTTTGGACAATCTGATTCAGCGCTGCCTTGCACCAGTCGTAATGGTTTGGGTAGAGACTGATGGGCAGTGCAATTTCATCGGTACTCTGTTCCTGGGGGTCTGCTGATGCTGCGGTCTCCTCTTCGGGTTCTGCTGTGCCCAGGAAGAGCGCGAGCAGATCATCGCCTTCGTTTTTGTGTTGATCAGGCTGGTATTTCTGGTCGAACTGCTGGGGCTGCTGCCCTGTTGCAATCGCCTCCTCTGTAAGTTTCTCCTCTTCTGCCGCATCGTAGACTCCCATAAAGGCGGACGGGTCACCGATATTTTCATAGGCCTGTTGGTCTTTCTCTTCCAATACCTCCAGGATGCGCATGTCCCCCCGGATGGTCTCATGCTGACTTTCGGTAATGAGGTAGAGGATCTGTGGCTCATGCTCCTGCCCATAGCGGTCCACACGACCATTACGCTGTTGAAACACCATCAGTGACCAGGGGAGATCAAAGTGGATCAGGCGATGGGATTGGTAGTGGAGATTGATGCCCTCGGAGGCGACATCAGAGCAGAGCAGCAGACGTAGAGGGCTCTCCCGATTACCAAACTGTTCGACGATCTCCTGCTGTTCGATATCGCTCATGCCACCATGCAGCAGTGTAATCTGCCTGGCTCTGAGCTTGAGATCACTCTGTAGTTGTTGCTGTAGGAAGTGGAGGGTTTCGATTCGCTCCGAGAAGATCACAAGTCGATCATCGACCACTTTTGGCGACCAGCCAAACTGGGTACTTTTAAGGCGATTGATTAACGCCTGGTATTTGGCGTAGCGTTGCGGAGTGATTAACTGCAGTGCTCGATCCAGTGTCTGGAGTGCATCGATCTCTAGCCGCTCATCCTCACTGGTCTCATCCCGGTTTTGAAGCTTTCGGATACGCTCCGCCACACTTTTACTACAGGCCGCAGGGCTGGAGAAGAGTGCCTTCTGTAGGGTGACGCGCAGTAGTGATCCCTTGTGACCGGTAATGGTTTCTCCATTACGCGTGAACGGAATCTGTAGCAGTGCCTCGTAAGCACCTTCCTCTTCTACTGTAGCGGTGTGGCGATCACTGGTTACGTGGCGTTTCTTGAATTCACGATCGACCTGATCCTGAATATCCTTCTTGAATCGGCGTACCACCAATCCTTTGCTGCTGAAGTCCTCTCTGTTGTAGTGCTCAGGATCGGAGATTGCCGTGGGATCGAGCATGTTCATCAAGCTGGCAAAGCTTTTGGCACGACCATCGTGAGGGGTCGCCGAGAGCATGATCAAGGTATCGGAACGGGTAGAGAGCCGTTTGGCGAGGCGGGCACGCTGGCTGTTGCTGCCACGCTCTGCGACATTATGACACTCATCGATAATGATGATATCCCAGTAGGCCTGCTCCAGATAGACCCGGTATTCGGAGTCCTGCTTGAGGGTGTCGATGGAGATGATCGACTTGTCGTAGTAGTAGAACGGGTTGTGGTTGGTCGGGATACGGCTGCGTACTCTCTGCAATCCCAATGAGTCAAGACGGGTCAGCGGGATGGTGAAGCGGTTCCAGAACTCTTTCTGAAACTGGGTCATCATGCTTTTGAGGGTGAGCACCAGAATGCGCTTGCCCCGCCCCCTGTGAATCAGCTCAGAAGTGAGAATACCCGCCTCCAGCGTTTTACCAAGGCCTACCGCATCGGCAATGAGGATACGCTGACGGGGTTGGTTGAGCGCCTGTAGTGTCGGGTCGAGTTGATAGGGCACCAAGTCCATTGCACCTTGGTGGGCCACATGGATCTTCTGGTCATTAATTGCACGCTTGCGTAGCTGGCTCTCGATATAGAGCAGTGAGCGCGAGTACCCTGGAGAATCGTCATCAACCAGTTGGGTATCGACCGGATCGAGGATCTGTATCTCACCTTCGAGTTGGGTGAGGAAGATCGCCTCTGTTCCTTTGACCAATTCAGAAAGACCGTCACAGGTGAGCTGTTGTCCGCCATCGGAGGATAGCTCCGCCTTGCGCACCACCCACTCCTCATCGCGGATGATGACTCGCATTCCGGGGGCCAGGTGTTGGTTAGAGGGCATCCAGCATCTCCTTGGCTGTGGATATCTTCCATCCCAAGCGTATTAACTCATCTCTGACTGAAT
>CAYQFH010000108.1:0-8943 GCA_964416755.1 uncultured Piscirickettsiaceae bacterium | reverse complement strand
CCCTGCACCTTGCCGTTGCGAATATCGAGATCCATCACCCCGACAAACTTTCCGTTTGATCCTGCGTTGGTGACCAGAGTCTGACCACCTGCATTTTTCACTAATGTCGGTGCAGGCATGCCATCATGGGTATGGCCACCAAAGATCGCGTCAATACCAGAGACCACCGAGGCCATCTTCAGATCGACATCCATGCCATTGTGTGAAAGCACGATTACCGCATCCGGGCGCTCATTCTCACGCACCTCATCCACCAACTCCTGCATGGTGTCGTCACTGATACCAAAGGTCCAGTCCGGCATGAAGCGAGAGGGGTTGGCAATTGGCGTATAGGGGAACGCCTGACCAATCACCGCCACACGCGCCCCGTTCATCTCCTTGATCACATAGGGTTTGAAGGCGTGGCCACTGTCTTCATTAAAGCCCTCAAAGTTGGCATAGCGATAGTCAAACAACGCCTCATCACGCACGCGCACATTCTGCGCCACAAAATCTCCATTGAAGGCGTTGATATTTTTCAGTACCTCATGATCCAGATAGGTGTACTCCCAGTGGCCAGTCATTATATCCACACCGAGCTGGTTACAGGCCTTGACCATATCCATACCACGAGTCTTGTAGGAGGTACCACTCCCCTGCCAGGTATCACCACCATCCAGTAACAGGCTGTTGCCATCACCTGCCTCAGCACGCAGACGCTCGACCAGGGTCTTCAGGTGAGCGAAGCCTCCCACTTTTCCATAGCGACGTGCCGCCTCCTCATAGCCCAGATAGGTGAAGGCGTGACTCTCGATACTGTTGTCTGCAATTCCAAAGTGGTTGAGGAATCGGCTGCCCACCACATGGGGTGCCTTGCCGTAACCGTAGCCAAACCCCATATTGACATTGGGCTCACGGAAATAGATCGGATTGAGTTGTGCATGGGTATCCGTAATATGGAGAATACGCACATTGCCCTTCATTGGGCGGTTGTAGAGAGACTCTGCAGGGTTTTTGTCGGCCAACGCTGCTGTAGGCACCAGACCGGCAGCGCCAGCAAGCCCCATCAGACGGATGAACTCACGTCTATTCAATGACATCCACTAACTCCTTTGGTTTTTTCCGAGTGACCACTCTTGAATGGTGATCTACCCAATTATTCTTGTATTTGTATTCTTGTTTTTGTAACAGCTAATTTCGGTACAGCTTGTTTTTTATATCTCCCCTGCCTCTGTAGCAGGGATGTCAGTTACAGAGGCAAGGAGAAAGATTACTTGGACTGGGCGACCATATAGTCCACAACCGCCTTCAACTTGTCATCGCTCAGCGATGAACCACCACGGGGCATCATTACCGGATTGACTGTAGAACCGTTGATTGCCGTAGCGTAGAGCGCATCCATGCCCTTGGCGATACGTGGTGCCCAAGCCGCCTTGTCCCCTACGCCTGGAGCCTGTAGTGCCGGGGCGACAGCGATGTTGTGACAGCTATTACAAGCCCCCATATAGTCTGCCGCTGCATCTGCAAAGGCATTCACAGAGAGGGTAGATGCAGCAACTGCACCAAGCATCATCAACACGTTCTTCTTCATATCTAACATCCTTAAATTATTCATCTAATCAGTAAAATAGTGGATCATCATCCGGTTTGTGTAGGCCGTGAGCACTAAAACACCGTAACACTCACTCTACGACCCACGACTATACTTGGTTATTCCAATAAGTGACGAATTTTTTCTCAACTTTTCATCTTGGAAGATAGGGAATGTAGGCATACCCCAGCTGCTGCAATCTCACCAACTCCAGCAACCCGTTATCAACCACATCATCAATTGCATGTGAGAGCATATCCCGCTGAAGGTCCAACCCTCGCTGTTGCACACTCTCTCTTCCCAGAAGAAAGGCGACACCACGTCGCTGCAACCCCAGGATACGCTGCTGCAGTTTTGGTTCCCTGATTGCTTGAGAGAACAGCTCCACCCCCTCTCCCTCCAGCAGCACCTTGATTGTCGCAGTCAAACCGCGCTCCTGCAGCTCATCCAGATGGTTCTCCAGATTCAAAAGTGCAATATTCTGTTGCCGCTCGTCAGCCGTCGCAATGTGATACACCACGAGCTGGGCAGCATGGTCATTTTTTGCAGTGGAAAATTGTGCAAAACAGAGTGTTGCAACAAGGAGAAACAGACGCATCAACAATTAAATCTGAATATAGGACCAGCCTTCTTGTTGCCGCTGAATCACCTGAGAGATTCCTGACCCGGCACGCACTACATCCGGCAGCAGATGTACCTTGCCTTCACCATCCGACTCCAGTTGATCAATCGTGCGCTGACACGCCACAAAGCGGAGGTTCTGATGACCTTCAGTCATTTCATGGAGCCGATCACCATAGGAGGTTATCCCGGAGCGATATAGATCCAGCCCTTCTCCATTGGCAATCACTTCAACCACCGCACTCTGATTCACCTGCTCCGTCTGATCAAGCAGCAATTCAACATCATCCAGCAGTTTCCCCATCCTCAACGGGTTGGATGAGGTGAGATGGAAAACGATTCTCAGTGTGGCAGCCTCTTCTGCCTGCTGGAAGGCAACGGGTGAGAAGGCGCTCTGTTGAACCGGAACACTATTCAGAGACGACTGCTCAAAACCGGCACCATTCCACAAGACTGTGGCCGCCAGCAGTGAAGCGGCAAGTGCTCCACCCCAGGCTACTGAGCGATAACGTGTATGGGGTTCGGTTTCGATCGGTCTGGTCTGAGGTGGAGGAGTGACATCACTGTACGCTGAACGCAACAGCTCCTTGGTGCGAATCAGTTCACAGGTGCGGCGTGTCAACTGCGGACTATCACCCAGTTGACGCAGAATCTCGATCTTCTCCTCTGATTCGATCTCCCCATCGATAAAGGCATTCAGGATCTCTTCCGAAATCTCATGCTGATATTTGCTCATCATTCATTCTCACTTCATCACCTTCAGGTGGTTATGCACCTTGCGCAAAGCTTCTCCTCCCACTCTTTCGCGCTTCTCTGTCGCCTCCCGAATATGTCGACTCAATGCATCTCTTGCCCTGGCCAACCGACTCATCACTGTCCCAATCGGGATATCCAAAATCTCTGCCGCATCCTTGTAGCTCACCCCTTCAATATCCACCAGCGTCACAATCATGCGCTGGTTCTCCTTGAGCTGCTCCAGTCCACTACGCACCTGCAGAATCTCCTCTGCACGTTCAATATCCTGCTCTGCCGGAGCCTCTTGCTCCAGATGAGGCTCGATATCCTCCACCTCAACAACTCTCTTTACCTTTCTGAAACTCTTTCGATACTCATTCTGCATGATACGAAACATCCAGGCATCCAATGTATCTTCCGAGCGCAACTGATCCACCTTTTCCAGCGCGGTAATGATCGTCTCCTGGCAGAGATCATCTGCAAGGTGGCGGTCATGACACCACGAATAGGCAATGCGAAACAGCCGCTCTCGTGCTCCCACAATGCGCTTGCGCACAGTCCCACTCTTCCTCGAAAAGAGGCGAATAATACTCACCACTTCCTCCTCCACACTCACTTAATTATATTGAGACATCAGTTTCCATTTTATTCCTTAAACAGAATCAAAATCAAACCGGAGTAAAATTTCCCGTTTTCCTCCATTATCCTGAACCCGCCCTTCAACAGTTGTGATAAAGTGCCGACCCATTCATGAGAGAGCTGATTGAAAACCTGCTTCTGACGGGTATCCCTGCACTGCTTGTACTCTTCTGGTTCAGCAGTATGCGAGCACGTGAACGCGCTGTCACCATCAGTCGTCTCACCTGCAAGAATTACGGGGCCCAACTACTGGATCAAACGGTCTCACTGAAAAAGATCGAGATTGAACGCAATAACCATGGCCGCCTCCAGTTCAAACGCCTCTACAGCTTCGAATACAGTTACGATGGTGAAGAGCGAATACAGGGGCATGTTTCAATGCACGGCCCCTACTCCGACCTGGTTACGCTCAAACCCAAGCCTCAAATATCAACCATAATTGACTTGAACTAGATGATTAAAGGCATTCTATTTATTGTAGTAATTCTTGCTATTGGTATCGTGATAGCAATTCGAAGAAATCGAAAAACCGAGCAAAAAACAAAAGAATAAGCATTGAAGAAAACTATTGAATACAGTATACTCTTTCGCTATCAGATTAATGAAAGGCCACAGAGAATATCTCTCCTGATCGAGGTTCCTCTACCGGCTCAATGTAAGACAGAGTGAGACAGATATGTTTGCACAAAATATCAGCTGTGAGGACGCACAGCGACTACTGAGAGAAGAGAATGGTCAACTGGTCGATGTACGCACCCCGATGGAGTATGCCCAAGGGTGCCTGCCTGACGCAGTCAATGTTCCACTGCAGTCCATTCAGAGCGCTGCAGATATTCTCGACAGAGAACGCCCTATCATCCTCTACTGTGTCAGTGGTGCCCGAACCCGAATGGCAAAAAGTTACCTGGAATCGATGGGGTTTGATCAGGTGCATGACCTTGGCTCATTCCGCAACTACATGAGCTGCGCCTGACCAGCACTTGTCCCTCGTATAAACGGAAAAGGCGAATCTTCCATACGAAGATTTTCCTCTTTGACTGACTCCCTTGCCAGCTACTGAAATCAGGCTGCCTGTACGGGAATGGTATTGGCAGTACGCTTGATTGTGTTGTCCTCTGCCAGATAGAACAGCTCGGGCTTGAACTGTCTCGCTTCTACCTGATCCATCGAACCATAGGCACAGATGATCACAATATCTCCGGGATCTGCCTTATGTGCCGCCGCACCATTCACTGAAATAATCCCGGAATTTTCCTCGGCACGAATGGCATAGGTGACAAAACGTTCGCCATTATTCACATTGTAGATATGGATCTGTTCATACTCCATGATCCCGGATGCATCCAGCAGCATTCCATCAATCGCACACGAACCCTCATATTCCAATTCGGAATGGGTCACGGTTGCACGGTGCAGTTTGGTTTTCAGTAGTGTCACTTGCATTGTTTTATTATCTCAGAACAAGGGGACAATTATCAATTAAACGTGTGGCTCCCAGCTGTGCTGCAGCCAGAATGATCAACTCTTTTGACGCCGAATCAGGCATTTCAAGGTCATATCGGCGAATAGAGAGATAGTCAAATTCAAAACCGGCCTCCTCCAGCAGTTTTCTTCCTTCTGCTTCAAGCAGGGCATATGTGCTATTCCCCCCAAGCAACTGTTCACGCATCGATTGCAATACCACATTCAGTGTTGGAGCAGTCGCTCGCTCCTCGGCAGTCAGATAGCCGTTACGAGAACTCATCGCCAACCCATCCGCTTCACGCCAGGTTGGAACACCGATAATCTCAATCGGCAGGTTGAGTTCTTCCACCAAACGTCGAATCACCAGCAACTGCTGATAATCTTTTTGCCCAAACAGCGCAACATCCGGCTGCACAATATTGAAGAGCTTGGTCACCACGGTTGCCACTCCAGTGAAGTGACCCGGACGCGATGCGCCACAAAACTGATCCGAAACTCCGGGCACCACAATCTGCGTCAGATTTGCACGTTCACCCTCGCCATACATCACTGCATCATCGGGCGTGAACAGCAGGTCAGTCCCTTCGGCAATCAACAGTTCACAATCCCGACTGAGCGTCCTTGGATAGCTGTCCAGATCCTCTCCAGCACCAAACTGGGTCGGATTGACATAGATCGAGACGACCACCCGATCGGCATGCTGCTTAGCCTGACGCACCAGCTCCAGATGCCCCTGATGGAGATTCCCCATCGTCGGCACAAAGGCGATGCGTTCACTCGCAGAGCGATAGCTGACAATCTGCGCACGTAGCGGCGCAATCTGCTCAACCTGTTCCATCAATGAAAGCTCTCTGCTTCGGTGGGAAACTGCTTCTGCTGCACTGCAAAAACATAGCCTTTCAGTGCCTCTGCCACAGAGCCATGCTCTTCCATGAAATTCTTCACAAATTTTGGAATATGCCCCCCGGTAATCCCCAACATGTCATAGAGCACCAGAACCTGACCATCACAATCAACCCCGGCACCGATCCCGATGACCGGAATCTGCAATGCAGTGGTGATCTCTTTCGCCAGCAACGAGGGGACGCACTCCAACACCAGCATAGAGGCTCCCGCCTGCTCCAGCGCAACCGCATCAGCAACCATCTGCCGGGCACTCTCTTTCTCGCGCCCCTGCACCTTGTAGCCACCCAAACGATGTACCGACTGGGGCTGCAATCCAAGATGGGCACAGACAGGAATATTGCGACTGACCAGCAGCTCAACCGTCCCCACTTGATCCGCACCGCCTTCAAGTTTGACCATCTGCGCACCACCCTCTTTCATCAGACGTCCCGCATTGCGCAACCCTTCATCCGGTGTGGCATAACTCATAAAGGGAAGATCAGCCAGTAGTAGCGCACGTTGCAACCCACGTCCCACCATCTGTGTGTGATAGACCATCTCATCCATAGTTACAGGAATCGTAGTCTCCTTGCCCTGAATCACCATCCCCAGAGAGTCTCCTACCAGCACCACATCGGTACCAGCACGATCAACCCGCTGTGCAAAACTGTAGTCATACGCAGTCAACATCGAAATCTTCTGTTGTTGCCGCTTCATCTCCATCAAGGTGGAGACCGTTACTCTATCTGCTGCCATCTCTCTATCAACGTCTATCTACTGCTCACTACCCAATTTCACAATTTCACTACTGTCACACTGCAACAACAGCTCTCCCACTCTGCCTACCCCCGGAATATCCAATACCTCCCCTCTCACTTCTGCCAGCGGCACCAACACAAAGGCACGCTGCGCAATTCCTGGATGCGGCACCTCAAGCCAAGAGTGCGAGATCTGTTCTCTCCCATAGAGCAGAAGATCCAGATCCAGCGTGCGCTCTCCCCAATGGCGTCTGCGCTCTCGCCCCTGCTCCTGCTCAATCTGTTGCATTGCATCCAGTAGTTCCAACGGAGCCATTGCCGTCTCAAACAGCGCTACTGCATTGATGTAGTCCGGTTGATCCTGCGGTCCCATTGGAGGTGTGCTGTAGAGTGATGAGCTTTTCACTTCACCTGCAGCAATATGCTCCAGCGCAACCAACGCCCTCTGAATCTGTTGCCGCGGTTCCTGAAGATTACTCCCCAGCCCTATTGCCACTTCAATTGTGTTCAAAATCAGAAAATTCCTGACTACAACTGTAGACTACTATAGTCTGCCAGATGACAGAACCCACCGCTTTCAATACCCACTATTCACTTGCTTGTACTGTCGGTTTTTTTCTACGACGGCGACGACGTTTACGTGGTTTCCCTTCACCAGGCGCATTATTGGACATCTTTTCACGTTCTGAAGCATTCACCTTCTGGAAATCGGTCCACCAATCCGCCAACTCCTGTTCCACCTCTCCCACCTCTGCACGTAACAGTAAAAAATCATACGCTGCACGGAAACGGGAATTCTCCATAAAGCGGTAGGGCTGACGCCCACGCCTGCGGATAAAACGGGGCTGCAGTTCCCAGATCTCCTGCGCCATAATCGCGAAACGTTTCGGCATCGACAGGCTTTTTCGCTGCTGACGCAGAACGTGTTGCCCGGCACGGTGCAAACGCACATTCTCCGGCAAACGTTGGCCGCTATCGGGGTTGGTCTCTTGCGAGGCATCGGCATGCTGGCGCACCAGTTCCCACAACAACGCTGCAATCAGGAAGGCCGGGGTGATCGGTTTGCCAGCAGCAACCCGATAATCCGTATTCTCCAGTGCCCGCATCAGGAAGGTGTGAGGGAAGTTTCCCTCCTCCTCCGCCAGCATCTGATCAGTCATCGGAAAAAGGTAACGGAACAGATCGTAGTGGCGCAGCTTTTCAAAGGTCTCCAGTGCCTGGCCCGCCTGGAACATCTTCAGGAACTCTTCATAGAGGCGTGCCTGTGGAATCTGCTCCAGCAAATTGGAGAGTGGCCGGATCGGGGCCTCGGTAGCTGATTCAATCTGAAATCCCAACTTGACCGCAAAACGGACAGCACGCAACATTCGCACCGGATCCTCTCGATAGCGCTGCTCCGGATCACCAATCAGACGAATCTGCCCCTGCTCCAGATCTTCAACGCCACCAGTATAATCGACTACCGAGAAGTCACCGATATTGTAGTAGAGTGCGTTGATGGTGAAGTCTCGACGCCACGCATCCTCCTCCAACGTGCCGTACTGGTTATCCCGCAAAATCATCCCGTCTTCGGTCTGCTCATTCTCGCTCTTACTACTCTCCTGCCCGGAACGGAATGTCGCCACCTCAATAATCTCACGTCCGAAGTGAACATGTGCCAAGCGGAAACGGCGACCGATCAGGCGACAGTTGCGAAATAGCGCCTTGACCTCTTCTGGCGTAGCACTGGTGGCCACATCAAAATCCTTCGGTTCGCGCTCCAGCATCAGATCACGCACTCCTCCACCAACCAGATAGGCGCCATAACCGGCCTGATGCAAACGATTCAACACCTTGACCGCATTGCGACTCATCTGAGAGCGGGAAATTGGATGCTCTGAGCGCTCAAAAACAGTCGGCTCATCCTGAACCACCACCTGTGTTTTCGACGAGGAGAAGAGACGTTTCAGCCAGCCGCCAGCACGACTCTTCTGTCCACTCTCAACAGGATTTTCATGTCCACTTTTTTTCATAGTGGCGTATTGTACTTGTTTTATTGCCATGGCAGAATACGCACCGCTTTGTTATTGCAAAGTCCGTGCTCTCTTCGTCTAGCGGTTAGGACGCTGGCCTCTCACGCTAAAGCATTCCCTCAAATTTCAATATGTTACAATTGCTCCGTGCTAATAATGTGCTAGATATTGGCATGCTATGTGCTATTTTCTTGTTGATGTTACCGGCGTACACATGGAGAAAAATATCATGTTGAGAGAAATCATCGAGCAGCGCATA
>CAYQFH010000107.1:0-8985 GCA_964416755.1 uncultured Piscirickettsiaceae bacterium | reverse complement strand
CAGCGGTCTCCAAAACCGCAGGTTGGGGGTTCGATTCCCTCCTGGCCTGCCATTATTTCGGTACAGAACTGACTTTTAGAGATTTATAGAGATGGCAGATAGCGTAAAAATGGCAATTGCGGCCCTGATTCTTGTAGCAGGGATGGCTGGCTTTTATCTGTTGTCTGAATACTCGACCCTGATGCGGACACTGGGTCTGCTGGCGATGGTCGGTATGAGTGCTGCAGTTGCGCTGCAGACAGAGACTGGGCGTGAAGCCTGGAGTTTCATGGTAGGTGCCAGAATGGAAGCACGCAAAGTGGTCTGGCCCACCCGTAAAGAGACAACACAGACAACACTGATGGTGGTGGTGATGGTTATTATTGTTGGCTTTATGTTGTGGTTGCTGGATATGGGGCTGGTCTGGGCCGTCCGAGTGTTTACAGGAGCGTAATGAATCATGGCGATGCGATGGTATGTGGTACACGCCTATTCCGGCTTTGAGCATCAAGCGGCGCGTTCGCTGAAAGAGCGGATCGAGCGCGAAGGGATGGAAGAGTCCTTTGGTGAGATTCTGGTGCCTTGTGAAGAGGTAGTGGAGATGCGCCCTGATGGCAAGAAGCGCAAGAGCGAGCGCAAGTTCTTCCCCGGCTATGTGCTGGTGCAGATGGAGATGAACGACAGTGCCTGGCACTTGGTGAAGGATGTGCCCAAAGTGATGGGTTTCATCGGTGGTACGGTGGATCGTCCGGCTCCAATCAGCGATCGAGAAGCAGAGAATATCCTGCAGCGTATTCAGGATGGTATCGAGAAACCACGTCCCAAGGTTCTCTACGAAGCGGGCGAGATGGTGCGCGTTATTGACGGGCCATTTGCTGACTTCAATGGTGTGGTGGAAGAGGTCAACTACGAGAAGAACAAGCTCACGGTGTCGGTACAGGTGTTTGGCCGTTCCACGCCGGTAGAGCTCGACTTTGGACAGGTCTCCAAAGGATAGAATTTTTTTAGCACAGTCTCTTTGCCAAAGAGGCTGTGGTGTGTAACGGGGAGCTGGTTGGCCCATTGAGGTGCAACAGCGTTGGAACCCAATCAGGAGTAAATCATGGCAAAGAAGATTGAAGCCTATATCAAACTGCAGGTTCCTGCAGGTCAGGCAAACCCAAGTCCACCGGTAGGTCCGGCACTGGGTCAGCACGGTGTCAATATCATGGAGTTCTGTAAGGCGTTTAATGCGGCTACACAGAGTCTGGAGCAGGGCATGCCTGTTCCGGTTGTGATCACGGTATACAATGATCGCAGCTTCACCTATATCACCAAGACCCCACCTGCATCCATTCTGTTGAAGAAGGCGGCGGGCATCAAGTCGGGTAGTGGTGAGCCTAACCTGAAGAAAGTGGGTACCGTCAACCGTGCGCAGCTGGAAGAGATTGCGAACACCAAGATGGCTGATCTCAACGCGAACGACATCGATGCTGCCGTTCGAATCATTGCAGGCAGTGCGCGTAGCATGGGCCTGAATGTGGAGGACTAAATCATGGCAAAGATGACTAAACGCGCAAAGGCGATTGCAGAGAAGGTAGAGGCGGGTAAGCTGTACGATCCAGCGGAGGCGTTCAATCTGCTGAAAGAGCTTTCTACAGTGAAGTTTGCCGAGGCTGTGGATGTGAGTATCAATCTGGGTGTCGACCCACGTAAATCTGATCAGGTTGTGCGTGGCTCTACAGTACTGCCTAATGGTACCGGCAAGACGGTACGTGTTGCAGTATTCACTCAGGGCGCCAATGCCGATGCCGCCAAAGAGGCAGGTGCTGACGTAGTCGGTATGGATGATCTGGCCGAGACCATCAAGGGCGGAGACCTCAATTTTGATGTCGTGATCGCCTCTCCCGATGCAATGGGTGTAGTGGGTAAGCTGGGTCAGATTCTCGGCCCACGCGGCCTGATGCCAAACCCCAAGGTGGGTACTGTCTCTCCAGACGTTGCCGGTGCGGTGAAGAACGCCAAGTCTGGTCAGGTGCGCTACCGTACCGACAAGGCGGGTATCATTCACGCTTCGATCGGTAAGGTGGATTTCGATGCCGAGCAGTTGATTGGCAACCTGCAGGCGTTGATGGTGGATCTGAACAAGAAGAAGCCAAGTGCTGCCAAGGGTGTCTACATGAAGAAGGTGACGGTTTCCACTACCATGGGGCCAGGCCTCGCTCTGGATCAGAGTACGCTCGAAACCAAATAAGGTTTCAAAGTAAAAAACTTTGCACTACAGCCATCCGGAGTTTTGGATGGCTGTAGTCGTCAAAGACCGTTGGTGTTCTGCTTGCAGAACGTAATCTTTACCTCAACTGGTAATACCAACGCAGACGGTGGAACGCAAACAGAAATTGTTGCTGTTGTGCCGTGGGTGAGTAAGCCATTGCCGATCTGGGATGGTGAACTTTAGGGCGCATTATGCGCGAAGAGACAGAGAAAATCTGTCTCGGATGTTAAGGAGATAAGTACGTGGCATTGAATCTTGAACAGAAGAAAGCCGTCGTCGCCGAGGTCAACGAAGTTGCATCCTCTGCACTCTCCGTTGTTGCGGCTGAGTATCGTGGACTCACTGTGGAAGAGCTGACCGAGTTGCGTGTCAAGTCTCGTGAAGCCGGTGTGCAGATCAGAGTGGTGAAGAACTCTCTGGCGCGTCGTGCTTTCGAAGATACTGGATATGCGTGCATGAATGAGGCGCTGGTTGGGCCTCTGGTTCTGGGCTTCTCTCAGGAAGATCCAGGCGGTGCTGCTCGGGTAATGAAGGCGTTTTCCAAGGATCATGACAAGCTGGTGGTTAAGGCGCTGTCCCTGGGTGACTCTTTGTTGGATGCTTCCCAGTTGGGTGCGGTTGCAGACCTGCCGACTCGTGATCAGGCCATCTCTATGTTGATGAGCGTGATGAAAGCACCGGTCGAGAAGTTTGTTCGTACTCTGGCTGAGCCACACTCCAAGCTGGTTCGTACTGTTGCGGCAGTACGCGATGCGAAAGAGGCAGCGTAACAACGATTGAGATCATCACGATTTTTGTGATGAGACGAAAAGTATTGTCGTAAGACACAACAGTAATTTTATTTTTTAGGAGTAATTAAAATGGCAGTAACTAAAGACGATATTCTGGAAGCCATTTCCAACATGAGCGTAATGGAAGTTGTTGAGCTGATCTCTGACATGGAAGAGAAGTTTGGCGTATCTGCAGCAGCAGCGGTTGCAGTAGCAGCAGCTCCAGCTGGCGGCGACGCTGGCGGTGCTGCGGAAGAGAAGACTGAGTTCGACGTAATCCTGGCTGGCTTCGGCGACAACAAGGTTGGCGTGATCAAGGCGGTCCGTGGCGCAACTGGCCTGGGTCTGAAGGAGGCGAAGGCTCTGGTTGAGTCTGCTCCTGCACCGCTGAAGGAAGGCGTTGCCAAGGATGAGGCTGAGGCGCTGAAGAAGGACCTCGAAGAGGCTGGCGCAACTGTTGAGGTCAAGTAAGCTGATCTCCACAGTCGCATCGCAGTAATGCGATCTGGCTGGCGGCACTTTTGCCGCCGGCCTTTTTGCGCTGTTGGAGGCGGGGATTTTTCACCTCCGTACAGACAGCGAACAACAAGTTTCCGTGAACCAGATGGCTTCAATAGCGGTCTGATTCACAACACATTTTGATGATAGAGGGTTCCAATGGCATACGCTTTTACTGAAAAGAAGAGAATTCGCAAGAGTTTTGGTAAACGTCCCGATGTGATGGAGGTGCCTTATCTGCTGGCCATCCAGCTCGACTCCTTCCGTGATTTCCTGCAACAGGGAGTCGCTGTTGAGGATCGCAAGAGCACTGGTCTGCAGGCAGCGTTCAACTCCATTTTCCCGATCGAGGCCTATTCCGGTGCAGCGGCACTGGAGTATGTCAGTTATCGCCTCGGAACCCCTGCCTTTGATGTGCAGGAGTGTCAGCAGCGTGGCATGACCTATGCTGCACCACTGCGGGTCAAGGTGCGTCTGGTTATCTACGACAAGAACTCCAAGAACAAGGTGGTCAAGGACATCAAGGAGCAGGAGGTCTACATGGGGGATATCCCGCTGATGACCGATAACGGCACCTTTGTAGTCAACGGCACTGAGCGTGTCATCGTCTCTCAGCTGCACCGTTCACCCGGTGTCTTCTTTGAGCATGACAAGGGCAAGACCCACTCTTCAGGCAAGCTGCTCTTCTCCGCTCGTGTCATCCCTTATCGTGGCTCTTGGCTCGACTTCGAGTTTGATCACAAGGATCTGCTCTACGTTCGTATCGATCGTCGCAGAAAGTTGCCGGCAACCATTCTGTTGCGTGCGCTGGGCTACTCCTCACAGGAGATGCTCGATCTCTTTTTTGAGATGGAGACCTTTACCGGTAGCGATGGCGGTTTCCAGTTTGAGGTGATTCCCGAGCGCCTGCGTGGTGAGGTGGCCGGATTTGATATCAAGGATGGCAAGAAGGTACTGGTTGAATCGGGTCGCAAGATCACCGCACGACATATTCGTGAGATGGACAAGGCCGGGATCACCTCGCTGGAGGTTCCGGCTGAGTTTGTCATTGGCCGCGTGCTGGGTCATGACCTGATCAATACCGATACTGGTGAGTTGATTGCCTCTGCCAATGACGAGATTACTGAAGAGCTGTTGGAGGCGATTCAGGAGGCGAGTGTTACCGAATTCAAGACCCTCTATATCAATGAGCTGAATCGTGGCGGCTACCTTTCTGATACCTTGCGCAATGATAGTGCAGCGAGTCAGCTGGAGGCTCAGGTAGAGATCTACCGCATGATGCGCCCGGGTGAACCGCCCACGCAGGAGTCCGCCGAGAATCTGTTCCACAGCCTCTTCTTCAGTTTTGACCGTTATGATCTCTCCGCAGTTGGGCGGATGAAGTTCAACCGTCGTCTGGCGCGTGAAGAGCTGACCGGTGAGGGTACCCTTTCCAACGAAGACATCGTTGATGTGATGAAGATGCTGATCAGCATCAAGGATGGTCACGGTATTGTGGATGATATCGATAATCTTGGTAACCGTCGTATCCGTAGCGTGGGTGAGATGGCAGAGAACCAGTTCCGTATCGGCCTGGTGCGCGTTGAGCGTGCCGTGAAGGAGCGCCTCAATCTGGCAGAGTCTGATGGTTTGATGCCGCAGGAGTTGATTAATGCCAAGCCAATTTCGGCAGCAATCAAGGAGTTTTTCGGTTCCAGCCAGCTCTCGCAGTTTATGGATCAAGTGAATCCGTTGTCGGAAGTGACCCACAAACGCCGTATCTCTGCGTTGGGCCCAGGTGGTCTGACCCGTGAGCGTGCCGGTTTTGAGGTACGTGATGTACACCCAACCCACTATGGTCGTGTCTGCCCGATTGAGACTCCGGAAGGTCCAAATATTGGTTTGATCAATACCCTGGCGGTCTATGCCCGCACCAATGAGTATGGCTTCCTCGAGACCCCGTACCGCAAGGTAGTGGATGGACAGGTGACCGATGAGATTGCCTACCTTTCCGCCTATGATGAGATCAACTTCCACATTGCTCAGGCGAGCGCAAACACGGATGAGAATGGACGTCTGACCGACGACCTGCTCACCTGCCGTCACATGAATGAGTCGACGCTGGCTTCCCCGGATGTGATTGAGTATATGGATATCTCTCCACGTCAGATTGTATCGGTGGCGGCCTCGCTGATTCCTTTCCTTGAGCACGATGATGCGAACCGCGCCTTGATGGGTGCAAACATGCAGCGTCAGGCGGTTCCAACCATGCGTGCTGAGAAGCCACTGGTCGGTACCGGTATCGAGCGTGATGTGGCGGTCGACTCCGGTGTAGCAGTGGTTGCCAAGCGTGGCGGTGTGGTCGATTTTGTCGATGGCAGCCGTGTGGTGGTACGGGTCAATGATGATGAGACTGCGGCGGGTGAGTCCGGTGTGGATATCTACAACATGACCAAATACACCCGTTCCAACCAGAACACCTGTATCAACCAGCGCCCCTTGGTAAAACCGGGCGATCTGATTGCTCGTGGTGATGTATTGGCAGATGGCCCCTCCACCGATATGGGTGAGTTGGCACTGGGTCAGAACCTGACGGTCGCCTTCATGCCATGGAACGGCTACAACTTCGAGGACTCCATTCTCATCTCCGAGCGTGTGGTTGAAGAGGATCGTTACACCACGATCCACATCGAAGAGCTCACCTGTATGGCGCGTGATACCAAGCTAGGGCCGGAAGAGATCACTTCTGATATCCCCAATGTGGGTGAGTCTGCACTGGGCCGCTTGGATGAGTCTGGTATCGTCTACATTGGTGCCGAGGTACAGCCGGGTGATATTTTGGTGGGTAAGGTGACGCCGAAGGGCGAGACCCAGCTCACTCCTGAGGAGAAGCTGCTGCGTGCAATCTTCGGTGAGAAGGCCTCCGACGTGAAGGATACTTCGCTGCGTGCCAAGTCTTCCATGGCCGGTACTGTGGTGGATGTGCGTGTCTTCACCCGTGATGGGATCAAGAAGGACAAGCGCTCCCTCGATATCGAGCAGATGGAACTGGATGATGTACGCAAGAACCTCAACTCCCGCAAGGCGATTATCGAACAGGATATCTTCGAGCGTCTGGAGAAGCTGCTGACCGGTAAGGTCGCTGAGAAGGGACCGGGCAACATCAAGTCGGGTGACAAGATCACCAAGAGCTACCTCAAGGATATTGGCGAGGAGAAGTGGTTCCAGATCAGCATGCGTAATGAGGAGGTCAACGAGCAGTTGGAGCTCTCTCATGCACAGTTGAAGCAGGAGCGAGAAGAGATCGAGACCATCTACGAAGAGAAGAAGGCCAAGATCACGGGTGGAGATGATCTGGCACCGGGTGTTCAGAAGATGGTCAAGGTCTATGTGGCGGTCAAACGTCGCATTCAGCCGGGTGACAAGATGGCGGGTCGTCATGGAAACAAGGGCGTGATCTCACGCATTGTTCCTGTGGAGGATATGCCACATCGTGATGACGGTACGCCGGTTGATATCGTTCTCAACCCACTGGGCGTACCTTCGCGTATGAATATCGGTCAGGTACTGGAAGTGCATTTGGGCTGGGCGGCCAAGGGGCTTGGAATCAAGATTGGTGGTATGTTGGATGCAGGAACAGGCGTCAAGGATATGCGCAGCTTCCTCAATGACGTCTACAACGCCAGCGGCAAGCAGGAGGATCTCGAAGCTCTGAATGATGAAGAGTTGATGGAGATGGCCAACAATCTGCGTCGCGGTGTACCGATGGCAACCCCGGCCTTCGACGGCGCTCATGAAGAGGAGATCAAGCGCATGTTGACGCTGGCTGATCTGCCTGAGAGTGGACAGACCGTACTCTATGATGGCCGTACCGGTGAAGCCTTTGATCGTCCGGTGACGGTGGGTGTGATGCATATCATCAAACTCAACCATCTGGTTGCAGACAAGATGCACGCCCGTTCCACCGGCCCATACAGTCTGGTTACCCAGCAGCCACTGGGCGGTAAGGCGCAGTTCGGTGGACAGCGCTTCGGTGAGATGGAGGTGTGGGCACTGGAAGCCTATGGTGCATCGCATGTTCTTCAAGAAATGCTGACTGTGAAGTCGGACGATGTCTCAGGCCGTACCCGCATGTACAAGAACATCGTCGATGGTGACCACCGTATCGAAGCAGGCATGCCGGAGTCATTCAACGTACTGTTGAAAGAGATCCGTTCCCTGGCGATTGATATTGACCTGGAGCAGGTGGATTAAGCGCACGGCGCTCTGTCCATCCACTGTTCTAATAGGAGATTAAGAAAAGATGAAAGACCTACTCAACTTTCTGAAGGCTCAGCAAGAGACTGAGGACTTTGACGCCATCCGCATTGGTCTGGCGGCCCCTGAGAAGATCCGTTCCTGGTCATTTGGTGAAGTCAAAAAGCCGGAGACCATCAACTACCGTACCTTCAAGCCGGAGCGTGACGGCCTCTTCTGTGCCAAAATCTTTGGCCCGGTCAAAGACTATGAATGCCTCTGCGGCAAGTACAAGCGTCTCAAGCATCGCGGTGTGATCTGTGAGAAGTGTGGCGTAGAGGTGACTCTCTCTAAGGTGCGTCGTGAGCGCATGGGCCATATTGATTTGGCGAGTCCGGTTGCCCACATCTGGTACCTGCGTTCACTTCCTTCCCGTCTCGGTATGCTACTCGATATCTCGCTGAAGAATATTGAGCGCGTCCTTTACTTCGAGTCATTCATTGTGATTGAGCCGGGGCTGACCGATCTGGAGCGTGGTCAGTTGCTGACCGATGACCAGTATTTGGACGCGATCGAGGAGTGGGGCGATGAGTTTGATGCCCGCATGGGTGCCGAGGCGATTGACCAGCTAATCCGTGGTATGGATCTGCAGGTAATCTCTGCCCAGCTGCGTGAGGAGCTGGCGGCAACTCGCTCCGAGGCCAAGACCAAGAAGCTCTCCAAGCGTCTGAAGTTGATCGAGGGATTCCTCGAGTCTGGCAATAAGCCGGAGTGGATGCTGCTGCGTGTGCTGCCGGTACTGCCACCCGAGCTGCGCCCACTGGTGCCACTGGAGGGTGGTCGTTTTGCCACCTCCGATCTCAACGACCTCTATCGTCGTGTGATCAACCGTAACAACCGCTTGAAGAGATTGTTGGATCTCTCTGCGCCGGACATCATTGTGCGCAACGAGAAGCGTATGCTGCAGGAGTCGGTCGATGCACTGCTCGACAATGGCCGTCGTGGCCGCGCGGTGACCGGTACCAACAAGCGTCCACTGAAGTCACTGGCGGACATGATCAAGGGCAAGCAGGGTCGCTTCCGTCAGAATCTGTTGGGTAAGCGTGTTGACTACTCCGGCCGTTCGGTCATCGTGGTCGGTCCTACCCTGAAATTGCACCAGTGTGGTCTGCCCAAGGCGATGGCGCTGGAGCTGTTCAAGCCCTTTATCTTTGGCAAGCTGCAGCTGCGTGGTCTGGCGACCACCATCAAGGCGGCGAAGAAGATGGT
>CAYQFH010000106.1:4674-9134 GCA_964416755.1 uncultured Piscirickettsiaceae bacterium | reverse complement strand
ATTTGGTGGGCCCACCTGGACTCGAACCAGGGACCAAGGGATTCACTCTGCCCCAATATTTCCATTGGGAGTGGACTATCTCACCACCCTCAGCATCACCTGTTAGGGTGCGGGACGCTCTAGCCTGTTATTAAGAACACTGAAGTTCTCAGGTAGTCTCTGCACCTTCTGGCAGTGCACTGCCAGCTTGGCTCAGGATTGCCATCAGCCGAACTGTTAAGGGTTTCCTGAATTCATCCCGTTCATCTCAAACCTTTCGGAGTGAGCGCACCATTTTGATGAGTCCCCTGCTCTAACCAACTGAGCTATAGGCCCGTTTATAAAGCTGAATGATTTGCTAAACTTTATAAAGCTGCGGCATTATATGGTTTCTGAATCTTGCGATCAAATACCATGAGTCACTCAAGCCGCGTGTGACTCTATAGTTGAGTAACGTTTAATTTGCGTCCAGATAACTCTCCAATTTGTCCGAACGAGAAGGGTGGCGCAGTTTACGCAGTGCCTTGGCCTCAATCTGACGAATACGCTCACGGGTAACATCGAACTGTTTGCCCACCTCTTCCAGTGTGTGGTCGGTGTTCATGTCAATGCCAAAACGCATGCGCAGCACCTTGGCCTCGCGCGGAGTTAAACCGGCCAACACGTTCTGTACATCTTCGGAGAGACCGATGGTAGTGGCAGAGTCGTCCGGTTGTACGACATTGGTATCTTCAATGAAGTCGCCCAGATTGGAATCTTCATCATCACCAATCGGGGTCTCGGTAGAGATGGGTTCCTTGGCAATCTTCAGCACCTTGCGGATCTTGTCCTCGGGGATCTCCATCTTCTCGGCCAGCTCTTCAGGCGTGGGTTCACGTCCCATCTCCTGCAGCAGCTGACGCTGAATACGGTTGAGCTTGTTGATAGTCTCGATCATGTGGACCGGAATACGGATGGTACGGGCCTGATCTGCAATCGAGCGGGTAATCGCCTGACGAATCCACCAGGTTGCATAGGTGGAGAATTTGAAGCCTCGGCGATACTCGAACTTGTCGACCGCTTTCATCAGGCCGATGTTGCCCTCCTGGATCAGGTCGAGGAACTGCAGGCCACGGTTGGTGTATTTCTTGGCGATGGAGATCACCAGGCGCAGATTGGCCTCAATCATCTCCTTCTTGGCGCGTCGTGCCTTGCCCTCACCAATCGACATCATGCGGTTGATCTCTTTCAGGCGATTGATGGAGATACCGCACTCCTCTTCCTGGTTGAGCAGCTTCTTCTGTGCGCGCAGGATATCGCGGGAGTAACGTTTCAGTGTAGCTGAGTGTTTCTTCTTGGCTGCAATCTGCTTCTCTACCCACTCCAGGTTGGTTTCGTTCTTGGGGAAGGAGGTGATGAAGTCCTTGCGCGGCATGCCGGCACGTTCAACCGCCAGCTGCATGATGGTGCGCTCATTCTCGCGCACCTTGTCCATTGAACCACGGATATCAATTACCAGCCGATCCAGCAGTTTGGGTACCAGTTTGCACTGCATGAACTGGTCGGCAATCTCGCGGCGCAATGCATCACTCTTTTCATGCTCCTTGCCGTTGCGCTTCTCGCTGCGTTCCAGCTTCTTGGCCAGATCGGCAATGCCCTGCAGACGACCGGTCATCATCTCTGGTGGTGGACCGGTAAATCCTTCGTCATCGGTTTTTGCGCTATTTGCTTCGCCTCCGCTCTCGCCACCATTACTACTCGCAGTAGAGGTTGGTGGTTCCGGGCAGTAGTCGCAAAGGCCGGTGATGACGCTGTTGAGCTCCTGATCACCGCTGCTGACCTTTTCAAACTCCTTGAGTAGCTCTTCGATGGTGCTGGGATAGAGGGCCAGTGCATTCATCATCTGACGCATCCCTTCTTCGATGCGCTTGGCAATTGCAATCTCCCCCTCACGTGTCAGCAGCTCGACAGAACCCATCTCACGCATGTACATGCGTACCGGATCGGTAGTGCGTCCCGCCTCACCTTCTGCAGAGAGCAGTACTGAGGCGGCTTCTGCTGCGGCCTCTTCATCGGTATCGTCATTGGCGGAGCCACTTTCGCCAGTGATCAGCAGGCTCTCTTCGTCCGGAGCTTTCTCCAGAACATTGATCCCCATGGAGTTGATTACGCTGATAACGTTCTCAATCTCATCGGTGTCGGTAATTTCGCCGGGAAGCAGGTCATTGATCTCGCCATAGGTGAGGTAACCTTGCTCTTTTCCCTTGGCAATCAGGTTCTTAATCTCGTTTTCTTCGGCTTTGATTGGTTGAGACATATAGTGGTAAACCCGTGCTGATGCGGTTGATCGATACAAAAAGGCCGCATATTTTACTACAGGTTATTGTAGTGCGTCACCACAATTTAGGAGATAAATTGAGAAAACTACTGGTTGCTCAACAGTTGTTGAAGTTGTCTCTTCTCTTCACTGGAGAGAGGTTGCTGTGCTGATTTTTTCAGCAAATTTTCGGTCATCTGCTCTTGTGCCAGTCGTTGCAGCTGCTGGTAGGCATCCTTGAACTCCAGTTCGATACCAGTTTCGGGAATAGGGGGATTCCACTGCGCAATCTTGTGCAGCATCGCTTCATCCGGATTGCCTCGCCAGCGTTCCAGCAGTGCAGCAGGTGTGAGATTCGGATTTTGTTGCAGTGTATTGATGACGGCACACAATAGAGGAATGCCGGGGTTGTCGATCTGCTGCAAGGGTTTGGTAGAGGGGATATGTTCAATCAGATGCGGGTTGTGCAACAGTGCAGAGAGGATCAGTCGAACCGGGGAGGGTGAGGTGATCTTTTGTGGTTGGCCCTGTGCTTCACGGATGGGCTGTCTGGGTTTAGCGGGTTCCAGCAGATGTCCGGAGATGGTCTCTTCCTCCATCTCCACCATGTTGGAAAGCTGTTTGAACATCATCTCCCGAAACATGCCTGCAGGCAGACGGGAGAGTTTGGGGCGTGCCAGTGTGATCAATTTGGCGCGACCATCAATGGAGTGGCTATCGCCCTGAAACTCCAGCCAGGTAAAGAAGTATTGTGAAAGGGGAACGGCCTCGGCAACGCGTTGCTCAAACTGCTGTGTCCCCTCCTTGCGTACCAGCGTATCGGGATCCTCCCCATCCGGCAGAAACATGAAGAGGATCTCGCGGCCATCACGCAGGAGCGGGATGGCAGTATCCATCGCCTTGACTGCAGCATCCCGTCCGGCGCGATCCCCATCAAAACAGAAGACGACACGGCTGACGGTGCGGAAGAGTTGGTTGAGGTGGTCGGAGGTGGTGGCGGTCCCCAGTGTGGCTACGCTGTAGCGGATGCCGTATTGCGCCAGTGCGACTACATCCATATAGCCCTCAACCACCAAAATTTGGATTAGGTTGCGGCTGCTCTTGCGAGCCTGGTAGAGGCCGTATAGCTCCTGCCCCTTGTGGAAGAGGGGGCTCTCCGGAGAGTTGAGGTATTTGGGTTTCTCATCGCCGAGCACCCGTCCACCAAAGCCGATCACTCGCCCGCGACTGTCGTGGATCGGGAACATGATGCGATTGCGAAAGCGGTCGTAGTGGCCGCCGCTCTCTTTCTGGATCAGCATGCCGGTACGGGTCAGTTGTTGGGTGGTCTCCCTGTCCTGTCCCATCGCTTCATGCAGGTGGCTCCACCCCTCTGGGGAGAAACCCAAACTGTAACGGGCGGCAATCTCACCACTCAGCCCACGCTGCTTGAGATAGCTAACTGCGGCAGTGGATTGGGAATGAGATTTGAGTTGTTGCTTGTACCAACTGTTGGCACGTTCCATCAGCTCAAACAGTGGTGAGAGATTTTCTCTTGGTTTGTCTCCACGTTCCTCTTCGTGAGGCACCTCAACCCCGGCTTTGGCAGCCAGATCCTCCACCGCCTCGGGAAAGGGCATATTCTCGTACTCCATCAGAAAACCGATGGCGGTGCCGTGTGCACCGCAGCCGAAGCAGTGGTAGAACTGCTTCACCTGACTGACGGTAAAGGAGGGGGTCTTTTCATGGTGGAAGGGGCAGCAGGCCTGGAATTCGCGCCCTTTTTTTGTGAGCGGGACGCGTGTATCGATCACATCGACGATATCGATGCGAGTCAGCAGTTCATCAATAAAAGTGGAGGGGATTCGACCAGCCATGCTAGTACTCTAACCAGGTAATCATTACGAATGCAGAGCTGCTCCATATTGTTCAAGACAAGGCGCAACCATGCAGGTATAGCTATTCTATGTCAAATGGTTGTAACGCTGTATTGGACGATATGGAGCGCTCCCTACGGGTAGGCTGAGAAGCGCCCATCTGCTTTGTTGTCCTTCTTTGAATTGGCTATGGCCAGTCCTGCAGTCGTCCGCCTTGCAGCTGAGCGCTTCTCAGCCTGCTGCATTTGTAATGATTACCTGGTTAGAGTACCAGGCATAGCAGAGGAGGGGGTAGGGTGGTTACCCGAGCAGCGCCTTGATTTTTCCGC
>CAYQFH010000106.1:0-4574 GCA_964416755.1 uncultured Piscirickettsiaceae bacterium | reverse complement strand
GCATAGCAGAGGAGGGGGTAGGGTGGTTACCCGAGCAGCGCCTTGATTTTTCCGCTGAGTTGTCCCATATCAGCACGGCCTTGCGCCTTGGGCTTGATGATCCCCATCACCTTGCCCATGTCCTTCATCGATTCGGCACCGCTTTCGGCGATGGCGGCCTTGATCATCTCTTCGATCTCTTCGTCGGAGAGCTGCTCAGGCATGAACTCTTGGATGATGGCGACTTCAGCGATCTCGCCAGCGGCCAGATCGTCACGACCAGCGGATTCGAACTGGGCGATGGCGTCGCGGCGCTGCTTCACCATCTTGTCGAGGATCGAGAGCATGCGTGGCTCATCGACCTCGATACGCTCATCCACCTCAACCTGTTTGACGGTCGCCGTGATCATGCGCAGGATCTTGAGACGCTCCTTCTCCTTGGCGCGCATCGCATCCTTTACACTGGCATTGATCTGGTCGAGGGTGGACATTGTTATCTGAATCTTAGCGGGAGAGCAGGCCACGGTTGCGACGCATGGTGCTGCGCTCGCGAGAGACGCGCTTCTGAGTGCGCTTCACGGCAGCGGCAGATTTGCGCTTGCGAACCTGTGTTGGCTTCTCGTAGAACTCACGCTCACGGGCCTCGGCAACGGTGCCGGCCTTCTCTACAGCACGCTTGAAGCGGCGCAGGGCGTAATCAAAGTTCTCGTTTTCTCGTACTCGTATACTTGGCATTCTGGTTGTATCCTTCAGTTTTCAACCGGTTTTCATTAAAGAGCCGCGCATTATACGGGGCCGAGAGGAGGGGTGCAATGTTTTTCAGGCGATGGATTGTACTGTTGTGGCTAGCGACTTTTTCTCTCCATGCGGCGGAGCAAACGGTCAATCCGCTGCTGGCTAAAGTTTACCGGCAGCAGTTGGATCTGAATCAATGGTGGGTGAGTGAAAAGCTGGATGGAGTACGGGCGATCTGGGATGGGCAACAGCTCCGTTTTCGCAGTGGACGACGGATTCATGCACCTGCATGGTTTACCCGGAATTTTCCACAGCAGCCACTGGATGGAGAGCTATGGATGGGGCGCGGCAGCTTTGAGCAGACTTCCGCTGCAGTGCGCCGGAAAAAGCCACTGGATCGAGAGTGGAAAAAGATTCGTTATCAGCTGTTTGAGTTACCGGAGGCAGCCGGAACCTTTACTGAACGTATTCAGCAGATGGAGGCTGTCACAGAGGCAGCTGATCTGCCCTGGCTTGAACCGGTTGCACAGAGGCGATTGAGTTCGGAATCTGAATTGATGCGATGGCTGGATCAGGTGGTTGCCGATGGTGGTGAAGGGTTGATGTTGCACCGTGCAGACTCTTACTACCATGGAGGGCGCAGCAGTGATCTGCTGAAGTTGAAGCCGTGGCAGGATGCAGAAGCAACCGTGATCGAGGTTCTGCCGGGCAAGGGAAAATATGTGGGGATGATGGGAGCGTTACTGGTTGAGGAGAGCGGGGGGCAACGCTTTCGGATCGGTACCGGGTTCAGTGATACACAGCGACGTGATCCTCCACCGATCGGCAGTCGGATCACCTATAAGTACACCGGGAGAACTGGAGGTGGTCTGCCCCGTTTTGCCAGCTTTTTACGGATACGTCCAGATGACAATGAGTGACGGGCTGTGTACTCTTCCTCTCCATGATTGTTCTCGGTATTGAAAGCTCCTGTGATGAGACCGGTATCGCCCTCTATGAGCAGGGGGTCGGATTGCGTGGGCACACACTCTATAGTCAGGTTGAACTGCATGCACAGTATGGTGGTGTGGTGCCGGAGCTGGCATCCCGGGACCATATCCAGCGGGTTATCCCACTGATTGATCAGCTACTGGCTGAGAGCGGGACCGACAAGTCAGAAATTGGCGGGATCGCCTATACCGCAGGCCCCGGTTTGATGGGAGCATTGATGGTCGGCGCCTCCGTGGGGCGCAGCCTCGCCTATGCTTGGGGGATTCCTGCAGTCGCGGTACACCACATGGAGGGGCACCTGCTGGCCCCTCTGCTGGAAGAGAGCGTGCCGGAGTTCCCCTTTGTTGCGCTACTGGTCTCGGGAGGGCATACATTGCTGGTGCGGGTGGATGGGGTTGGCCAGTATGAAGCACTTGGCGAATCGATCGATGATGCGGCCGGTGAGGCCTTTGACAAGACTGCGAAGCTGCTGGGATTGGGCTATCCCGGTGGGCCTGCACTCTCCAAGTTGGCCGAACAGGGCAATCCGGACCGCTTCACCTTTCCTCGTCCAATGGTCGATCGTCCTGGTCTCGACTTCAGCTTCAGTGGACTCAAGACCTTTGCTCGCAATACATTGGATAAGCACAGTGATGAGACCATTGCCGCTGATGTCTCTCGTGCCTTCGAGGAGGCGGTGGCCGATACCTTGGCGATCAAGTGTCGACGTGCACTGCGTCAGTGTGGGATGAATCGGTTAGTGTCTGCTGGTGGAGTCAGTGCCAATCGCCGTATCCGTCAACGGCTGACTGAGATCGCAAAGGCAGAGGGGGGGCAGGCCTACTTTCCACGACTGGAGTTCTGTACCGACAATGGTGCAATGATTGCATTTGCCGGCGCAATGCGGCTGCAGACCGGTGAGCAGAGTGGTTTGGAGATCGAAACCCGCGCCCGCTGGCCGATTTCTGAACTATCTGCGATTGAGTAGTTGGGTGATTTGATTGAGCGCCTGCTCCAACTGCGCCATGGGGGTGTAGAAGTGAGGAGAGAAACGAATCCCGCCAGCGCGTAGCGCACACTGAATGCCCAGTTCAGAAAGTTGCTGCTGTATCCCGGCGTTGTCCCCCGCTGTTGCAGAGAAGGTGACAATTCCGGATTGGCGTTCAGAGTTGGGTGTAGTGATCAGTCTCAGTTGTGGGTGATCTGATATGGCGTCGATCAAGTAGCGACTGCGTTCCAGCACATGCTGCTCAATATTGTTGATTCCGACCTCCTCAATCAGTGAGAGTGAGGCCTCCAGTCCGTGAATGCCGAGCATATTGGGACTGCCTGGTTCAAAGCGTCGCCCACTTTTGGCGATCTGCCAGTGAGATTGGTCGCTATAGGCATCAAACTCCAGATGAGACTCTCGCATATGCCAGCCAAATTGGTGTAGTTGCAGCTGTTCTCTGACCGCAGGTGTGGTGTAAAAGAGTGCACACCCTTCAGGAGCCATCATCCACTTGTGCCCATCTGCCACAACAAAGTCCGGCTGAATGTGTGCACCATCAAATTGCAGCGCCCCCAGACTCTGGATCGCGTCGACGCAGAAGTGGATGCCCTCAGTTTGACAGAGGTGACCAATCTGCTCAAGATCCATACGCAAGCCGGTACCATACTGTACGGAGCTGATGGAGAGCAGACGGGTGTGTGGAGTGATCGCAGTCTGCAGTGCCGCTTCGGGCGTTTCTGCACCTCCGAGATCTACCTTGATCACCTCAACACCATAACGGGTCAGTGATTCCCAGACGATGCTATTGGAGGGAAACTCCTGATCAGAGATTACAATGTTATCACCGGCCCTCCAGCTGAGACCATGTGCGACCAGTGAGAGTCCCTCGGAGGTGTTCTTGAGTAGTGCAATATCCTCTGGAGTGCCTGTACCAACCAGTCGACTCAGCTGCTCTCGCAGTCGGTTTTCGGTCTTGATCCAGCGAGGATAGTGGCTGGAGCCCAGTGCCCCATTTTCAGCAGCAAAGCGCTGAATGGCTTCAACAGTGCGTTGAGGCCAGGGAGAGACCGCTGCATGGTTGAGGTAGATCAGATCCGGATCGAGTTGAAAGTGATCCATGATCGTTCGCTACTCCTTCCCTTTCTGCCCGATCTTGTCCTCTGCACCGGAGAGCAGGTTACGGATATTGCTGCGGTGACGCCAGTAGAGCATGAGGGTAATCAGCCCCATTGCAGTGGTCAACGTGATCGATTCTGCCACAGGGAAAAGCAGCCAGACGTAGAGTGGTGCCAGCAGAATCGCGGTCAGTGCAGAGAGGGAGGAGTAGCGGAACAGTGCTGCTGTGGCCAGCCAGGTGAGGATGGTAGCCAGACCGATACTCCAGTGGAGGCCAATCAGTCCACCCAGCGCAGTGGCGACCCCCTTCCCACCCTTAAAGCCAAAGAAGAGCGGATAGAGGTGGCCGAGGAAGGCGGCCAACAGTGTCAGGGCGATGGTCAGTTCACCGGCACCAAACTGTACTGCAGCAGCAACGGGGAGCAGCCCTTTCAGCATGTCCCCCAGTAGCGTCAGCAGTGCCGCCTTCTTGCCGCCCAGACGCAGCACGTTGGTAGCACCGGGATTCATCGATCCCTCGGTGCGTGGATCGGGCAGGCCTAACAGTCGGCAGACAAGTATGGCCGCAGAGAGTGAGCCCACCAGATAGGCGGAGGCAACAAGAAGCAGATCAGTCAGTTCATTCATGTTGCGGGATTATGGGATAATCGGTCACTGGTTACAAATCATTGGGAAAGCATCACTATGGATATCGTCTATATCAAAGATCTGCAAATCAAAACCGTTATCGGCATCTATGACTGGGAGCGGGAGATCAAGCAGACGGTCAGTATCGATCTGGAGA
>CAYQFH010000105.1:0-9171 GCA_964416755.1 uncultured Piscirickettsiaceae bacterium | reverse complement strand
CCAAGGATCAATGTAATGGAAACGGGGTTACTACCTCGTTCAATTACAACTTCAAGATTCTTGATAAGTCCCATGTTGAGGTCATCAGAACGGATGCCAATGGAGATGATTTTGTCCTCGACCTGGATGTGGATTACAGCGTCTCTGGCATCGGCGATGATGCTGGCGGAGCGGTTTCTTATCCTCTGAATGGCGATCCTCTACCTGCAGGGGAGAAGCTGACAATTCGTCGTAGGATGGAGTTTACGCAGAGTGTTGATCTCCAGAATCAGGGCGGCTTTTTTGCCGAGGTGCATGAGGACGCTTTTGATCGTCAGGTGATGTATGCCCTCCAGAACCGGGAGGAGCTTGGTCGAGCGATTAAGTTTGGTGCTACAGCAGATATTGGAGACTTTGAACTTCCTGGGTCTGCGACTGCAAGAGCCAACAAGGTGGTCTCGTTTGATAAAGACGGGAACATTATCGTATCTCAGGAGATTGGCAGTTACGCTGGTGAATGGCAATCAAATGCCTATTACGGGGAGCGGGACTTTGTAAAAGATCCAAACGACAACAGCATCTACCTCTGTCTCTCATCGCACACCTCTGGTAGCTCGATTACGGATCATATTGATCAGTGGGAAAAACTGTTTGATGGATCAACTTCCCTGCAGGCAGTTGAAGCTATGAACGCGGCAATTGCTGCGAAAGAGGCAGCAACTCAAGCTGCAGATAGCGCGCAATTATCTTCAGATACGGCAACGCAATCGGCAGAAAATGCAGAGATGTTCTCCACGTCATCTGGCGAAAGTAGTTCTGCTGCTGTGAGTGCTGCAGAAAAGTCCGTAACAGGCAGAGACGAATCCTACCGATGGGCAAATGAAAATGAAGGAGAGCAGGTTGCTGACTCCTCTGGAAAGGTTGGTTTCTCAGCCCATCACTGGGCACAGAAGGCCGCAGCTTCGGCATCAGTTGTTGATGGGAAGATCCTCAAGGATGGTGATGGGGATACCTATGTCAGAACAGAGGCTGTAGAGGATGAAGACAGAGTACGGATTGGAACAGAAGGCAAAGATCGATTGGTAGTCGATGAAAACGGATTAGCGGTTTACACAGAGAGTGGGGAGATGGCCTACAGACTCCCACTCGTATCTTCAAAGGGTAACGGGCACACCCTGGTAATAGATAGTTTCACTAAAGAGTTGGCTTGGGATCTACCGCCAAATGATGGTTTGGAAGATCACATCTTGCTCGGATTCGATGTGCCATAAAACTGATGAGGACTGATCAATGTCTAACAAATCAATGAGCGATGTAATCAACGCAATTAAGGAAAGGGCCGCCTCAGAGGCGAGCAGTGCAGGAGCCAGGGATCTGGTCTATTTGGCAAAATCTGTCGAGTCTCTCTATGGGGCAGACACGTTGGTATCCCTGATGGAAAAGGCGGGTTCTCCAGCAACGGTCAAATCACTATCGGATAACACGCAGTCAGTTGAACTATCCGTTGCTGATGTAGAGCGTGCCGTAGTCGTGATCAAGCAGGACAACGATAACGCCTCCAGTATGAAGAGAGTATATTCGCTCGCAAATATTTCAGAAGATGCCTCGTTTTCTGTAGAAATTGACGGAATCGGTTTCTCTTACAATGCTGTATCTGGAGACACCGAGGATGCAGTGAATGCGGCACTCCGTGACTTAATCAATAATGATGAAACTTGGGGGACTGCTGGTAAACGACGTACAGTGGTGGCTTCGGTTGAATCCTCTAGTGATAACCTTGCCATTGAATCAATCTGTGAGGGAGTCGCTGGTTCATTCTCGATTACGGTTACAGCAAGCGGTGGTAGCCCAGAAGCAACTATCATCGAAGTGCAGGCGGACTCTGTTGATGGTGTAGATAGAACATTTGGTTCCAGTACAGTTGTGGTCAAAGTGCCAAAGTATGGTTTTTCAACGGTAATCCAGAACAAGACTGCAGCTAAACTGTTGGTGCGTCATGCGGAGGATTCCAACTCATCAGGTATTGAAGTCTCTGCAGCCTCCGACAATGTTAACCGCATGGTTGAGTTCATCATGTGTGATGGCGTGGATGCAGTAACAAAAATTATCGATGTGGGTTCCGTGGCTTCTCCAACAAGTAGTAAAGGTGATCTGGAGTATCACGATGGTACTCAACTGAATCGTCTACCTGTTGGTACTGCAGGGTATTCGCTGCAGTCAGACGGCAATGCAAACTTAGTTTGGAAGAGTAGTGGAGGCAGTGATGCTTCAGCAAAGTTGATGAAGCGCCAGGTTCCGATTGTTCATGCATCAACAGCAGCAGGAGTCACGCCTTCTCAGAACGGCATTGACCCTATGGATAATCGTGTACTTCCATTGGATAGAATGTACTACTGTGGAATGAAGAACAGCTACAGCCAAAATCATGGTGCTGTCGACTACTCCACCTTCTTCGGTATCGATGAAAACCAACACCTGTTTGGTTGGGGAAACACTACCTCCTATCATGGTGCTCATGGAAATTCTGTGACCTACCGGAGATTTACCCCTTGTTACGACACTCAGAGCGATGGGGAACCTGAAGGTAAGCCAATCTATGTGCTAGATACCTATAACGAGATTTTTGTACTGCATGACAATGGTGAAGTGTGGTCTGCAGGTGAGAATACTTATGGGCAATTGGGGTTAGGGCATACCACTAACCAATACCTGCTTCGAAAAATTAATTTTCCAAGTGGGACTTCAATTCAGAAGATTGTCAGTACTAACGAGACCACCACTACACAGACGATGATGGCTCTTGATACCGATGGTTTTGTCTGGACTTGGGGGTATAACAACATTGGTCAGGTTGGGGATGGGTCGACTATTCAACGTAATTCACCTTACAAGCTGACGATTTACGACAACACGAAAGACATCTGGGCAGGTGGTGGATCTAGAGGGTGTTTGTTCCTCCTTCGTGAAACCGGTAGTGGGGTACAGCAACTCTATGGGTGGGGACACAACGTCAATGGGCAACTGAGTATTGGGTCAACGACGAACAAAAGCTCCCCACAAAACATTACTATCCCCACTGGAAAAAGCCTGAAAACCATTGTCATCAGTGGATATGCGACTAGCGATAACATCACTTCAGGTACGCGCACGTTTTTCCAGATGACGGATGGCAGCCTCTATGCCTCTGGACATAATGGTTCAGGTGAACTGGGAGATTCAACCACGTCTCAAAAAACTACCATGGTGCAGTGTACGGGTTGGAATGGGGCATCACCAGCAAACCGGTGTATTCACCTAGCCTCCTCAATGAGCACAAATGCTTCTGTGTATGCCTCTGCTGAGGACGGGACTTTCTATGCGTGGGGTGAGAACACAGGAGGGCAGCTCGGTATTGGTTCCACTACAGCAACGATTACACAGAGAACTGACACCGGTTTACGGTGGGCTGTCCAGTTTGTGACTTCCGCATCAGGTAATGGAACCTCATCGGTTACAAACGTCCTGTGCAGAACCACCGGGTATAACAGCGGTGATTATGTGGTCTACACCATGGGATACAACGGGCATGGTCAGCGTGGCCTTGGTCATGCCACCGCTGATACGAGTTTTACTTCACCAACGAAGCCAGCCTCTCCGTACAAAGGGTGGGGCAGTGATATCCGAGAAATTGGTCAGATCGGATGGAGCACAAGCATTCAATCCTGGTACATGACTGATGCTGGTGAGCTATTCAGTAGTGGTTACAACGGGCGCTACGGTGGTGGCGCTGGTGGATTTGATAACACAACTAATTACTACACCCCTCGCCAGTGGCAGGGTAAATGGGCGTAACGAAAGGAGCATCAAATGGCATATGCACAATACCCAGTAAACGAAACAATTTCTGTTGAAGGTGGGATGGTCAGCCATCTATTTGCAACAGACACACATTGGATTATTGCTAAAGCAATGGATGTTACCAATGTATCGATCGGACAAAATGTAGAAGATTGTTCTCTCTCTGATGTCGAGGTTGAAGCTAAAGCAAAAGAGGTGGTTGGTGAAGATGATCTATTGCACTACTTACAGCCAATTGGTGTTCAGCCAGCGGGAGATACTGAACTTGGCAGCGGACTAGTTGAATAGGGAATAGATCGATGGCTACAGCAGGCGTGTTCAAATTCCCCAATCAGTCCGTCAATAAGATTATTGGTGAAACCGAAGCGATGGTAACTGCGAACTACAAAGTTCGTATTGATCCGGTTACGTGGAAGAGATCGGATAGGGGAGCCGTCGTAGATTCAACCCCTGAAAATATGGCGAAGATACTCAGGGCCGAGAGAGATGATCGGTACGAACGAATTTTCCACGATGCCTATATGCAACTACTAGACGGGATGGTGGGGCAAACCGGGACTGATCTTGATAATTACCTTTATCACTTTGAAACTGTACAGGGTGATGAGGGTGCAGGATCTGGTGAGGGGAGTGTCACCTATTCACCTCTTGGAACTGAGCCGGTCTTTGTGAGGATTGCACGCATCGCACACGATATTGCTATCCAGGGATGTCAGTACATTGAGGCGGCGGTTCTATCTAGGGTGTCTGAGGAGTTTTAACTGATGGCAGATCGACGCTCAGAGGATCACTGGCACCTTGATAAACGAGTACCCGTTGCACTCATCACAGTGATGGTCAGTTGGATCGTAACGACGGTTTGGTGGGCTTCTGCTCTGGATAACAGGGTGGCTCATCTTGAGAACATGGCACTCAAGAATCAGAACGTAGAGGCTCGCCTTGCTCGGATCGAAGAAGGTCAGAGTTGGATGCGCCAACTTATCGAGCGGATTGATAAGAAGCTGGAGAAATGATCGAAGCACTCCCGCACATTGCATCCATCGCATTCGGCTTCTTGGCCAAGCTCATTGCCCTCAAGAGTGAGGATGCGAAGAATCGTGAGCAGTTAATGCTCAATGCGTTGGCAGCACAGCAGGGCGCTTATACAGAGGCTCGGAGTTATGACACTCCATCAGCCAGGGCGAACCGCCGGATGCTGATCTGGTTCATCATGGTTGCAGTGATGGCATCGGTACTAGGCTATGCGGTGCTCGATGTGCCGATCTATGTGGAGCAGGTGGTGAAAGAGCCGAGCTACCTGTTTGGATTGCTGGGTGGGGGAGAGCGCATTGAGTGGGTGAAGATCGAGGGTATCCCTACGTTTCAGGAAATCTTCCAGTGGGGGACGATGATCTTCGAGATGCTGTTTGGGGCGCAGTTGGCGAGGAGGTCTTAGAAGTTCTTCTGGATCTTGTTTTTCAGAAGGTCTTTCTCATTCTTGGGGTCCACGGGGTCATACTCCTTCACCCTGTTGTTATGTTCCTTCTCTAGTGAATATGAGTTGTACCGCAGTGAGAGCCAGGTTTCTGAGCCGTACGAATTCAATAAAGGGAGTGAAACTGAACAATCACCGACTGATAGAGAGACTTTTGTGAATCGGTCATAGAACAGGTTCGTGCCCCTAGCTTGGTACGCGCGATGTTTCTTAGAAAGGTGGTCAATCAAAACATCGAGTTCTTCTTGGCAGCGTTTCTCGGAAATAGCGAACACAGCCTTCATATCCTCCATTGGCCGTTTGGATGAAGATTTTGGCGGTTTCGATGGTCTGTAATAGAACGGTTTGAGTATGGAAATATCGTAAACCAGCCTATTACGAGGTAATACCTTGTATGTGATGTCGTAACCATCAACTTTCAGTTTTCGTTCAAGACTCCCTGTGGAAGGGTTAAGACTTTCGGTGACGTTGTGTTGTGAACGAACGAGGTCATCTGTTTGTCCGATTTCAATGCCGAAAGCGCCAGTGATCGGTTCAGCCGATATGTTGTTGGTAGATAGAACAAGCAGGGCAGTGATGAGGCTCTTGATTCGCATAGGCAGTTTCAGATTTTTTCAAAAAAAAAAGAATTGACCGTGGTTGTCAGCAAGAGTAACTTGAGTCGTCAGTAAAATGCCAGCACACAATGTATCTGAATTACGGAGTGCGCAATGCCATCAAATCTACATCTTGCCAGTAGCGGTAATCAAACTGACCCTCTGCTGGACAATCTCACGGTAGCTCAAGGAATCATCCATCATCTGCTGGATCAATTCCCGCCGAACAATTTGGCATCCCCGAAAGAGTTATCTGAGAAGTACTCACTGCTGCAGGTTGAGCAGAGATTGACCGCTATAGAACATCAGATTCGCACTCCATGAGTTGCATAAAAAGTGGGTATTTGTGTAAGATGCAGGTGCTTACCGAGTAAATGTTCGAGTCTTTTTTCTCGGTAAAAAAAGTGTGCATTTTTTACGAAAAAGCTACATTTCGTGTGCGCAACTAACTGATACATATACGGTACGAGTCTCTCCGCTCGCACCATATTCAATAAAATCAATTAGTTACGTAAACGCCCGATTTTAGCCCCAAATGCCCACTATGTATCTGATACTAGTGGGTATTTTCGTTTTTAAAGCCTCTTTTTTTGCCGTAAATTAACTCTAATTCTCGTAAGCAATTACGAACGGATTACGAGCAAATTACGAATTTCTCGTAAAAATTACGAACAGCCACATGGCTAGCAAAAAAGAGGAACCAAAAATGGCATCTGTCCGAAAAGTAAAAAACAACTGGTCTGTACAAGTAGCGAAGAAGGGTGTGAGGGTATCTGCAACCTTTTCGACAAAGAGAGAGGCGATCGAATGGGCGGCAGTAACTGAAGCCGAAATTCTGGCGAAAAAGTTCTCCGGCCTCCCCGATAAAACCTTCGGTGATCTATTGATGAGATACCGAGAAGAGGTGGTCCCACATAAAAAGGGGAGCCGTTGGGAGAAGGTGCGGATTAATAAGCTGCTCCGCGATCCCATTGCCAAGGTCCATCTTACTGACTTTGGAAAGAAGGATGTGACCAAGTGGAGGGACCGTAGCCTGGAAACTCTCTCTGCCAGCAGTGTAAATCGTGAGTGGTCCATTCTCTCCCATGCCTGCACGATCGCCCGAAGAGACTGGGATTGGCTAAGGGAGAATCCCTTCTTCGATGTAACCAAACCGAAGAAGGGGAAGTCTCGGACTCGACGTCCAACTCAAGATGAGATCGACACCATCACCTATTCGTTGGGGTTTGAGGATGGTGGTCCTGTGAAAACCTCATCGGCCAGGATTGGAGCAATGTGGCTGCTGGCGATAGAGACGGGAATGAGGGCAGGGGAGATCGTCAATTTAACCTGGAAGAACGTCCACATCGATGAGCGGTACGTCCACGTCATCGATTCCAAGAATGGTTATTCCAGAGATGTTCCACTGACCCGTAGAGCCATTGAGATCATTGAGCAGTTGAGGGGCGTGGATGAGGAGTCAGTATTCAAAGTCACCTCGGGTAATCGGGATACTCTGTTCCGCAACGCTCGGGATCGGGCAATGATCGAGGACCTCCACTTCCACGACAGCAGGAGAGAGGCTCTGAGCCGATTAGCTCCGAAGATGGATGTTCTTCAGCTTGCCCGGATCAGTGGTCACAGGGATCTGCGGGTGCTGCAGAACACCTACTATGCCCCGAAGGTCTCTGAGCTGGTGGGTCTGTTGGACTAGTACCACGCTGGTCATGCTGCCGACGGTGGCATGACCAGGGGTATAAAAATATTCCATACCGTAGGTATGACCCAGAACCACCCAAAAATTGGTTTGACGAACCAGAAATTCATATGCGACTACTAAAAAGGCGAACACAAAACGGAGGTCGCTATGAATTTGAAACAGTTGGTACAAGAGTTGGAGCCTGAAATGACTGAGGCGCAGGTTGATGAAGTGGTGGAGTTGTACTCGCAGCTACTGCCCGCTAGGGTTGTTAATGACGTTCCCCATCGGGTTGTGACAAAGATTCGCAAGGCGAAGAAGGGACTATCTGAGACGAGTATGGCCACCTTGTTTCTGTAGAGGGGGCTATGAAAGTGGGAAAAATGATGTGAGGAATGGCGATGACAAATGAAGAATACGATGAAATGGAAAAGATCAGAGAAGTTTTGGGGGGCGATGGTGTCGCTCTTCACGAGCATATAAAAAAGAGGTTTAGCAAGCTCACGAACTTCATTGTCTTTACTTCCATTGCCCTTGGTTTTGTTGTGTTTGGTCTCTCAGATGATTCGCTACTCAAGCCGTATCAACCCCTAATAGTGCTAGTTTTGTTGGGGGTTCAAATAGGTGTTGGTGGAGAAATCGCCAGAAAAAGCCTGAACAAAATCGCAAAACATATGATTGCCTTTGAGGGTAAGCAGAGTGATGCTTAAGCAAGTTTATTGTGTAGAGACAGCCGCCAACCTCAAGCCATCCGGTTTTCTTGGTGCGACTGCACCCACTCAATTACCTCAACAGCCTTCCAACGAGGGTGCCCACGGCCTCGGCCTGCGGAGGGCAGGTAAATGCTCTGTGGGAACCCTGGTAGCTTGGTGACCTTCTCTGAGGCGGTCCTACGGCTGATCTTCAGGTAGGCAGCGATCTCCTCAGGCCCCCAGATGTCTACGCTAAGGGGGATCATCATCCGGTCTGCCAATTTATCGAGGCTATCGATGACAAGTTGTTCAATTTCTTTTGCTTCATTCTTCTTCATGGTTTGCTACTCCTAATCGATTCAATGAGGGCGTCCTGGACATTGCGTTTATTGCGTAGCGCATTGAGGACGAGGGTGTCGATGGTCTTATCCGCAACCAGGTGATGGATGGTTACGGGTTTGGTCTGCCCCTGGCGATGGAGTCTGCCGTTGAGCTGCAGATACAACTCCAGACTCCAAGTCAGAGAGAACCAGACGAGGCGATGGCCGCCTTGCTGCAAGTTCAAGCCGTGCCCGGCGCTGGCGGGATGGACCAGGAGGAGGGGGATCTTCTTCTCGTTCCATTCATCGATGACAGACTCATGGTCAATGGTTCTGGCGTGGGGGAATGCCTGCTTCAGGCGCTCCAGATCCGAGCGGAAGTTGTAGGCGACCAAGACGGGGCCGTCGGCGGCCTCCAGTATTTCCTCCAGCGCATTGATCTTCTCTCGGTGGACCTCTTCCCAGGAATCTTTCTCGTCGTGGTAGAGCGCACCTGAGGTGTATTGCAGGCACTTACCACTGAGCACGGCTGCATTAACAGCAGTGACCTCTCCACGCTCCAGTTGGATGTAGAGGTCGCGCTCCAGGTGGGCGT
>CAYQFH010000104.1:0-9200 GCA_964416755.1 uncultured Piscirickettsiaceae bacterium | reverse complement strand
ATATTTCAGTTTTTGAATTGACGGTTAGAAAATGGGCAGGGTAGGATGCAGGGGCTGCCAGAGATGTTCTGGCACTGTATTTCATATTCATGAGGAGAAATCGAGATGAAAAAACTACCCTATTTGTTTCTGTTTTTGCTGTCTATCGTCGTAGCCCCCATTCAGGCGCAGCCTGAGAGTATCAATATCAATAGTGCAACTATTGAGCAATTGGTTCAATTGAAGGGGATTGGTACAAAGTATGCGGAACGAATCATCCGGTATCGTGAAACCAATGGTCCCTTCAGATCGGGTAGCGATATGCAGAATGTGCGAGGCATCGGACCGAAAATCTATGAGATGAACAAGGCCCAAATCGTAGTGTCTGATCCCGTTGTGGAGTAGAGTGTTTTTCTTCATTCCTCTTTTCCGTGCATGCTTGATGTTGGTGTGACAGCAGCAGCAAGATTTGGTACGGTTGCGACTCGCAAAATAACAAGACTACGTGTGAAGGAGTATGGGAATGAAAAAAGTGGTAATGGGTTTGGCCGTTTTAGCGGTGGCTGCATCTGCACAGGTGTCTGCAGGTACGCTTGAGGATGTCAAGAGCAAGGGGCAACTGAGCTGTGGTGTCAGTACTGGTCTGGCCGGTTTTTCTCAGAAAGATGAGAAAGGGGGTTGGTCGGGATTGGATGTGGATGTCTGCCGTGCTGTTGCAGCAGCGGTTCTGGGCGATGCCAGTAAGGTGACCTACAAGCCACTAACCGCAAAAGAGCGCTTCACTGCGCTGCAGTCGGGTGAGATCGACATGCTCTCTCGCAACACCACCTGGACCCATACCCGTGATACCTCACTGGGGCTGAACTTTGCCGGTACTGTTTATTATGATGGCGCAGGCTTTATGGTAAAGAAAGACCTTGGTGTGAAGAGTGCAACCGAACTGGATGGGGCGAATGCCTGTATTCAGGCGGGCACTTCGACGGAGCTGGCGATTGCGGACTACTTCCGTGAGAACAAAATGTCTTACAAGGCGGTCACCTTCGATACCTCCGATCAGACCCGTAGTGGTTTCGAATCAGGCCGCTGTGATTTCCTGGTCTCTGACCAGTCTCAGCTCTATGCGCTACGTATCGGTCTGAAGAACCCGGCTGGATCGATGGTGTTGCCAGAGGTGATCTCCAAAGAGCCACTGGGCCCAGTGGTGCGTCAGGGGGATGATGCCTGGTTCAACATTGTGAAGTGGTCACTTAATGCGATGATCGAGGGTGAGTATCAGGGGGTCAGCTCGGCCAATGCAGATGCGAAGCGTGCCAGCGGAAAACCGGGTCAGAAGCGCCTGCTGGGTAGCGAGGGTGATCTGGGCAAGAAACTGGGGCTCTCTGCAGATTGGGCCTATAACATCATTACTCAGGTGGGCAACTATTCCGAGTCGTTTGAGCGCAATGTCGGTCAGGGTTCTCCGTTGAAGATCAAGCGTGGCCTGAACGCACAGTGGACAGATGGCGGCATTCTCTACTCGCCAGCGATGCGCTAACGGCTTCGATCTGAAGGTAATTAACCAAGGGGCTAGAGAGCCCCTTGGTTTTTTTGCTTATTTGAAGAACATTATTTTTCAGTTATAATTATGTTGTAACTTTCTGCTTGGGGATAATGTAATGAAAGCAGCCATTCGCTCGATTGGGAACTCTAAAGGAGTCATTATTCCTGCCTCTTTTCTTGCTGAAACAGGGCTTGAAGGTGAGGTTGAAATGACGATGAGGGATCATGAGATTATCATTTCTCCAGTGAAAGAGTTGCCTCGACAAGGGTGGTTTGAAGGATATCAGGCAGAACAGGATGAGGATGCATGGGAGGGCCTTGTTGCATTGGGTTCCGAAGAGGATGAGTGGGAATGGTAAAGCGGGGAGAGGTTTACTGGGTAGAACTTGATCCAACACGTGGAAGTGAAATCCGGAAAACTCGTCCTTGTTTGATAGTATCTCCGGATGACATGAATCGTCTGCTCCCACGAGTGCTCATTGCTCCAATGACCAGTAAAGGGCAACCTTTGGGCTGTCGTCCAGTGACACAAGTCGATGGTAAGCGGGCTCGTATTCTATTGGATCAGATTCGTAGTGTAGATAAAGTCCGTTTGGGGCGTAAAATGGGTATAGTCAACAAAAGTGTTTGGCATCCTGTTCTGCTGGAAATGTTTGAGTAATCAGTTGTGTCAGAGCATCGCAACGCCACAAAAAAAGTAGCCTTTTTCAACAATCCAGCCAACCGTGCCGTGATCTATCAGGTGCTGTTGATGGCGGGGTTGGGGTACTTTTTCTACATCATCATCTCCAATACGCTGGCCAATATGGAGGCCCGTGGGATCAAGAGTGGTTTTGATTTCCTTTGGGGAACAGCGGGTTTTGACATTCTGATGTCGCTGATCCCGTATGAGCCCACAGACACCTATGGCCGCACTTTTGTGGTTGGATTACTGAATACCATTTTAGTCGCTACAATCGGGATCATCCTTTCCACCATTGTCGGTTTTATCATGGGAGTCGCCTACTTCTCCCATAACTGGTTGGTGAAGAAGGTCGCTGTGGTCTATGTAGAGACCTTTCGTAACATCCCGCTGCTGCTGCAGGTCTTCTTCTGGTACTTTGCGGTGCTCTCGGCACTGCCCAGTGCGCGGCAGAGCCTCTCGCTGGGAGAGGCGATCTTCCTCAATGTGCGCGGTCTCTATCTGCCAGAGCTGATTGGTGAAGCAGGTTCCAGCGTGGTATATGCCTCGCTTGCGATTGCGATTGCAGTGGTTGCGATTCTGCGGCGCTGGGCCAAGCAGCGTCAGGAGGCTACTGGCAAGCAGTTTCCGCTCTTCTATGCCTCGCTTGGTATCCTGTTTGGGCTACCGCTGCTGGCTCTTCTGATGATGGGCATGCCCTTCCACTGGGAGTACCCCGTATTGAAGGGGTTCAATTTCCGTGGCGGTATCACCGTGATTCCTGAGTTGATGGCGCTGGCACTGGCGCTAACGATTTATACCGGTGCCTTTATTGCAGAAGCGGTGCGGGCTGGCGTGCAGTCGGTGCCCCATGGCCAGACCGAGGCGGCACGTAGTTTGGGGATGAAGGAGAAGCAGATCATGAAGCTGATCATCGTCCCACAGGCGATGCGGGTGATCACCCCGGTGCTCAATAGTGAGTACCAGAGCCTGGTGAAGAACTCGACCCTCTCCACCGCGATTGGCTATCCGGATCTGTTTACCGTCTTTGTTGGCACCACACTGAACCAGACCGGACAGGCGATCGAGATTGTCTTTATGACCATGGCGGTCTACTTTGTCTTCAATATGCTGATTTCGGTCACCATGAATATCTTCAACAAGAGAGTGGCGCTGGTGACCAAGTAGGCAGATACAGATGAAGACCTTCACCCCCTCTCCAGCTCGACCCGCCCCTGAAAACACGGTGGGGCCGATTGCCTGGTTGAGAAATAACCTCTTCTCGTCACCAATCGACGCAGCTGCGACGATTCTGCTTGGCTATATTCTGTTTACCGTTCTACCCGGAGTGATCGACTGGCTGCTGATCTCGGCCAACTGGAGTGGCGATTCGCAGGATGCCTGTGTCAAGGATGGTGCCTGCTGGGTCTTTGTCAGCGCCTGGTCACAGCAGTTCTTCTATGGCAGCTATCCCAGCGAAGAGCTGTGGCGGGTCAATCTCAGTCTGGTGATGCTGCTGGCGGTGATTGTCGCCTCCTACCGCTTTGAGAAAGGGGTGCGAGAGAAGGTAATCATCCCGCTTTTTCTGCTGCTCCCCTTCATTGCAATTGCGATTCTTGAGGGCAGCTACCTTGGGCTAAAGCCGGTCAGTACCGATCTCTGGGGTGGCTTCTCGCTCAATGTACTACTCGCTGCGGCAAGCATTATCGTCGCCTTCCCGCTTGGTTTTATCTGGGCCTTGGGGCGACGCTCCCATATGCCGTTTGCCCGCAGTATCAGCATCATCATGATTGAGTTCTTCCGTGGAGTACCGGTGCTGGCACTCTTCTTTATGGGCTCGGTGATGCTGCCGCTCTTTTTCCCGGAAGGGACCAACGTCGACAAATTGATCCGTGTCTGGATTGTGCTGATCCTCTTTATGGCCGGTTATATGGCGGAGGTGTTCCGTGGTGGCTTCAACGCCATTCCGCAGGGGCAGTATGAGGCGGCCGATTCACTGGGGCTGAGTTACTGGCAGAAGACGCTGCTGATCATTCTGCCGCAGGTGATCAAGGTCTCGATGCCCAACATTCTGGCCACCTTTGTGATGCTGTTCAAGAATACTACCTTCCTGCTCATCATCGGCATCTTCGAGATGCTGAGCACCACACAGACGGCGCTCAGCAACTCCCACTGGTTGGGTGGCCATGCCGAAGAGGGGTACATTTTTGTTGCTATGGTCTTCTGGACGGTCTGCTTCAGCATGTCGTTGATTGCCACCAATATCGAGAAGAAGCTCAATACGGACCACGCTAAATAGAGTTATTTCCTATGACTGATAACCCCGTCAATCTGCTCAAGACCGATGAAGAGATCATTACCATCAGTGATCTGAATAAGTGGTATGGCGACTTCCATGTGCTCAAGGATATTAATTTGAGCGTGAAGCAGGGAGAGCGCATTGTGATCTGTGGCCCTTCTGGTTCCGGCAAGTCGACACTGATTCGTTGTATCAACCGGCTGGAGGAGTTCCAGCAGGGCTCACTGGTGGTGGATGGCACTGAGCTGGTCGAGGATGTAAAGAATATCGAGACCATCCGTCGTGAGGTTGGCATGGTGTTTCAACACTTCAACCTCTTTCCTCACCTGACCATTCTGGAGAATCTCTGTCTCGGTCCGATTTGGGTGCAGAAGAAGCCGAAGGCGGAGGCGGAAGCGATTGCGATGAAGTATCTGGAGCGGGTCAAGATTCCGGATCAGGCCAACAAATATCCGGGACAGCTCTCCGGTGGTCAGCAGCAGCGTGTGGCGATCGCCCGCTCACTCTGTATGAGCTCCAAGATTATGCTGTTTGACGAGCCCACCTCTGCGCTCGATCCGGAGATGATCAAGGAGGTGCTCGACGTGATGATCGAGCTGGCGGAAGAGGGGATGACCATGCTCTGCGTCACCCATGAGATGGGTTTTGCCAAGAAGGTGGCGGATCGGGTGATCTTTATGGATGCGGGGGAGATTGTGGAGCAGAATACGCCGCATGACTTCTTTGATAATCCGCAAGTGGATCGAACCCAGCAGTTCCTGCAGCAGATTTTGAACCACTGATTTATTGAAGGGCTTGGGTTTCCTTTCAGGTGTTTGTTCTGGAGGTTGTTAATGTCTATGCTGGTAGCTTCATTTGTGGTGGAAGGCATCCCACGCCAAGTAGCTCATCACGAATAGCAGTAGTAGTGCAGCGATAATTCCAATTGTCTCATTCATAAGTCACCAACCTTGTCGATTAGGGCGTGAATTTTCCGGTAGTGCCAGCCACCAAACAGTACGGTAGCAAAGGCAGAGAGCAGTACCAGCAGTAGCATTTCAAATGATGAGGAGTTGAGATTGTTGGCAATCCATCCCAGCATGGCTAACAGGGATGCAAGTGAAACAAAGAACATTTTTTCATGAAAGTTGATCTGTAGTTTCAGTTTGTCGAGTTCACTCATGCATTGAGTATAGCAGATCTGATTTTAGATCGGCTCCAGCTTCGCATAGGCTGCCACTAACCATTTTGTGCCTGCCTCAGGAAAGTGGATCTGGATTCGTGCCTGCGGTCCACTCCCCTCTAACATCAATACCGTCCCCTCGCCAAACTTGCCATGGCGCACCTGCTGTCCTGGATAGAGCCCGGTACCAGAGTCCTCCACAATGCGTGAGCGCCCACGGTTGCCATAGCTGGCTGATTGACTGCTGACCGGGCGTGAGATGGTGGAGCGGATCCGTACCTCCTGCAGCAGCTCAGTGGGGATCTCCTTGATAAAGCGAGAGACGCGCTGATAGCTCTCCTTGCCATAGAGGCGGCGGCTTTCGGAGTGGGTGAGTGTCAGCCGTTCACGGGCACGGGTGATGCCGACATAGCAGAGGCGGCGCTCCTCTTCGAGCCTGTCGGGATCTTCAGCAGACATGCTGTGGGGGAAGAGCCCCTCCTCCATGCCGCTGAGAAAGACCTGCGGAAACTCCAGCCCCTTGGCAGTATGTAGTGTCATCAGCTGTACACAATCCTCCCACTCTTCGGCCTGAGTATCGCCCGCCTCCAGTGCGGCCTGTGCCAGGAATTCGTCGAGGATGTTGAGTGATGCTTCATCAGCGGCCTGATCCGATGGGGTGAACTGTCCCGCAGCAGTGACCAGCTCCTCCAGATTTTCCACCTTGCCTTGCGCCTTCTCACCCTTCTGTTTTTTATAGTGGTCGATCAGGGTGGAGTTTTCCAGCGCAATCACCACCTGCTCTTTCAGTGTCTTGTCAGTCGCATCATGGCTCATCTGCTCGATCAGCTGGAGGAAACCACGTAGTGCGTTACGGGCACGGGCCGCCAATTGCTCCCCTTCGCTCTGCTCCAGTGCTGCCTGCCACATGGAGATGCCTGTACCACGCGCATGATCGCGCACCACCTCGACGGTACGATCCCCGATGCCACGGGTCGGGGTGTTGACCACCCGCTCAAAGGCGGCGTCATCATGGCAGTGGGCCATCAGTCGCAGATAGGCGAGCGCATCCTTGATCTCGGCGCGTTCGAAGAAGCGCAGCCCGCCATAGATACGGTAAGGGATATTGGCGCTGAGCAGCGCCTCCTCCAATACACGGGATTGGGCATTGGAGCGATAGAGGATGGCGTTCTCGTCACGCTTGCCCCCCTTGTCGACCCAGTTTTGAATCTGTTCGGAGATAAAGCGCGCCTCATCCAGATCATTGAAAGCGCTGTAGAGCTGGATCGGTTCCCCTTCGGCATCCTCGGTCCAGAGCTCCTTGCCGAGCCGTCCCGGATTGTTCTCGATCACCGCATTGGCGGCATTGAGGATATTACCGGTGGAGCGGTAGTTCTGCTCCAGCCGTAGGGTCTCCACTTTGGTAAAGTCACGGCTACAGCTATAGACATTTCCTACCTGTGCTCCCCTCCATCCGTAAATTGATTGGTCATCATCAGCAACAATAAAAATACTGCCGCCATCGCCACAGAGCAGTCGAAGCCACGCATACTGGATGGTGTTGGTATCCTGAAACTCATCCACCAGCACATGGCTGAAGCGGTTACGGTAGTGGGTCAGCAGCTCCGGGTTCTTCAGCCACATCTCATGGGCGCGCAGTAGCAGCTCGGCAAAGTCGACCAGTCCACCGCGTTCACAGGCTGCCTCGTAGGCTAGGTAGATGTTCACCATCTGGGTGAGCCAGTGGTCATGGCCGGGATCGATCTGTCCGGCGCGCAACCCCTTGTCTTTCTGTTCGTTGATGAACCAGGTGGCCTGTTTCGGTGGCCAGCGCTCCTCATCGAGGTTCATCTCCTTGACCAGCCGACGGATCAGGCGCAGTTGATCTTCGCTGTCGAGAATCTGGAAGTTTTGTGGCAGCCCAGCCTCCTGCCAATGGCTTCTCAGTAGTCGATGCGCCAGTCCATGAAAGGTGCCAATCCAGAGGTTGCCGGCAGGCATGTTGAGCAGCTGCTCCACGCGCCCCTTCATCTCTCGCGCTGCCTTGTTGGTGAAGGTGACGGCGAGGATTGACCAGGGGGAGACCTGCAGTGCCTCGATCAGCCAGGCGATGCGGTGAACCAGCACACGGGTCTTGCCACTGCCAGCACCAGCCAGTACCAGGGCGTTGCGGGACTCTGTGGTAACCGCCTGGCGTTGCGCCTCGTTGAGCGGATCGATGATTTCGGTGATATCTTCCACGTGGGGTCAGTTCTAACTTTCAAGCATTGGTCAGTGGTGAGGTGTGGCGCAGTAGTTTAACGGTGTGGCGGTGTATATGCGAGTGCCCAGCAGTCGATCTTGCGGGCTCCAGCCTGTTGGATCACTTTTCGCAGTGAATTCAGAGTGCTGCCAGTGGTGAACACGTCATCAAACAGCGCTACATGTTTTCCCTGCAGTGAGCCGTTATAGCCGAATGCGGATTGCAGATTTTGTCTGCGCTCTGCAGCAGAGAGATCCATCTGTGCCGTAGTCGCGCGCAGGCGTTGGCAATGGGTGCGATTGAGCGGAATGTTCAGTGATTTTGCAGGCCCTTTGATGATCTCAATCGCCTGATTGAAGCCCCGTTCTCGTAATCGCTTTTTGTGTAGTGGCACAGGGATAATCAGATCCGGCTTTTCATAGCCCTGTGTCTGCAGGTGCTGCTCGAACAGGAGTCCGAACAGGCGGGCAAGATGGAGCTTATGGTCAAATTTTAGTTGATGAATCAATGGGGTGAGTGGATCGCGGTAGAAGAAGGGGATGATGATCTGATTCCACAATCCGCTATTGTGTAGCTCCAGTGGTGGATGGGGCAGTGTCGGTAGCTTGGGGCGACAGTCGCTACAGAGCGCGATGTTGTGGTTAACGGCTGTTTTGCACAGTGCACACGGTTCGGCGGGAAGCCAGTGTCGCAGTTGTTTGTAAACTTTTTCCAGCATTTCAGGTTTACAGTGGGATAAAATGGCGCTCTTTTCAAAATTCTATGGTATCACCATGAGCAATACCCCATCTGGATCTGTAGAGATCCGCAATGACTGGAAACTGGAAGAGGTGGAGGCACTGTTTGACCTCCCCTTCAATGATCTGCTGTTTCAGGCGCAGACTCTTCACCGTATCACCTTTGATCCCAACACCGTACAGGTGAGTACGCTGATGAGCATCAAGACCGGTGGCTGCTCTGAGGATTGCAGCTACTGTTCACAGAGTGCGCGTAACAATACCGATCTGGAGCGGGAAAAGCTGGCCGAGGTGGAGGCGGTGCTGGAGGCGGCGCGCGAAGCCAAAAAGGCAGGATCTTCCCGCTTCTGCATGGGGGCAGCGTGGCGCAACCCCAAGAGCAAGGATATGGAGCGGCTGCTGACGATGGTCAGTGGGGTCAAGGCGTTGGGGATGGAGACTTGCATGACGTTGGGGATGTTGACCGAACATCAGGCACAGAAGCTGAAGAAGGCGGGGCTCGACTACTACAACCACAACCTCGATACCTCCGAGGCCTACTACGACAAGGTGATCACCACTCGCACCTATCAGGATCGACTGGATACCCTGGAGCATGTGCG
>CAYQFH010000103.1:0-9375 GCA_964416755.1 uncultured Piscirickettsiaceae bacterium | reverse complement strand
TGACCTGAATCGCACGCAGTGCGCTTCCGGTTGCATTCTGTACCGCTCGGTTAACGTCCAGTGCCTCGCCAGCCACACCGGCTGCGAAGATACCGCCATTGCTCTCATCCGCCTGGATGAAGCCGTTGCCATCGCCCACTACAGAGGCTGGGAGCTGGTCTGCCTTGACGCTGGGCTCCATACCTACGGCCAGAACAACCAGATCATGCTCGTTCTCGTAGCGGTTGTAGCCTTCGGTGTCTACACCACGCAGTACGGGATTGCCGTTCTCGCGCGAGCGGACCACGTTGGCCACCTTGGACTTGATAAAGGTGACGTTTGGATCGGCCTTGACCTCCTGGTGGAAGTCGTCGATACGGTCGATCGCACGGATGTCGATGTAGTAGATCGAGGCCTTCCAGTTCTCGTCATCACCGAAACGCTCGCGCATCAGCTTGGCGTGCTTCAGTGTGGCCATGCAGCAGATGCGGGAGCAGTGCTTCATGTAGTTGCGGTCACGTGAACCGGCACACTGGATAAAGGCGACGTTGCGTGCCTCGGTGCCATCCTTGCGCAGAATCTTGCCACCGGTTGGACCGAATGGGTCTAGCATGCGCTCAAACTCGACATTGGTAATGACGTTGTCATTGCGGTCGTAGGCGTAAGGCTGGATCTTGTTGGCGTCGAATGGCTGCCATCCGGTTGCCCAGATTACAGAGCCTGCCTTGAGCTGAATGTTCTCTTCCTGCATATCGAGATCGACTGCGTCGACAGGGCAGGCGGCCTTCGCCTTCTCTGCATCGTCAGTACCGATCATTGCTGGGTCAATGACGTAACGCTGTGGGTAGGCCATGGTCGAAGTGAGATAAGCACCCTTGCGCTTCTTCATACCGTAGTTGAACTCATCGTCAAACTCGCTCTCTACCGCATCTGCACAGGCGCCACAGGCGGTGCAGTTCTCGTTGACATAACGAGGCTTGAGGGTGACGTCGAGGGTGTAGTCCCCGGCTTCGCCATCAATCTTGTTCACTTCAGCCATCGTGTAAACCTGCAGGTTTGGATTGGCCTTGGTGCGGCGATAGTTGATCTCCAGGCCACAGGTTGGGTGGCACATCTTGGGGAAGTACTTGTAGAGCTGGCTGACGCGGCCACCCAGAGATGGGTTTTTCTCAAGCAGGATGACCTGCTTGCCACACTCGGCAGCTTCGATCGCTGCAGAGATACCGCTAATGCCGCCACCTACGACCACAATGGTCTCGTTGGTTGCAATTGCATCCGTCATTGATGTTCTCCGTTATTAGGTCGGGACTCGCAACGAGTCACCGCTCGGTGAATTCACAGTTCGGAAATTTTCCGTGTGCGAACGATACGCCGATTGGGGCTAAACCTCCAGAAAACGGGCCGTTTACGGCATGAAAATTTCTAATGGATTTATCTAAATAAGGTATCAGTGATATATGAGGAGGGAAAAATGGGAAATATCACGGTTCCGGAAGTGGTTGGATGTTTATATCCTACAAAAACAGTGGGATAATGAGGATATGAACCAGCAAGTCGAGAAACAGCAGATCGAAGAGATCTGGATTGAAGAGGAGCCCTACTATGAACCGGTGGGGGAGGAGATTGCACTATTTGAGTCCGCCTACCGCAACAAACTGCCGCTGCTACTGAAGGGGCCGACCGGTTGTGGCAAGACCCGTTTTATGGAGCATATGGCGTGGCGGCTCAAACGGCCGCTCATCACGGTCTCCTGTCATGACGATTTGACCGCCTCCGATCTGGTCGGGCGTTACCTGATTGTGGGTGGTGAGACTCGCTGGATTGATGGGCCGTTGGCACGCGCGGTGCGCAGCGGCGGTATCTGCTATCTCGATGAGATTGTCGAGGCGCGCAAAGACACTATGGTGGTGATCCACCCGCTGGCCGATGATCGTCGTGTTCTGCCGATGGAGAAGATCGGAGAGCAACTGCAGGCAGTGCCCGAGTTTGCGATGGTGGTCTCCTACAATCCCGGCTATCAGAGTGTACTCAAGGAACTGAAGCAGAGTACCCGCCAGCGCTTTGTGGCCATTGAGTTCAACTATCCGGATGCTGACCTGGAGCAGCGTATCATCGTGCGCGAGAGTGGGATCGATGAGGGGTCGGCCCGTAATCTGGTCAAATTTGCCGAATTGACCCGCAACCTCAAGGGGAGTGGGTTGGATGAAGGGGCCAGTACCCGCCTGCTGGTCCATACCGCTAAACTAATCGTCTCTGGCATTCCGCCGATCACCGCCTGTAGTGCCGGGATCGGACAGGCACTGACCGATGATCCCGATATGGTGGCCGCAGTGCATGAGTTGAGTGCAGCCCTCTTCTAAATGAAGTCCCTCTCGGTAGCAGAACTGGAACAGCGTCTGGATGAGGCGCTGGAGCTGGATCTGGTGCGCCTCTCCCCGGAGCAGGCTGCGGCACTGCTGGCACCACTTCCGCGAGCGCAGCAGGAGCGGGCCCTGCACTGGTCACAGATCGCGGCACAGGCCCATGTACAGATCGGGCAGCAGGTCTCGATCCATGCAGCCACTGCACTGCAGTTGATGAGTGATGAGGTGGTGGGGCGTTGGGTCTACCATGCGCTGGATCTCTATGATCGCAAGGGGCTGTTTCCCGCTATCGAGGTGGTCAAGGGGGTAGAGCGTTATGCCGAGGAGGCGGAGGCCCGTGCGCGCGGTGTCACCTTTGACGAGACGATCGGTACCTTGAGCCACTTCCTGCAGGGGCTGGCCGGTCGCCGTATGACTATCGAAGAGGGGGAGTCCAACTGGACCGATAGCGAGAAGATCTATCTGCCCCCTTTTGTCGGTGATCTGCCGCAGCGGGAGGACAATTTTCAGCTCTACAAGGCACAGTTGATCACGCTATGGGCCGAGAACTGGTATGGCACCTGGCGATTGGTTCAGGCGGGAGAGTACAGTAGCCGTATTGCACAGTGGTTGGCTCCACGTGCAGAGCCGGAACGAGATCTGGCGCTACTGCAGCGGTTGGAGCTGATCCGCATCGATGCTTGTCTACAGCGTGAGTTTCCGGGCATCTTTCGCCAGCGTAGCCAACTATTACAGCAGTTGGGAGAGCAGCGGGTTCCGGCAGGGTGGGAGTATGCTGCCAATGCCGTGACTGCAGCCGAGGCAACCTTGGAGATTTCGCTGCTTTGGTTGGAGCGGATCGATGGTCCTGCACCTCCGCGACTCTGTTATCAGGGTGAGTGGCATATGGAGGCGATTGAACAGACGGCTCTGACACGTAGCCGACAGGAGCGTGGTGCACTGCAGTATCTGCTGTGGAAAATGGCTGATGAGTTGGAGCTTGATGAGGCGGAGAAGCAGCAGGCCAAATTTGAGTTGCGTCAGACTTCGGCTTCCGAGCAGCGAGAGGGTGCTCCGGAGCTGGAATTATTGATTGAAGATCAGCCGGTCGCCCCGCCAGAGGTGATGAGTGAGCTGGTCAGCTCCATCATCCAGGATTACGGTGCGCTGCCAGCGGAGTATCTCCACCCGGCAGGGGACGCCACGTTTGATCCTGAAAAGCGTATCAAGCGTGCAGAGGATGTCTGGAGTGGCACTTACCATGAGGAGGGGGCCTTCCTCTATGATGAGTGGGACGGTCCGCGCCTCAACTACCGCAAAGAGTGGGCGGTGTTGCGTGAGGTAGAGCCGAAGTTGGGGGAGGTCGACTTTGTGTCGGATACCCTGCAGAAGTACCACCGGCTGGTAGGACAGCTACGCAAGAGCTTCGAAGCGCTACGCAGCGCTGATCTATTGCTCAAACGTCAGCAGAGTGGAGACAATCTGGATCTAGATGCAGTGGTTGATGCGATGGCTGATCACCAGCAAGGGGAAGAGATGAGTGATCGACTCTACCAGCAGACGCATCGCCATGAACGCTCCATTGCAGTGATGCTGATGGTCGACATGAGTGGATCGACCAAAGGGTGGATCAACGAAGCGGAGCGAGAGTCGCTGGTACTGTTGTGCGAGGCGCTGGAGATGCTGGATGACCGCTATGCGATCTACGGCTTTTCAGGATGGACCCGCAAGCGCTGTGAGGTCTATCCAGTCAAGACTTTTGAACAACCCTATGACGCTTCAGTAAAACAGAAGATCGCCGGTATCGAAGCGCAGGACTATACCCGCATGGGGGTGGCGATTCGCCATCTGACAGCCCTGTTGAATGGTGCAGAGGCACGTACCCGACTGCTGATCACGTTGTCCGATGGCAAACCGGATGATTCTGATGGCTATACCGGGCAGTACGCGATCGAGGATACCCGCATGGCACTGCTGGAGGCGCGGCGTAGTGGCATCCACCCGTTCTGTATCACCATCGACAAGGAGGGGGCAGAGTACCTGCCGCATATGTATGGACCCGCTGGTTATACAGTAGTCGATGCGGTCGATAAATTACCAGCCAAGGTGGCAGAGATCTACCGTCGTTTGACGCTATAGGGGTGCCTTGTAATAGAGGTTATTCTGCCTCCCAGTGATCCGTCTTGATCCCTTCGCCCAAATCAGCCTTGATCAGGCGACGTCTCACCTCCAGCAGCCGTTCAATCAGTGCAGGTTCGAAGGCCTCATAGGCCTCCGTATCGGGAGTGCGTTTGACCACCACACCCAGCAGTTCGGTGATGGCATTACCAATGGAGTTCTGACTGATGGTGACAATCAACTTGCCTTCATCGTTGCGGTAGATCAGTTGCTTGAAGGCAGGCTGCCAGCGGATGGCATTGGCGTATTTGGCATCAACGATACAGCGGTCACGCACCTTCTTGGCGGCGGCGAGGAAGTCGTTGTTGAAAAGCAGCTTGCGTTCCACCTGTTCCGGGAACCAGGTCTCTTTCGGAATGGGGGCGTTGCGGGTGGAGACCTGGGTGAAGAAGGTACGGTAGAAGTCGATAAAGCCCTTCAGGATCAGGTCATACTCCTGCCAGAAGAGTGGATCCTTGAGTGCTTCGGCACCGCCTTGAATTTCCCAGCTGGGCAGCCCCTGTGGGTAGTTGGTGAGATGGATCTTTGCATCTTCCTCATCGGCTGGCTTCAATACTTTCAGGTCGAGGAAGGAGAAGAAGTCCTGATAGACCTCGCGGATATAGGCCTGGAATAGGCTGTGTTGCCCACCGTCGGTCAGATTGGGGTTGTCGGGATCAGCCTGCTTGGCGGCCTTCAGCTCTTTTTTATCGAAGACAATAAAGTGGTTGTGGAGCATGCGGATACTGGGCACGCCGGGTGAGGTGAGTGACCAGGTGGCATCCAGACTCGCCTCGCCAGCCAGGATCAGTGCTTCGTCTGGATCTGGAAACTCCTCCAACATATAGTCGATGATGATCTGGTTCATCCGGTTCCAGACGTTTTTCACCTCCTCTGGCACCTGAGTTCGACGTACCGGACGTCCTAGCGGATTCAGTACCGACTGAGAGGTGTTGTAGATAATTGAGGTGTCGAAGGTTGTGCTGTGGCCCAGCGCCTTGCGGTAGAGCAGCAGATTCTCGCTGTTTTTCAACAGGCCGTTGTTATTGACCAGGTCGTTGAGATTTTCGGTGCTGTTGAAGAACTCATTGGGTTTCATCCCTTCGGGGACATCCAGCGGGATGGGACGAAACGGGGTGTTGATCTCTCTGGGGCCGGTACTCATAAACCTCTATTCCTTCTATGTTTTTTGAGTCTCTTTATTGTGGATCTCAATTTTTACGACAGATTATACTGCAGGGAATGGTGTTGTATTAGAGAAGACTACTAATGGATCAGAAATATGGTCTTCAAAACAGATCCAAAAAAGGAAAGAGGTGTGCAGCCCCAGGGGATATGCCTCTTCGAAGTTATAGAGGAGGGACCGAAGAGGCAGAAGGACTGCACACCATAATTATTAGTATATGTTAAAATAATTGATAAACCCTACAGTTCCCTACATCACAGCATTTTTTGTTCGTGTAGGAAACAGAGTGCCTTGCAGGAGATGGTAAAATTTCTCGACTTTATGGTGGATGTACCATATTCGGGTGAAGGATATGCAGTACAAGAGACTGTTTGAGGAAATTCAGGAATGAGCAAAGGCATCGTTCTGCTTGTTGATGACGAATCAGAGATACTTGAGACCTATCAGGCAATTTTGCTGGGTGACTCGGAGCTTGCAGATCAAATTGACCAGATCGAGTCGATAGTCGATGGCGATAATGGCGGCAGCGGTCAGAAAGAGGATGAGTTCACATTGATCACTGCGCTCAGTGGCAAGGAGGCAGTTGAGCGTCACCAGAAAATATTACAGTCAGGTGACCATGTCTCTGCAGCACTGCTGGATATGCGCATGCCTCCAGGGATATCCGGACTGGAAACAGCTGTAGAGTTGCGCAGGCTTGACCCGAATATCTATATTGTCATCATTACGGCCTACAGTGACTATGGTGTAAATGAGCTGCAGGCGGCGCTGCAGCATGATTTTATTCTCTTGAGCAAGCCGGTAAACAGTGAGGAGTTTCTGCAAGTCACCCGTAATGCGGTAATCTCCTATGAGCGTTTTCAGCAGGCAAGCCATCCTCTCTATTTTCCTTCCGTAGCGGAAGATATAGAACAACTTAAACAGAGCCATGTGCTGGTTGTTGATAATGATCTGTTGATTCAAAGCTTGTGTAGCGAACTGTTAAGCCGATGTTGTCATTATGAGACCAGTTGTGCGGATAGCGGGGGAGAGGCCATTGAGTTGCTGGAGCAAGGGCAATGCACTCCTGATCTGATTCTGATGGATGTGATGATGCCTGGTATTGACGGATATGAAGCCTGTAAACGCATCAAGGCGGATCCCCGTTTTTCAGAAATTCCGGTGGTTTTTCTCACTGCCAGAGGGGATGAGACCGATATTGTTCAAGGTTTCCGTGTGGGTGGGGCTGATTACATTACCAAACCATTTTCCCAGGAGGAGTTGCTGGCCAGAGTGGTGACCCATGTGAATCAGTACCGTCAGTCGTTGCGAGAGACCTCACGCTATAAGAACAGTATGCTTAAAGTGATTGGGTCTGTGAACGAGGGGATGATCATCACCAACCACTTGGGAGAGATTACACTGGTCAATGATGTGGTTGAGCGCATTACTGATGTGGATCGTGATCAACTGTTGGGCCGAACTCTCTCGTCACTGTTTGTAGAGACATTGAACAGAGAAAAAACCTCCTTTTCAGAAACCTCACTCCATACGCTCGAGAGACGCTTGAAGCTGTTGCAGGAAGAGCATCCGATTTACTGTCAGCAACTGCTGAATGATGCGCCGATGGGGGTGCTTGAGGTCTCACTGGAAGATGGGGCCATTCAACGTGTAAATCATCGGGCGCAGCAGCTATTGCAGCATGAGGAACGTCAACTCCTGGGGAAGCCGGTTGAACAGTGGATTCCAAACCTGTTGTCAGTGATTGTCGGCAGTGCTTATGGTGAGACGCTTTTGCAGATTGTTGATGGAGAGGAAACGGATGAGGTGATGTTGGGTTTTTTCCCTGCCACAGATGAGAGCAAGCGCAATGCCCTGATTTTGATGCGCAGAAAGCAGTTTGATCTGGATTGGTTGCTGGTGCGGTTGACTGCATTTGGACAGCTGTTTGAATCGGATTCAGAACGGGAGGACTCACATGAGTGGACGTTGCGTTGTACCAGTGGAGAGGATATTCCGGTACTGCTCCAAGGGGGGGTCTATCAGGATGTCTATCACCAGATCGAAGGGGGAGTAATCACCCTGTTCGATCTGCGCGAACGCAAACGTGCAGAAGCACACCAGCAGTTTGAGGCGTTTCAGGCGGGTGTTTCCGAGATGTCAGCCACCATCCTGCACAATATCGGTAATGCAATCCAGGGGATTTCCACCGGAGCCACCCAGCTGGAGAGCAAGCTTGGGCAATATTTGGAGCTGATCGATATGATTGAGCAGTTCAACCGGCAAGAGCTCTCGCCGGAGGTGCGTCAACAGCGTCAGCAGCAGTTGGTTGAGCAGTTACCACAGATCATGAGAGAGCTGGTTGATAGTGATAATGAATTTACCAACCTCTCTCCAATTGAAATGATCCAGCACAGTGCACAGCATGTCTCGGAGATTATCCAGATGCACCGCAGAGGATTCAGCATGGATCAGAAGGAGGAGAGGACTGCCTTGGCGCAATTGATGAGTGATGCACTGCTACTGGTCGGGAACAGTATCAGTCGATCCGGTATTGAGCTGGAGGAACACCTGGAGCTGAATGGACTGAGAGATGGTTTTATGTTGCCCAAAAATCAGCTGCTACAGGCGCTCATCAACATGATCAAGAATGCAGTGGAGAGCATCGTCGGATACCGCCAGAGTGGTGGTAGATTGAAGTTTTCCATCTCGACCATCGAACGGAAAGAGAAAGATACGCACTACCTTTCGATTGAAGTGAGCGACAATGGCGTCGGTATCAGTGAGGAGGCGATCGGGAAGGTATTGGAGTTTGGATACTCCACCAAGAACAGGGGAAGTGGTTTTGGTCTCCACGCAACGGCCAATTTTGTGCGTAGTCTGGATGGCGATATCGAGATTGAGAGCAAAGGCATCGGGCGTGGGGCGATAGTGCGTTTGTTGTTGCCGGCTATTCAGGATGGAGTCTTTGAGTAAAAGGATTTGAGTGATGGGTAAGTATCGCCTGATGGCAATTGATGATGATCCTGTGGTGCTGGATGCTTATCGCTCGCTGTTTCCTCCGCGTAACAAGATGTTTGATGAGGTGGTGAACCTGCTGGAGAGCTCTGATTTCGAGGGAGATGGTGAAGATGTGGAGTTTGACTTCTCGCTCGAATGCTTTCTCAGTGGACAGAAGGGGGTTGCGGCACTGCGTCAGTCGCTGGAGGATGAGTCCCCCTTTTCGGCGATTTTTCTCGACATGAGAATGCCCAATGGCTGGAGTGGCCTGGAGACGGTACAGCAGATCCGCAAGCTGGATGAGGATGTCAGAATTATTTTGGTATCGGCCTATACCGACCACTCTCTGCAACAGATTCGTGCGAAGATCGGTCCCCGTTTTGTCTTTCATGGCAAGCCGTGGAATGACCAGGAGTTGGAACAGCTGACACGCCTGCTGGTGAGTGACTGGGGCTATGAAAAAGAGCTGCAGGAGACACAGCGCCAACTTCAGGATGCCAGTGCAGAGGTGGTTGCGGCCAATCAGGCCAAAGATCAGTTTCTTGCCTCAATGAGCCATGAGTTGCGTACGCCACTGACAGCATTGCTGGGATATGGAGATCTACTGGAGGAGACGCCCCTGCAGCAACATCAATATGCGCTGCTGAAGACAATGCAGATCTCTGGCAGTACGCTGCTCTATCTGCTGAATGACATTCTTGATCTCTCAAAGATTGAGTCAGGCAGGTTTGA
>CAYQFH010000102.1:0-9622 GCA_964416755.1 uncultured Piscirickettsiaceae bacterium | reverse complement strand
GAGATGGGTATTCTCGATCCTGCCAAGGTGACCCGCTCTGCACTGCAGTATGCGGCCTCTGTGACTGGTTTGATGATCACCACTGAGGCGATGGTTGCCGAGATTCCTCAGGAAGCGGCACCTGCAATGCCTGATATGAGTGGGGGTATGGGCGGAATGGGTGGCATGATGTAAATTGTTGCCCAGCTCACCTCTAATCCTTCGCATTACTGTGTTGGAGAATGGCCATTCACAGGTGTGAATTCACATTCTCCGCCTTGTCCTGCGAAGGATTAGAGGCAATCTGAACAACAATTAATTTGTTGTTTGCATAAAAGCCCCGGCCTTTTGGCTGGGGCTTTTTTGTTTTTTTGGGAAAAAGTGAGTTTGTGTGATTTTTGGCAATTCTGGGTGTAAGAATTTCTACAGTGAATTGCCATGTAAATGGTGGTAGTAGTATGATCGGCGGTTCACTTTTCAAGCAGTACTGGAGACAGATGCGATGTGGGGTAAAAATGACAAGGATCAGGAGGTTGTTTCAGAGATGAGCGATAACAAGATGACAGGCAGCTATCTGGATAGCAAGGAGGAGCAGGCCTTTATCGGCTCGACAGTGGTGATTCGTGGAGAGCTCTCTGCGGAGGAGGATCTGCTGGTGCAGGGAACGATTGAGGGTTCGGTCAATGTCAAGAACAACACCCTCAAGGTGGGGCGTGACGGCACCGTCAATGCCACCATTGATGCCAAGACGGTGCATGTTGAAGGGCGTGTTGATGGGGATATGGAGAGTTCTGAATTGGTGATGATTCACGATACCGGGCGCATGACGGGTAATATCAAGGCGAATCGAATTGTACTGAAGGATGGTTGCCGCTTCCGGGGTCATATCGAGATGGATATGGAGGAGAAGAAAGGTGGCTCAAAAGTGAAGAAAGAGGCAGCTGTTCCTGAGATCAAGGTTTAGCCCCATTTCGTGTGAACGCATTCGGAACACAAACAGCATCCCGTACCAGCTCTCAGAGAGCAGGGAGTCGTATGGTGAATGGTGTTTCGGCCTCCTCTCATACGGTCGTCTTCAAACGGCTGATGGAGCGCCTTGTGCAAGAGCAGACTACAGATGTGATTGATCTGGCGCGAATCATAGAGACCAATGTGGAGTTCTTGTTGGAGCACGATGTACGTCTGCACTACCCGGATTTTACCCATCTGTTGCAGGAAATGCGATTGGAGCAGGGGGTCGATACCGATGCTTCAGCAGCTCAGGCCGGGCAGCAGTTGGATGATGAAGGGTATGTCTTTATCGATGGTGGGGTTGCTGCCGAGGAGTCTGCCGAGGTTAAACTGCCCCCACTGTTTCCGGAACTGACGGGTGTCGATTGTGTGCTGGCCTGGGACCTGTTGCAGTACCTCAATCGCCCGGAAGTGACCGAGTTGTCACGCAAACTTGCAGAGAGTATGCGGCAAGGTGGGTTGCTTTATCTGGTCAACAGTACTCACGCCAAGATCTCGATGGAGCCTATGGTGTGTACCATTGAGGATGATTCCCACATCCGCTTTTCCGGGTGTGATGCAGAGGAGTGGATTTCACCCGGATATAGTCAGCGTGAGATTATCGACATGATGCCGGAGTTCAAGATGAAGCATGCGACGCTGTTGCAGAATGGTCTGCAAGAGATGCTGCTACAGCGAACTTGATCCAATTTATCGACAGGATAGAGAGACGTTTTTTTGAGTGGTGAAGTGGAAGAGAAGTCGCACATACTGGTAGTGGATGATGTGCCTGCACTTGCCAAGATCGCGGGTAAGGCGTTGGAGCGCACTGGACTTTATCAGGTCAGTTATGCGCATAGTGGGACAACTGCGCTTGATCAAGTAGCCAGTCTGCTTCCAGACCTGATTCTGCTTGATGTGGACATGCCGGAAATGGGAGGCTATGCGGTATGTGAACAGCTCAAGCAAGATCCGCTCTATCGGGATATCCCGGTTATTTTCTTGAGTATGATGGACTCTACCGATGATATGGTGACAGGGTTCAAGGTCGGTGGTGCCGACTACATTATCAAGCCATTTGTTCCATCCATTCTGCTGGCAAGGGTTGCGACTCATCTCAATCTCTTTATCTCCAAAAGGCGAGAGCAGCAGGTACGTCAGTTTCTGGAAGATATCCTGGGATCAATGGATGAGGGGCTGGTGGTGATCGATGCCTATCACATTGTGCGACAGGTCAATCCCAAGCTGGAGGAGTTGATTGGCCTTAACGGGGCAGAGATTGTAGGCCGCCCTTTCAGTAGTCTGTTTGCTGATCAGAGCGAGACAGGGATCGAGGAGTCAGATCGTGTACTGTTGCATAGCAGTGGTGAACGGATTCCTGTCCGCCTCCTCTCGGCCTCACTCTCTTCAGATCAGAATAGTGGCTCACGTGTGCTGTTGCTACATGATATCCGTGAATTGCTCAGTGCAGAGAGCCAACGCCAGGCCAGCCGTGCCAAGGATGAATTTCTCGCCTCAATGAGTCATGAGATGAGAACACCGCTGGCAGCCATTATTGGCAATAGTGAGCTGTTGATGGAAAGTGCACAGGGGGAGAGGGAACAGCAGTTGCTACGACGGATTGAGGTGTCAGGACGACAGCAGCTGGCCAAGATACGAGATGTGCTTGAGGTTTCGCGAATAGAGCAGGGTGCTGTGGAGGTACTTGAAGAGCCGTTTGATCTCTCGTCCCTGGTGGCGGATCTGCAGTATCTCTACAGCATACAGGCTGAGGAGAAAGGGTTGGTGCTGCAAGTCGTGCAGCAGGATCTGCCGGAATTTCCATTGTTGGGAGATCCGGAGCACCTGCAGCAGGTGCTGCATAACCTGCTGGATAACGCGATCAAGTTTACCGAGAAAGGGGCTGTCTCATTGACGGTCTGGTGTTCAGAGCAGCAGGTTCATTTCAGAGTTCAGGACAGCGGTATCGGGATTGAACCGGAAGTGATGGAGAAACTGTTTGAACGCTTTCATCAGGCGGACAGCTCCATCTCCCGTGGTTTTGGAGGTAGTGGGCTGGGGCTCTACATTGCAGATAATCTGGCGGTATTAATGGGAGGCTCCATCGAAGTCAGTAGTGAACCGGGGCAAGGTGCAGCATTCCAGTTCAACCTCCCCTATGCGAAGGATGAGGAGAAGCTGGGGACGCTTTCCGAGGCTGCTCAGGCGACCCGTTTCCGTGGGCGCGTGTTGATTGCCGAGGATACGCCAGAGATGTGGATGCTGGTCGAGAGCCTGTTACAGTCGATGGGCATTGTGACAGAGGTGGCGAAGAATGGGCAAGAGGCGATGGAGATGGCGCTAGGGAACTCGTTTGATCTTATTCTGATGGATATGCAGATGCCGGTTATGGATGGCATTGAAGCGACAGAGATATTGCGACAGGTGGGATATACGCAGCCTATCTCTGCTTTGACTGCGAACATCATGCCGGAACATCGTCGGCGCTTTGAAGAGGCGGGGTGTGATGCGTTTCTGACCAAGCCAGTGGATCGGCAGGCACTGTTACAAGTGCTGAGGCGCTATTTGGAACCAGCCGCCGAAGGTGATGAGATGGATGCTGATGAAGATGCGATCGTGATCAGTGATGAGATTCGGGAGATCTTCATGGAACGATTGGCAACCATGCGCCCTGCCCTGGCAACAGCACTGCGCGTGGAGCAGTGGGATGAGGTTCGCACAGTGGCCCACAACATCAAGGGAAGTGGCGCCACGTTTGGTTACCCTGAACTGTCAGAGATGGGAAAAACGGTCTGTACAGCCATTGACCAGGAGCAATTGGCACAGTTGCCGGAGCTGGCTCAGCAGCTGATTGAGGGGATTGATGCTGCTCTGACACAGTAACGACAGATGCGGTGATTGCCGGTGTTGAGCCGTTTATCGAGGTAACCCCGGTCACTGGATGGGGCTTTTTGCTAAAATAGCATTTTGATTTCGAGCGGAATAGAGAAGATGATCAAGGCGGGTATTGTTGGTGGGACCGGGTATACCGGTGTAGAGTTGTTACGGTTGCTGGCAGCCCATCCAGAGGTGGAGTTGAAGGTGATCACCTCACGTTCCGAAGCGGGTAAAGCGGTCGCCGATCTCTACCCCAATCTGCGCGGTCATCTCGATATTGCCTTTACCGAACCCGATACCGCTGCGTTGAAGCAGTGTGATGTGGTCTTCTCAGCAACCCCCAATGGAGTGGCGATGACCACAGCGCAGGAATTGGTAGGTGCAGGGGTGCGCATCATTGATCTGGCAGCCGATTTTCGTCTGGCCGATCCAGCGGTGTGGGAGAAGTGGTATGGCATGCCGCACGCCTGTGAGGATCTGCTGGTGGAGGCAGTGTATGGTCTACCGGAGATGAATCGGGAGCAGATCAAACAGGCACGGGTACTGGCCAATCCCGGCTGCTATCCCACTGCGGTACAGTTGGGCTATCTGCCACTGGTTGAGAAAGGTCTGGTACAGTTGGATGCGCTGATTGCCGACTGCAAATCCGGGGTCAGTGGTGCCGGGCGTGGTGCCAATGTGGGCACGCTGCAGGCGGAGTCGGCCGAGAGTTTCAAGGCCTATGGTGTTCCGGGACACCGTCACTGGCCGGAGATTCGTCAGGGGTTGGAGCGGATGAGTGGTGGTCAATCGATTGGACTCACCTTTGTCCCTCATCTGACCCCGATGATTCGCGGTATCCATGCCACGCTCTATATGCGTCCGAGCACAAGTTTCGATGGTGATGCAGGGGATCTGCAGGTGCTATATGAGGAGAAATACCGGAATGAACCATTTGTCGATGTGCTGCCTGCCGGTTCTCATCCGGAGACCCGTACCGTGCGTGGTAACAACACCTGCCGCATTGCCATCCATCAGCCGGAAGATACGGATCAGATCATTGTTCTTTCGGTAATCGATAATCTGGTCAAGGGGGCCTCCGGCCAGGCGGTGCAGAATATGAATATCATGTTTGGTTTTGATGAGAGCATGGGTTTGAATCAGATCGCATTGATGCCATAAGTTGACAAATTTAGTCGGAAATAAAATAATCTACAGAGTAGAATTTTTTGGAGTGGAGCCATGGGCGACCTGAATATCAATATCGAAGTGACGCACGATCCCGTAACCTTTACCGCCAATGCGGCCAATAAGGTAAAAACCCTGATTGAGCAGGAGGGTAATCCGAATTTGAAGCTGCGTGTCTATATTACCGGTGGAGGCTGCTCCGGTTTCCAGTATGGCTTCAAGTTTGCCGAGGAGATGGAAGAGGGTGATGTTGAGGTGGAGCGCGACGGGGTTACTATGGTGGTTGACCCGATGAGTATGCAATATCTGACTGGTGCGGAAGTGGATTACTACGAGGGGCTGGACGGCGCCCGTTTTGTGGTGACCAACCCCAATGCAGCCACCACCTGTGGTTGTGGATCCTCCTTCTCGGCGTAATCACGTTTCGTGAATTCTGTAAAAAAGGCGGTGCCGGTGGCATCGCCTTTTCTGTTTCAGCTGCACGGTCTGTAGGGTTCCAACTCCGGTTCAGGAATGGGGAGTATTTCGAACTCCATGGTGGCCAGATCGCCTATGGCATAGGTGGGTTGAATACGCCCCATGCCGGATGCACTGCCGGGGTTGACCACCAGACTGTAGCCCCCATCTCGTGCGTGTTCAATCGACTGAATACTGCAGCGATGGTTGTGGCCGCAGCAGATCAGATCGTATTTTCCGGTCAGTGCCAGTGCCTCGGCATAGTCGGGAAAGTGGATCAGAAAGATTCTCCGTCCGGCCAGCTCGATGGTGGCATCACGCCCGTGATACTCCACCAGACTCTCCGGATCTTGTGTGAGTTTTCCCATGATCGCCAGATCACCTTTGTTGTTGCCATGGATCACATGGATCGGTAGACCAAACTGATGTGCACCTTTGAGTGTGTAGGGGGCAACTACATCGCCACAGTGGAGTACAGTAGTGGCACCACGCGCCTTGGCGTCCTTTAATGCAGCATGAAGGTACTCTACCCGGTCATGGGTATCGGAAATGATACAGATTTTCATTTTTTTATTGGTTCGTGATCGTTTAGATCGTTTCTGTATGCTTCAAGGGCAAGGCAGAAAATGTGAATTCACACGTGTGAATGACCATTTTTGAACGCAGCTATTGAAGTGTACAGAAGGAAACTGGGCGATTGCGTTAGAAGTGTGGCTTCTCAGGTGCATTCTGGAAGCGTTCGATGCTGTCGAGAATCTCCTTGTGTGCGGCCTCTTTGCCTTCCCAGCCCTCAATCTTGACCCACTTGCCCTCCTCCAGGTCCTTGTAGTGCTCAAAGAAGTGGGAGATCTTGTCCAGCAGTACCGGGGAGACATCCTCTGGACGCTGTGCATTTTTGTAGATGGAGCAGAGCTTGGCAACGGGTACCGCCAGTACCTTGGCATCGGCGCCCGCCTCGTCGGTCATCTGCAGTACACCTACCGGGCGGCAGCGGATCACGGAGCCGCTGATGATGGGATAGGGGGTGACCACCAGTACATCGACCGGATCGCCATCGTCAGAGAGGGTGTGAGGGACATAGCCGTAATTACAGGGGTAGTGCATGGCGGTGTTCATGAAGCGGTCCACGAACATCGCGCCGGTCTCCTTGTCGACCTCGTACTTGACCGGGTCGGCATTGGCGGGAATCTCAATAATGACATTGATCTCTTCGGGGATATTGTTACCGGTTGAGACGCGATCCAGATTCATAACTCTACTCTCCTAAAAATAGATGATAACCGGCCATAAAAAAGGGCCAGCTTTTGGCTGGCCCTTATTGTACCTGTTTCTGGAATCTTCAAATAGTGGAGATTCCAGTCTGGGTGTTTACAGCAGAGGAACCATCAACAGCGCTACGATATTGATGATCTTGATCAGCGGGTTGATCGCTGGGCCAGCCGTATCCTTGTATGGGTCGCCAACGGTGTCGCCGGTTACCGCTGCCTTGTGGGCATCGGAACCCTTGCCACCGAAGTTGCCATCCTCGATGTACTTCTTGGCGTTATCCCATGCACCACCACCGGTAGTCATGGAGATGGCCACGAAGAGGCCGGTTACGATGGTACCGATCAGCATACCGCCCAGTGCCTCTTTACCCAATAGCAAACCGACAATGATGGGCGCTGCGATAGGCAGAATGGAGGGGACAATCATCTCCTTGATTGCAGACTGAGTCAGCATGTCTACCGCCTTGCCATAGTCTGGTTTGGCACGGTGATCCATGATGCCTGGAATCTCGCGGAACTGACGGCGTACCTCATTCACGATGCCGCCCGCTGCACGACCAACCGCCTCCATCGACATTGCACCGAAGATGTAGGGAATCATGCCGCCGAGGAAGAGGCCGATGATGACCATGTGGTTGGAGAGGTCGAAGCTGACCTGGCCGCCCAGTGCATGAGTATAATCGGCAAACAGTACCAGTGTTGCCAGACCGGCAGAACCGATGGCGTAACCCTTGGTCACCGCCTTGGTGGTGTTACCTACCGCATCCAGTGGATCGGTGATGTTACGGATCTCCTCAGGTAGCTCGGCCATCTCGGCGATACCACCAGCGTTGTCCGTAATTGGACCGTAGGCGTCCAGAGCAACGATGATACCGGTCATGGAGAGCATGGAGGTTGCAGCAACCGCAATACCATACAGTCCTGCCAGATCGTAGGCGCCATAGATGGAGGCGCACACTGCAATAACCGGTGCAGCGGTAGATTTCATCGATACACCCAGACCCGCGATAACATTGGTGCCGTCACCGGTAGTGGAGGCCTCGGCGATGTCACGTACGGGGGCGTACTCGGTCGCGGTGTAGTACTCAGTGATCACTACCATAGCAGCCGTCAGTACCAGACCAATCAGTGCGGCATAGTAGAGATTCATGGAAGTCACAGCAACACCGCCAATGGTGATGCTCTCACCAAACATCATGGTGGTGATGGGGTAGAAGGCGATCGCAGCAATTGCGCCAGATACAGCCAACCCCTTGTAGAGCGCGCTCATGATCTTGCCGCCCTCTGCCACCTTCACAAAGTAGGTGCCGACGATGGAGGCAACGATAGAGATGCCACCGAGAACCAGTGGATAGAGAATGCCGGCATCGGTACCCTCAATCATCAGCATACCTAGCAGCATGGTGGCTACTGTGGTTACTGCGTAGGTCTCGAACAGATCAGCTGCCATACCGGCACAGTCACCGACGTTGTCACCGACGTTATCGGCGATTACCGCAGGGTTACGGGGGTCATCCTCAGGGATGCCAGCCTCTACCTTACCTACGATGTCAGCACCTACGTCTGCACCCTTGGTGAAGATACCGCCACCCAGACGGGCGAAGATGGAGATCAGTGAGCCACCGAATGCGAGACCAACCAGTGCGTGCAGTGCAGACTCTGTAGTCATTCCCATCATGCCGAGGATTGCATAGTAACCGGCGACGCCGAGAATGCCGAGACCAACTACCAACATACCCGTGATGGCACCGCCACGGAAGGCGACCTGAAAGGCGGCATTGATTCCTTCGCTAGCCGCTTCAGCAGTACGTGAGTTGGAACGAACAGAGATGTTCATGCCGATGAAACCAGCGGCACCAGAGAGAATGGCGCCCACTGCAAAGCCGATGGCAGAGGCCCAATCCAGGGCAAGCCCCATCACGACAAACAGTGCGATGCCGACATAGCTGATGGTGGTGTACTGGCGACTCAGATAGGCCTGAGCGCCTTGTTGAATGGCGGTTGCAATCTCCTGCATCCGTTCATTACCGGTAGATTTGGCGGTGATCCATTGAATGGACACATAGCCATAGGCGACCGCAGCAAAACCTGCGATCAGTGCGAATAAAAGTTCGTTGGGCATATACGACTCCTGAAGGTTGATAAAAAGGCAGGGTTACATCCTGTAGCCCTGCCGTTGGGGGTTCTAAAAATTACAGCTCAAAATCTTCGAGTTTTTTCTCTACAGACACATTGTCCAAAGTCACATAGATGGGCATGCCATTGTCGTCATACTCGGGGTATGCCTCTCCCTTAATGAGGGGATAGAGATACTCTTTGCAAGCGTCAGTGATACCGAAGCCATCCTCGGAGATAAACTCCATTGGCATCATCTTCTCGACGTTGGCGACCTCGGAAAGCGGTGCCTGTCCAATACTCCACTTGTAGGGTGAAGAGGACTCACGCACAACCGTAGGCATGATGGAGTTGTGTCCCTCCAGTGCATACTCTACCGCCTTTGCCCCCAGTGCATAGGCCTGCTCTACGTCAGACTCTGAGGCGAGGTGACGTGCAGCGCGTTGCAGATAGTCGGCAACCGCCCAGTGGAACTTGTAACCGAGTGCATCCTTGATGATGTTGGCAACCACGGGTGCAGCACCCCCCAGCTGAGCGTGGCCGAAGGAGTCGCGTGTACCCTGCTCGGCGAGGAACTTTCCATCCGGCCAGTGTGCGCCCTCGGATACTACGATGGTGCAGTAACCGTGCTCTTTCACCTTGGCATCTACCGCAGCAAGGAACTTCTCTTGGTCAAACTCAACTTCCGGGAACAGGGTGACCACGGGAATACCGTAATCCTCAACCAGTGCGCCAGCTGCAGCGATCCAGCCCGCGTGACGTCCCATCAC
>CAYQFH010000101.1:0-9692 GCA_964416755.1 uncultured Piscirickettsiaceae bacterium | reverse complement strand
CTATTGCTGTCAATCCGTAGCGGGAAGCCGCCAGTAATATTCTTCTTGGCACTGATCAGTGCCTCTTTGGTTGGACCCTGCTCGATAAAACGGGCAATGGTTTCACGCAATACCTTCAATGCCTCATCCCGGCTTCCGTTCTTGGTCTGCAACCCCGCCTTGAATGGCCCTTCCCCCCGCATTGGCGAGAAGTAACTGTAGGCGCTGTAGGCCAACCCACGTTTCTCCCGCACCTCCTCCGAAATTCTGGAGACCAGCCCGCTCCCACCGAGTATATGGTTTCCCACATAGAGATCAAAGTAGTCTGGATCACCACGACGCAGCACCGGGTGCCCCAGCAACAGATGGCTCTGCACCGAAGGGTAGTCGATCTGAATGGTCTCCCCCGCCTTCACCGTGGTCGCTTCGGGGAGCGCTGCTGCCGCCTCTCCGGCAGGTAGTTGCCCCACCACCTGCTCTGCAATCTTCTCTGCCTGTTTACGGTCTACCGCACCAACAATCGCCACCACAGCATTGGTGCCGACATAGTAACGCGCATGGAACAGCTGCAGATCACTGCGCTTGATCGCCTTGACACTCTCTTCGGTTCCACTGGAGGGCTCGGCATAGGGGTGATCACCATACATCGCGCGGAAGAAGGCGTGCTCACCGATCGTTCCAGGCTGCTGCTTCTGCGCCTGGATACCAATCAGTTGACGCGCACGCTCCCGCTCCAGCGCCTTTTCAGGGAAGAAGGGGCGGTGGACCACATCCGACATCACTGCCAGTGCCCGCTCCAGCAGAGGCGCATCACTCAGACTGCGCAGAGAGACGATCGCCATATCGCGCAGAGAGTCAAAACCGAGATTGGCTCCGAGATCATCCATCTCTTCAGCGATCGCCTCTTCGCCCCGCTTGGCAGCACCGGTGGACAACAGTCCATTGGTCATTGCCGCAATGCCACCCTGCTTGCCATCCCGCGCACTACCGGCATCGAAGATCACCCTCACATCAACCATTGGCAGACCGGGAGTGTGGACATAGAGTACTCTGGCTCCGTTGGAGGTCTCCCAACGCTCAATCTGTGGTGTTGCCATGCTATTCCAGGCAAGCAGCCACCCCACCAACAGAACCGTCACTTTAGTGTACATTTCGCTTCTCCTCGCCCTCTGTTGACACAATCTGCTGCGGCTCCAGTATCGCCGTCGTGAGTCGATTGAGATCGATATACTTCTGTGCAACTGCCATCACCTGCTCGGCCGTCACCTTGCGAATGTTGCCGGCGTAACGATCCATCTCCTGCCAGTCGAGACCGATGGTCTCCAGCGTGCCAATCTGCATCGCCTGATAGAAGACCGAATCCTGCTCGAATACCTTGCCGGCCACCACCTGTGCCTTGACCCGATCCAGCTCTTTTTGAGTTACCGGATGCTGCTGAATATCCTTCAACTCATTCAACAGCGCCTGTTTCACATCTTCAACCGTATAACCGTCTGCAGGAACTCCCTCCATCAGGAACAGGGTCTGCAGCCGGTCATAGGGGTCATAGCCGACACCGGCACTGGCCGCAATCTGTGAGCCTCGCACCAAGCGTTTGCTCATGCGGGCACTGTCACCACCATCCAATACGTAGGCCAGCACCTCCAGTGCATAGGGCTCCCACGCCTCCTCTGCAGTGGTCACCGTTGGCACCGGGAACCCCATTAACAGGTAGGGCACCTCTGCCGGAACCCGTACGACCACCTCACGCGGCCCCAGCTGCTTCACCTCCTTGCGTGGCTTGGGCGGTTCAAGCTTTGAGGGCTGCAGCGGGCCGAAGTGCAGCTGTGCCAACGCAACCACCTCGTCCGCACTAACATCTCCTGCAACCACCAGCGTGGCGTTATTGGGGGCATACCACATCTGGTACCAGCGGCGCAGATCTTCAATCTCATAATTGAGGATGTCATCCATCCAGCCGATAATCGGGTGGTGGTAGGGGCTGGTCTGGAAGGCGGTCGCCATGAATTGCTCGTAGGTAAGCGAAGTGGGTTTATCCTCGGTACGCATGCGGCGCTCTTCGGTCACCACGTCCCGCTCTTTGAGGAACTCCTCCTCCGGCAGCGTCAGGTTACGCATGCGATCCGCCTCCAGTTCCAGCGCGATCGGCAATCGACTCTTCTCCAAACGCTGGAAATAGGCGGTGTAGTCCTGACCGGTAAAGGCGTTCTCACGCCCTCCATTCTCGGCAATAATCTTGGAGAACTCATTAGGACCGATCTTCTCCGTCCCCTTGAACATCATGTGCTCCAGCATGTGGGAGATGCCGGTGATACCATCGGTCTCATAACTCGCACCCACCTTGTACCAGACCTGCGAAACCACCACCGGTGCACGGTGATCCTCCTTCACAATCACTTTCATGCCATTTTCCAGCATGGTCTCGGTCACAGCCTCGGCAGCCGCAGCCGTTGTCAATAGCAATCCAGCCGCCAGGCCACACCATCGATACACTGTTCGATTCATTGTTGTTCCTTTCAATAATTTGCATCGCATTGTACCCGAGAAAGACCTACCACCGACGGAGAAGTTCCCCGATACCAACCCCCCATTTTAGGTACACTTCCCATAACTATTCAGCGCCCGAATGGAATCGATACGATGTTTGGATTTGGAAAGAAGCCAGAGGAAAACGAAGAGGCCGTTGCCGAACAGGATGAAGCCTCCTCTTCTGCCATCACAGAAGAGCATTTAGAGCAGCCGTCTGAAGAGGAGAAGAAAGGGTTCTTCAGCCGTTTCACTTCAAAAACAGAAGCGGATGAGAACAGCACTTCGACTGAATCGGAGGAAGAGAACTCGGAAGCAAAAGAGGAGCCCCCGAAACAAGGGCTCTTCGGTCGTCTGCGTGACAGGCTCACCCGTACCCGAGAGAATCTGGGCGATGGGCTGGGCGATCTGCTGTTGGGCAAGAAGGAGATCGATGATGATCTACTGGAGGAGTTGGAGACCCGACTGTTAATGGCCGATGTCGGCATCGAAGCGACGCAAGAGATTCTGAACGAACTCCCCAACCGGCTCCGGCGTCGTGACAGCAACGATCCCGAGGCATTGATGAATGCCCTCAAGGAGGGAATGCTGGAACTACTCTCCCCCTGTGAAGCACCGCTCGAAATCGCACAACAGCAACCCTATGTGATCCTGATGATCGGCATCAACGGTGCCGGCAAGACCACCACCATCGGCAAGCTGGCCAAACAGTTCCAGAACCAGGGAAAATCGGTCATGCTGGCCGCAGGTGATACCTTCCGTGCCGCAGCCGTCGAGCAGCTACAGGAGTGGGGACGTCGCAACGAAATCCCGGTTATTGCTCAACAGACTGGAGCCGACAGCGCCTCAGTGCTCTACGATGCAGTGGAATCGGCACAGGCAAAAAGAGCCGACATTCTGATTGCCGACACCGCTGGTCGACTTCACACCCAATCCAACCTGATGGAAGAGCTGAAAAAGGTGAAACGGGTAATGCAGAAACTGGACGAGGCAATCCCTCACGAGGTTATGCTGATCCTCGATGCCGGTACCGGACAGAACGGTGTCCATCAGGCACAGCAGTTCCACGAAGCAATCGGACTGACCGGTATCACCCTGACAAAACTGGATGGTACCGCCAAGGGGGGAGTCATCTTTGCCATTTCCAAGCAGCTGGAGCTGCCAATCCGCTTTATCGGTGTAGGGGAAGGGATTGATGATCTACGCCCGTTCACTGCTAAAGATTTTGTAGAAGCTATTGTTTCTTAAATTCAAATCAATCCATTTTGAACTTATCCTCAAATTAGCACTCCAAGCTTGCGAGTGCTAATTACAGCTCATATAATGGATATAACAGAGTAAAGTAAAAGGTTATTGAAATGAGTTTTGCCCTGACGACCACCCCATCTCAACTGCCCGCTGTCACTGGCGACAGTGTAGATAGCTATCTTCAGCGTCTGAGAGCCTTCCCGGTTCTGAGCGAGGAGGAGGAGCAGGCGCTGGCGATCCGTTTCCATCGTGATGGTGATCTGGAGGCAGCACGTCAACTGGTACTCTCCAACCTCCGTTTTGTTGCCCATATTGCCCGTGGTTATCTTGGTTATGGTCTGCCACTGGCTGATCTGGTACAGGAGGGTAATCTGGGGTTGATGAAGGCGGTGCGTCGCTTTGACCCCGAGAAGAAGGTGCGCCTGGTCTCGTTTGCCGTCCACTGGATTCGTGCCGAGATCCATGAGTATGTGATCCGCAACTGGTCGATCGTCAAGGTGGCTACCACCAAGGCACAGCGCAAGCTCTTCTTTAACCTGCGTAGCGCCAAAAAACGCCTGGGCTGGTTCTCTCACGAAGAGGTACAGACCGTCGCCAGCGATCTGGGAGTAAAACCGGAGACTGTACTTGAGATGGAACGCCGTCTCAGCTACCAGGATACCTCCTATGACCTCCCTGTTGGTGCCGATGATGAGGAAGAGACCTTTGCACCTGCCGCCTATCTGGAGGCACCACAAGCCAACCCGGAGGAGCAACTGGAGGAGAGTGACTGGCAACAACACTCTACTCAGCAGATGCACAATGCACTCACCACACTGGATGAACGCAGCCGCAATATCATCATCCAGCGCTGGCTCTCGGAGGAGAAGCAGACACTGCAGGAGTTGGCTGAAGAGTACGGTATCTCAGCAGAACGAGTGCGCCAGCTGGAGCAGGCTGCAATGAAGAAACTGAAAGGCTCAATCAATCTTTAACACCCCGCCTCTACCCGGATCGGGTGGTATACTCAGCCCCATGAAAAAGAGAGAAATTGCCATACTGGGCGGTAGTGGCTTTGTGGGCCGCTATCTGATTGATCGACTATCCCAGGAAGAGGTGACCATCCGGGTACCTACCCGTCGGCGTGAGCGTAATCGCCATCTGCTGGTCAATCCAAAGGTCAAGCTGATTGAAGCAGACATCCATGAAGATGAGGGGCTGGAGTCACTACTGACCGGAGTCGATGTAGTGATCAATCTGGTTGGCATCCTGCACGGTTCACAAGAGGCGTTCCGCAAGGTACATGTTGAGCTGCCAGAGCGAGTCGTCAAAATCTGCAATCAACTGGGCACTCCCCGACTACTGCACATGTCCGCACTGCAGGCGGGTAATGCCAACGCAATGAGCCAGTATCTGCGCAGCAAAGGAGAGGGGGAGAATGCAGCACATCTCCTCTCCAGCCACAAATTGCATGTCACCAGCTTTCGCCCCTCTGTAATTTTTGGTGAGGGTGACAACCTCTTCAACCAGTTTGCCAAGCTGTTGCGACTGCCACTGGTTGCAGTCCCGCTGGCCTGTCCAGAGTCCAGATTTGCCCCGATCTATGCTGGTGATGTTGCAGAGATCATGGCGCAATCCATCGACAACCCGGCCACCTTCGATAAGCGCTTCGACCTCTGCGGTCCCGACGAATACAGTCTGATGGAGCTGATGGAGATCACCGAACGCACCATCGGCGTACGTCGCCTGATCGTCGGTATGGGCGATGGACTTTCAAAACTGCAGGCAAGGGTGCTCGGTATGCTGCCGGGCAAACTGATGACGTTCGACAACTACCTCTCGATGCAGCTCCCCAACACCTGCAAGGAACCGCTATCCGGGCTATTCCAACTTGAACGCACACCACTGGAGGGGGTCATTCCCAATTATCTGGGAACCACAAACCAGCAGGATCGGTACATGACTTATCGAACTGTTGCCAAACGATAGGAACCTCCACCATGGAACTGAGCAAAGAGCAGCAGATCCTGCGCATGATCCGCAAAACACTGGGGGCCATCGCGCGTGAAACCGCCCCACAACCCGGTGAAGAGCACCCGTTGACCGAGCAGACCTTTCAGGACATGCGCAACTGCTTCGGTCTGATCACCGAGTGGGAAAAGGAGCTTTCCGATGCTACCGGAGTAAAGAGCAGCATGCGTCCCGGCTTCAGCGATGAACCACAGACTGCACAAGTGGTCTCCATTAACGGACTCAAAAAGGACTAACCCACCAAAATCGTGCTCAACGAAGTTGAACAGAGCCGCTATCTGGTCGGTGGTGCTGTACGTGACCAGCTACTCGGCATCCCCCCCAAAGAGCGGGACTGGGTTGTTGTCGGTAGAACAGAACAAGAGATGGAGGCTGCCGGTTTTCAATCCGTAGGCAAGGACTTTCCTGTCTTCCTTCACCCCACCACCAAAGAGGAGCATGCACTGGCACGCACCGAGCGCAAGAGTGCGCCCGGGTATCGTGGCTTTACCGTCCATGCCGATCCAGACGTCACTCTGGAAGAGGATCTGCTACGACGTGACCTCACCATCAATGCGATTGCGCAAGATCGTAACGGTAACCTGATCGATCCGTTCAACGGCAAGGAGGATCTGCAACAGGGGTTACTGCGCCATGTCTCCGATGCCTTCAGTGAAGATCCGGTACGCATTCTGCGCATCGCTCGCTTTGCCGCCCGTTTTGGACAGTGGGGCTTCAAGGTGGCCCATAAAACCCACCGCCTGATGAAACAGATGGTGGAGAGTGGAGAGGTCGACGCACTGGTACCCGAGCGGGTCTGGCAGGAGACATTGAAGGCGTTACAGACTGATCGCCCTGACCGCTACTTCGAAGTGTTGCGTAACTGCGGTGCACTGGCCCGCATCTTCCCGGAACTGGAGGCGCTATTCGGGGTACCACAACCGGCACACCACCACCCCGAGATCGATAGCGGCATCCACACGCTGATGGTACTGCAACAAGCGGTTCGATTGTCTGATAAGCCGGAGATACGCTTTGCCGCACTGGTACATGACCTCGGCAAAGGCAACACCCCGGAACCCGAATGGCCCAAACATCACGGCCACGAGGCGCGCAGCACCAAACTGGTGAAGCAACTCTGCAGCCGCCTCAAGGTACCAAAGAGCTACCGCGAACTTGCCCTCGTGGTCGCACAGTACCATGGCCACTATCATCGTGCCGAGGAGATGCGACCGGAAACCATTCTGAAAATGTTTGAAGGAGTCGATGCCTTCCGCAGAGAGGGAAGGCTGGATGACTTTCTGATTGCCGGTGAAGCAGACCAGCGGGGCCGAACCGGTTTTGAGAACGCTGAATTCACCCAAGGCAAGACACTACACAAAGCTTTTAAAGCAGCACAATCTGTTCAAACTGATGCTATCCTTGGTGATGGATTCGAGGGGAAAGGAATCCGGGATGAGTTGAGGAAACGACAAGCCCATGCGATTCGAAAGGCATTGAGCGAGGAGAGATGAACACCAAACCCAAAATATTGATTATTGATGATGAGTTTGTCATCCACAAACTCTTCATCAACCTGCTCTGTATCGACTACAACCTGCTCTCTGCCAACAGTGGCACACAGGGTTTGGAGATGGTTCGCAATGAGAAACCTGCACTGGTGATGCTGGACTATCAACTGAAGGACATGGACGGTGACGAGTTCCTCTCCAAGCTACAACCACGCGACCTGCTCCATACCCGCCTGGCACTGATCTCGGGCCACGCCAAACTGGAGGATCTGCGCAAGGAGAACCAGAACAAGGTGGATCACTTCTTCAGCAAGCCCTTCCTCAATCTGCAGAAGATGGTCGATGTGATTGAGTCACTGACCCGTAAAAACCGGTAACCGTCGAACGCAGTCGTTACAGTTCGTTACAGATAGAGCAGCAGTAACAGCACACCCAACAGTAACCGGTAAACCACAAACGGCAGCATCCCTACGCGATCGAGCAACTTGAGAAAATAGTGGATACAGAGATAGGCACTTACTGCAGAGAAGAGTGTACCCAGCAGTAGCGCACTCCAATCCACAGCGGCCTCCTGTTCAACCAACTCCTTGGTCTCCAGACCACCCGCCAAAACAATCACCGGAATCGAGAGCAGAAAAGAGAATCGGGCTGCCGCCTGTCGCGTCAGCCCCATCATCAACCCTGCGGTAATGGTAATACCGGAGCGGGATGTGCCGGGGATCAGTGCAATAGCCTGTGCCACCGCTACCACGATGATGGTTTTCCACCCCATCTGGTGTTCATTGATCTGCTGTCTCCCCTGTCGATCCGCCCACCACAGCAGCAGACCAAACAGTATCGTGGTAATCGCAATCACCAGCGGTGAGCGCAGATAGAGCTCGACACCTTCCTTGAACAGCAGCCCCGCCAACCCCACCGGAATCGTGCCCAAACCCACTGCCCAGACCAGCCTTGCGTCCGGCGTCAGCCCCTGACCACGCAGAGAGCCGATCCATTCAACAAGCATCTTCACCAACTCATCGCGGAAATAACTCACAACAGCAATCAAAGTACCGAAGTGGACCGCCACATCAAAAGCAAGCCCTTGATCACTCCAACCAGTAAGTTGCGGCACCAGAATCAGATGAGCCGAACTGGAGACCGGCAGGAACTCGGTCAACCCCTGTACCAGCGCCAGAATCAGTATCTGAAAAATATCCATCGTCGATTACAACGTATGCCTCTGATCATGCAGAGAAAAGGTCGGCGGCACTGCCACATCACGTGTTAGAGCCATCACCTTCACCACCTCGCCCATCTGGGCCGGCATGGTCAACTGCTGGATCGCCTGTGAAACCTGGATACGAACCTGCAGATCATCCAGTGCTTCAGACTCTGCAAGCTGTGCCAATCCTCCCGCCAGCAGAAACTGTGCCTGAGTGGTATAACCGGCCACGATTAAACCTGCTGCATCTGCCGCCTCTGCCACTGCCGTGAAATCGACATGGGCAGTAATATCCTGCAGTCCCGGCCAGCTCAGAGGCTCTTCATGTTGATGGTGTCGATAGAAGCACTTGAGTGTGCCACTGCTCCGCTCTGGCCGGTAGTATTCACTACGACTGTAGCCATAATCGATCAACAACACCATCCCCTGTAGCAGCAGGTCGGAGATCGAAGCAATCCATGGGGTAATGGCCGGGCGCACCTCTGAGCGATACCCATCTGCTGCATCCAGACTGATAGAGGGCTCTACATGCTCTCTATGGCGTTCACTCCAGACCAACTCCCCTTGAGGATTGGTTGAAACACCCAGCGGGATCGCCTCTCCACTACGCATCACAAAGCACTCTGTCGGGATTGCATCCAATACCTCATTGGCAACCACCACGCCAGAAAACTGGTTCGGCAGACTGTCCAGCCAAACCACCTGCTCCAGCAGATGAGGCACTCTCTGCTCAATGGTCTTTCGCTGCCGCTCTTTCAGTACTCCACTCAACTCCAGAATCAGATAGCGTTGTGGCAATTGGCCCAGCTGCTCCAACTCCAGCAACATCTCGACAGCCATTGTTCCGGAGCCCGCACCCAGCTCCAGTATTGATGGCATATCCAGCCTGGCCAACACCGGAGCAATCTGGTGCGCTACCACTCTGGAGAAGAGCGGAGAGATCTCCGGTGCGGTAATGAAGTCCCCTTCCACTCCCAATCCCTGCAAGGTACTGTAGTAGCCCAGTCCTGGAGCATAGAGCGCCCGCTCCATATAACGATCGAATGGAATCCAGCCCTGACTGTTGTGTATCTCTGCCACTATATCCTGTTGCAGCTGCTGACTGCGTTTCATCTGCTCAGCGGTAGGCTCTGGTAGGGGGGGGATCATCTGATAAAATAGTTCAATAAAAATAGAAAGCGGGACAAGAATGGAGAATGATACCAACTCTTTAAGCGGTAAAGTGGTGCTGATTA
>CAYQFH010000100.1:4273-9778 GCA_964416755.1 uncultured Piscirickettsiaceae bacterium | reverse complement strand
TTGCCAGTACAATTGGAAAAAGATGATTCAAAAGAGTGCCTTGGTCTGAAAACGGAGACGAGTATACCTTTCCCCTGTAACCCCTTCAAATGCCATCCAGCCTGTACTATTAATCGTCCCGAACGTGTTGGCACTCCTGATCTGTGGTCGTCTGTGGGCAGGGATACCCACGGTCGAGTGACACATAGATGTGCTTGAGCGTACCACAGCTCAGGAGGGCCAATACTTTTGCAATCATTGAACCACATCACCGCTCTCTGGCAAAAGGCACCATCCTATTTCTGATGTAGGCTACATCATGAGTTGAACACAATAGAGAGCTTCGACTTGTTACTTGAGGTTCGTATCAGCTTTCTTAGTCCTATCAGCTGGGACCTTTTCTCTACACTGTCCGCACCTCTTCGCAGATATTTCTCTGTGGCCTCAATCTCATCCTTGTAGAGTGACTCCGCTTCCATTCGTTGCAGAACAGCTACTACCGAGTCGGCAACCTCCACTTTTATTGCTCTTTTCCGGATAACCCCGATCGCACTGTTTACTTCCGTACTCTCGACCACCAACTGTGGCTTACCAATTCCACTTTCATCAATCCTGCCCGAGAAAAATCGGGGATCAATAAATAGCTGTTCCGGTGCGATTGAGATCCGCGCATATTGATCTGCCACCTCGATAACATCCAGACCATGCTCACTCATTACGCCAGCTGCCTTGGCAACAACACTGATCTGATCCGCTTCCATCTCTACCCACCCATACGGCAGTAAGGTAGGTTGCCAATCAGCATCAGAGGATGGCTCCAGGGCATATCCCAATGAGTAGCAGGCCAGTGCCAGCAGCAGGTCAGATACCTCATCAGTCAGACCAACCTCAATCCTGTTCTCATGCCCTGCCGTTCCCACCCTCCAACCAGAAGAGCCAACAGGGACGATTACTCCAACCTTCTCACTTCCTAATTGGTGGTACTCCTCACCCCAGGATAGAGGAAAACTGGATAGCTGCTCATGGAGCAGATCCCTGTTCTGAAACTGATCAACCAGCGCCTTGATATAGGGCACTCGACCATCTGCCGAATGGCCAGCCACCAACTCATCCAGGGTAAAGAGCGAGAGATTATGATCACCGCCAACCCGCTCAAATAGCCGAAAAAAACCTGCCTGTGTCAGCTCAAGTGAGAAGAGGTGAATGTCATACTCGGTATAGGCGTGGCGTGCACCACTCCCCTCCAGCTCCCGGTAGGAATCGAGTGAGAAGAGCGGAGTTGCACTGTAATGTTCCCTTGCATGTAGTCCAGTCTCCTCATAAACCTCCCGTTGCAGGGTATGGATCAGCGCGTTGGTCGTTGCTTCCGAATAGAGGGCATCGAGGATCCTTAGTGACTGCTCACCTGATTGCTCCTGCAAGTCACCCCGATTCATCCGTCCACCGATAAAGACATGGTTTCCCTGTCCACTGCGCGTTCTGTCCTCACGATGAGAAAGCAGGATGGTATCTCCAATGCGGATGATGGCCCAGGCCACATGGACAAAGCGGATTGGCTCTGGTGAACTGACAGATTGGATTCGCTGCTGTTCAAGCCGGTGCAACAGCTCACGCTGCTGCTCCACAATTGCATCGGGTGCATCGCCGTACCAGAAGGATGATTCCAGAACCTTCCCTCCAACCAGACTACCCGAGAGGATGGATCGGGCGGCAAGCTGTGCAGGATAGGAGATCCATCTCCACTCACCACGCTCCAGTGCATCCTGATCCAACAGTGAGAGTGACAGCAGCAGCCTTTCAACCAGGGCGACAACGACCACTGCGGTCTCCTCCGTCATCTCCGTTTTCGTCAGCTGCCGAACCATCTGCTCACGTGGGACTGTGGTAGAGAACCCACCCTCCTCTGCAAAGAGCGGAAGGTTCTGCAAGATCACCTTGAGATGATCGGTAGTGGTTGCACTGACCATTAACTCAACAGTCTCGCTGCTATTTCAGCGAGCCCCACTTGCATTGCGAAGGTCCTCCATATCTTCTCTACAATGGAGGGAATCAAAAACAGCTTCTGTCCAGCCAGAAATCTCAAGATAAACCTTTGATACAGCACCATCGACCGTACGGAAGCGTAGTGTAGGCTCCTGCAAATCAATGGAGTTGTCATAAAAATAACTGCGATCCGCAAGGTTGGCTGCGGGGGCAGAGAGGGCAATGGATCGGCTATAGCGGCTGATGACCTTCTTGATCGGAACATCATGTCCACCACCGATCACCCGGCTGGCAATCCGTGCTGCATTGATGACCGGTGATTCCGTAGCAATAAAGAAGAGTCGAACAAAGTAGCCAGCCTCTTTTGCACGCCTGATGTACTCCACTTTATCCGGCATGGAGAGCACCGTCTCAAAGGCAAGGCTCTCACGATTCAGCAGGCACTGTTCTCGGATCTTCTCCGCCTCTTGAGCCGCCTTCAGGGATGCCTCTGGCGAATCCCAGTCACCAAACCTCTCCTGGGCAATATTGTCAGGATTGATATAGGCGCACCCCTCAAACCACTGATGCCGCAGTATCTGTTCGGTCAGGGTGGTTTTGCCTGAGCCATTGGGGCCCGCAACAACAATCAACACCGGCTTTACGGACTCACTCATTGTCGGGAACCCAGCCCCCAGTTTTTCCGTATCGTCTTGACCTCACTCAAAATCGACTCATGAACCAACTCAGAGACCCTCTTGCTATGTTCAATACAGGCACTGTGAAAAGAGTGCATGATCGTCTCCAGGTGTGGCTCCAGATCCAGCTCTTTCGATGGGTGACAAAAACCGCCCTGTTTCATGTTACTGAGGCCGTGCTCTACTTTTTTAGTTGCCATTATCAATTCTCCATTCAATCGTTGGTCTCTGTCCTATACATGGTGATAAAGCACCTGCTGCAGTTGATTCAGCAAAACATCTTCGTCACCTCTTTTATCCACAAAGTAGATCATCCTCAACAGAGTCCGCTTGAAGTCGGTGGTACTCCCCGCTAAACCTGAAGCTTCACTCTCTTGCAGATCCTTCAGTGCAAAACTATAGAATTTGAATAGATTCCTTGGTGGTTTGCGCCCAGGGTCCAGGGGTCTATTCGCATCACCCAAAAACTTGTCTCTGGCTTTTTTCAGTTGTGACGTCGCAGGGTCAGCTGTTGAATCTCCCTGAATCAGTTTGAGCAACATCACCTCATAGGGGGCAAGTTGCTCACTCAGCTGTACCATACAACGAAAGTTGAGCAACATCAGAAAGGCAATCTGTGTCTCGGTGAATGACTCCCTGCTGAGGGTATCGCCATGGCTGATCCAGTTTCTGGTATTTTTCAGAATCCAACCAAACTGCAACCGTTGACGATCTGCTGATGAGTTTTTTGCACCATTCACGATCTCTGCCGGATTCGGGTTCTGCTCGGACTCTCTGGCTAGATTTGCCCCCTCCCAGGGATGCACCAAACGACTAACCAAAGTGTGGTACAACTGCTTCTTCACAAAAGGGCGCGGGGTAATAACAGCTGAGAGCAACTCTCCCAGATAGTTATGAAAATCCCGTTCAGTAAACTCTCTTACCAGCTCATCCTGTTCATTGCGACCGATAAAACGGTTGAACTGAAGGCTTTCAGTTTGCTTGAGAAGTTCCATACAACCACTCACAACGGCTCGTCGCAGAGATCGGTAAGGGTCTCTTGTCTGCTCCTCCAGCCAATGCGAAAAAGCGGAAAATCCCTCAGCCCCCTTCTCAAATGCCGATACCCTACCGGACCAGTAGAGCTCTCCCTGCTTTTTCCTGAAATTGTCAAGCGTACCCGCCTGCCCGGTCATGATGGCAATGGCCTTTTGTGGAACCCCCTTACATATCAGATCATTGTAGATGTAGAGTCCCGCATGTTCATTAAACTCCCTGCGCTGATCGCTATCGCCCCCTACATGATCTGGATAACGTGACTCCAGCGGTAGCACGTCTTTATTGGCTAGACGTATATCTACCACATAGAGATCAAAATCAATCAATAGATCGTGTTCACCGTATTCAGCATAGTCGGTGTAGTGCCGAAAGAGGGTGATGCTGTGCAGCCCACGGCTCTGCTCGCGGGTAAAGTCAGGCAGTGCTTCACGGCTCTCATCCTCTCGCAGGGCACCAAGCTCCCACTCATCGAAGCACTCACCACCCCCTGTCAACCATTCTGAAAACAGTTGGTTCGCAAGGATTTCATCGACAGACTGGTTGCCGCCAAAATCCTCGATCCAGCAGATATTCATTAACCACTCCGTAATTCCTGAAAGAGACGATCAAGCAAGTATAACCCGGCTACTCCGTGATTCCGATGGTAAGACGGCTCTGATAGTGCCCCCGTTCCAGCTTGTGCTCAAACTGGGTCTGCTCCAGCTTCTCCAGCACCGCCTCAATAAAAATGAGCCCCTTGCCAGTGCTGTCGGTGCTTCCCTGTGCGGCTGGTGTGGTTGGGTTGGTGACAGTAAATTGATACCCCGCCTCCACCTGCTGCCAGCCAACTCGAATTACCCCCTCTCCACTCCAATATTTGAAGGCATTGAGTAGCAGCTCAGAGAAGGTAGCGAAGAGGATACTGAACTTCACTTGGTCATTGGAGAAGTGGTACTGCTCCGCCGATGGATCCAGCTCAATCCGCACCATCGGTAGCTGCTGCTCACACCAGTGGTAGAGCGGTTCTACACTGTCTGGGGTGAGATCTGCACTCATCAACTCATCCATAAAGGAGCGTTGCACCACAACGGTATCACCGTGAATGATCTGCTTTTTTGCCTTCACAAAGCTGTCAGAGAAGAGCAACCGAGAGAGTACCTGGCGGATCGAGACCGCCAGAAGCCAGCGGATATTTCCACTCCCCTTCTGGTCCTCCTCCCAGCCGTGGTTCAGTGTCTCCGGATTGGCAACCAGTTGCTTGAAGGTAGTCACCATGGAGTCGGTAAAGACAAAAGTGGAGAAGAGCGAACCGATGTTGCGCAGTACCTTGGGAGGGATGGGGTGGTCCTTGAGCTCCTTTTTCAGAATGCGCTGGGTCTGGCGGAGGGTCTCAGGTCCAGTGGAGAGAGAGTTTCTCAGGGTGTGGGTGAGGTAGGAGAATAGTTCATGCTCTTTTTCACGGGCGGCGTTTTCAGCGGCGATCTCTTTTTCCAGGTCGATGAGCCTCGAGGCGGTCTCACCGATGATGGGATGCTCACTGTCGGGATAATCAGAGCGATTATCCAGTAGTGGACGCCACCAGGAGAGCGCCTTATCTCTATTCTCCTCTTTTAGTGCTACACCACCCAACAACAGTGCTGCCTTTGGATCGCAGGGGTAGTGATACCGCTCCTGATCCTCGCCAATTGCCTTAGCAAGCAATTTCTTTGCTTCCAGTAGCAGCTTGTTTCTTTCTGCATACCTATCTGGCTTGACAGGCAACAAGTCACCATAGGCTCTATTGAGCTTTTTTCCAGCAAGCAGAACCATCGCATCTATATCACCAACAGAAATCAAAATTTGGTAACTT
>CAYQFH010000100.1:0-4173 GCA_964416755.1 uncultured Piscirickettsiaceae bacterium | reverse complement strand
TGCCGCCTCATCACTAAGGTTTTTATATCGCTCACTGATGGACTGCGCAGAGATCAAATCACCAAACAACAGCTCCCCATAAAACAGATCGTTATATAACCGTTCCTCATTTTCATCGTGCTTTAACCTCTCTATCATTTCCTTTGAAATAAAAAATGGTAAACGCTCCCATGCAGACTCTCTTGCACCCTCAGCCTCTTCTTGCGTGAGACCTTCAAGGCCAAAGGATTCTCGATCAATCGCTCTTTCTCCAACAAAAGGTTGATCCCATGCCGCACGAAACCATTTCGACAACTCATAACGGGTTTTCTGTGAAAATACTCTGCCAAACATATTTTCGTAATTTTCAGCAACCTCGATATATTCCGGGTTTTTTTTCAGTTCATCCAATGAATAAGAGTAGGATCTAGCGCACAACTTAATCCATAGGCTTCTCCATCGTACGGATTCCTCAAAATCACGTTCAACACCAATTCCATGCCGGTAATACTCAGAGAGCCGATGCAACGCAACTCGTGGATGATGCTCACCATTATCCTTGATACGGCTCTCATCTTTCTTAGTTTTTGGCATTCTGATCAAGGTGCGACCAAAACTGTACAACCCTCCTCGGATCTCTTCATGCATGCGCACTTGAAATGAATTATAGTCCAACTCTGTTATCTCCAGAGATTCGAACAGAACCAAATAAACCTCTGCTGCCTTGTCAAAGTCTCTGTTTCTATGGTGTTGATCAGCCAATGCAAGCAACAACTCCCCTAGCTGATATGATTTTGTGTATAAGACCAACGGGTTTTCAAGCTCAAGCAGTTGTACAGCCTTTACAATATTCCAGGTATACGCACTAATAAGGAGTCTCGGCTTCCTGAAGGTCATATCGTCTATCTTGAAAGAGATTCCGAGCCTCAATCGTGTCTGTTGATAATTATCAGATTGATCATATTGTTTTGTTTGTTTGGACTCAGCTGTCTGACCTGCAGACACGTCTATACTCTCATCTTCTGGATCATGCTGCTCTTGATCCAGCCACTGCTGAGAGAGCTGATCCATTTCGTAGTGTATTGCCTCATCTCTATGATGATCCATATCCTCCAAATGCTCTTTTCTATATTCATTCAGCAATCGAATTCCTTGCTCAATAAACTCCGAGGTAAAAAGGCCGCCCCACTGCTTCGGGCCGTTATCACCATACAGCACTGAAAGAATAGAGTGCTTAACGAGGAAATCTGCCGAGGCGTCAAGAGCCTGTTGAGCATCAGTACAGACTTGATAATCCATCAAACCTGTCGTCCCATGAAGGTTCATCGATTTAGCAGTCTCAATATTGTAAAGCTCTGAAACACCATGGTATAAGGCAGTCTTCGCAATTTTGTAAGCATCCATGCCAAGCTGATAAAACATTTTAGAAACCTCTTCCCCACTCCTATGCTGCTTTAACAGATTCTCGTATCGGTCATACAGGGTATAAGCCTCTTTCAGCAGATCCTTTTTATTGTCAGTCTCTTGCTGATTCAACATCTGCACTTGTTTGTTTTTCTCACTCATGGCTGTCTGCTCCCTGTCATTCATGTGCACCATTGTAGCGACTTGAAAACTCTCCTCAACGGACAAGTGGTGGACATTCCAGCCTGTTCACATTCATGGATCAATGGAGATTGGGTGTGCAGCGTATATCATGACCCAGGCTCTGCCGGACATTTGCTGGTCAATCCATTCATTTTGGGGATATACCGACTATATTCCATTACACCTTGTGACCAGCGGTCAACAAGAGACCACAAGAACAGCATGAAGAGACAAGAGCGAGCATGGTTAAAGAAAGTGAGGATTATTTTATCTCCAACCACACCGGCTACGGTTACCCCGGCAGTGAAAACTATGAGCACGATGACACTGGCAGCCTGATGAACTACTCCGGCTGTTATGATGACATGATGAATGCCTGGGCTATGCACGAAGGGTGGGAAGAGGGGTATGACTACTCCTGACCCCTTATGATCCAATGAATATTGAGCAGATCTTCCAACAACTCCACCACTCAATTGATGGCTATCACGAACGCCCCCAGCAGATCGAGATGGCAGAGGCGGTTGCCGCAGTCACCTCTGGTGCACTTCAGGAGGAGCCGGACCATGCAGTGGTTGCGATTGAGGCACCAACCGGGGTCGGCAAGACACTGGGGTATCTGGCCGGTGGCATCGCGGCGATGGTCTCTGAAGATCACAAGCTGGTGATCTCCACTGCCACCATCAACCTACAGGATCAGATTATCCACAAGGATCTGCCCCAGCTGCTGAAGAGTACCAGGCTGCAGAATCGCTTTGCGCTAGCCAAGGGGCGGGGGCGTTACCTCTGCACCATGCGGCTGGATGATCTGCTGGTCAGCAGTAGTCAGCAGGAGATTGAGGCGCTGAGTGAAAACGTACTCTCGCTCTCCCATGCCAGACATCACGCCACACTGAAAAAGATGTCACAGCAGCTGGAGGATGAAGAGTGGGATGGTGATCTCGACCACTGGCCACAACAACTCCCCACTGCTCTGCTGCGTGAGGTGACCAATAGCCGTGAGGGGTGTCTGGGACGGCGCTGTAACCGTTTTGATGGCTGCCCCTTCTACACCATGCGCAACCGAGTGATGGAGGCCGATATTGTGGTCGCTAACCATGCACTGGTACTGCAGGATCTGGCGCTGGGTGGTGGAATCATTCTGCCACCACCGGAGGAGTCGGTCCATATTGTGGATGAGGCGCACCAGCTCCACAAGAGTGCTCGCGCTGCCTTCTCCGGGGTCTCTGATCTGGCCCAACTCAAACAGCTGGGAACCGATTTGATGCAGCTACTCAACAAGCTCTCAGCGATTTCCCCCAGCACCAAACAGCTTGATTTTGGCAAGATCAACCGCACCCTGCACGACCTCACCCGGATCGCCGAGACCTTGGAGATGGAGCTGAATGCCGACGGGAAGTTAATTGAGGCACTACAAGAGAACCGGCTAGAGCATCGATTACCGGAGAACCACCCCTGGCGCCAGCAGATGGTCACTCACGGACGCTCTGTTGCGGGAATCCTCTCCCGGGTCTACAAGATCTTTGAGGATGTGGCACACTGGATCCAGGAGGATTTTGATTCCGGGAAGATGAGCCGCAAGATGCTCAACCGTTTCAAGCCGATGGTTGGGGTTGCGCTACAGGATTTGCTGCAACATCAACAGTGCTGGCAGCAGTTTCTAGCAGAAGAGTCGCCAGAGGAGCCACCCATTGCCCGCTGGATTGAGCTGCATGAGGGGGATTACGGGCTCCATATTGTGGTCAACACCACGCCGGTCTCGGTTGCTGCTCTGCTGCGCACCCTCTTCTGGGAGAAGGCCGCCGGCACGGTGCTCACCTCTGCCACGCTACGTGCACTGGGTAATTTCAATCTGCTGAGTGAGCAGCTGGGGCTTTCCCATCACCACCCAAGCCAGATGCGGGTGGTTCACTCCCCATTCAATTACCAGCAGCAGGCAAGCGTCAAGGTGCCCTGGCTGGAAGTTACGCCGGAAAATCCTGAGCAGTATCTGCAATTACTACCCGCTGCCATTGAACAGGCGGTTGATCATCGTGAGGGAGCCCTGCTGCTCTTCACCTCCCGTGCAGCGATGGAGCAGTGCTATCGTGCGCTCTCGCCTCGGTTACGCAAGATCTCGCTGGTACAGGGGGGAGCACACAGTCCGGAGGAGATGGTGAGAGTGCATCGACAACGGATTGAGCAGGGTGTTGGCTCACTGCTGATTGGGCTAAACCGATTTGCTGAGGGTGTGGATCTGCCCGGTGAACTCTGTACCCATGTGGTGATTACCCGTCTCCCCTTTCCCTACTTCGAGCGCCCGGTGGAGAAGAGTGAGGCGGAGTGGCTGACACGAACCGGCAGAAACCCCTTTGCCGAACGCAGTCTGCCGGAGGCCAGTATCCGCCTGATTCAGATGGCGGGACGACTGTTACGCACCGAATCCGACCGTGGGCGCATCACCATTCTGGATCGTCGTATCGTGCTGAAGCGCTATGGCAGGCAGCTATTGAACAGTCTGCCCCCTTACCAGCGAAAATTGACTGTCAGTCGTCCTTATCAATCAAAGAGAGCTCCTTGAGTTTGCGGGTGAGTGTGTTTCTCCCCCACCCAAGCAGGCGTGCAGCC
>CAYQFH010000099.1:4615-9854 GCA_964416755.1 uncultured Piscirickettsiaceae bacterium | reverse complement strand
TGTTGCCGTGGCCCAGGTTCTCGAAGAAGCCTGGCAGACGCAGTGCGTTCATACCACCAGAGATGATTGGAGTCGTTGGCTTCATGCCGTACCACTTCTGGTTGTAGACAGGCCCCTGACACTCGTCACGCTCGATCATGTAAGCGATGTTCTTGTCAGAAGCGTCGCCTTCCATCTTGCCGTAGCCCATTGTGCCCACGTGGATACCGGAAGCACCCTGCAGACGAGACATCTTGGCCAGTACGAATGCAGTGTAACCACGCTTGGCGCTTGGTGAAGTAACTGCACCGTGACCTGCACGATGGTAGTGGAGGTACTGACCAGCGAAGTAGCGACGTGCAGTAGTGACCATGCCTGGACCACCGACATAACCGTCAACCAGGAAAGCAACCTTGTCAGCGTCTGGGCCGAAGGTCTCGAGGATGAACTCACCACGAGCAATCATCTCGTTGTGGTCATCTGCAGTGATGTTTGCAGAGAAGATCTTGGCCTCACCAGTCTCGTCCTGAGCGCGCTTCATGGCGTCAGCTACCAGTGGGTATACCTTCTTCGCAGGACAGAATACCTGGTTACCCTGAGGCTCGTCGTTCTTGATGAAGTCACCACCCAGCCAGAACTGGTAAGCAGCCTCAGCAAATGGCTCTGGACGCAGACCCAGCTTAGGCTTGATGATGGTACCTGCGATGTAGCCGCCGTTCTCTACTGGGCGACCGAGGATGCGCCACATGTCAGAGATGTCCTTGGATGGACCGTCGAACAGCTGGATCATGCGCTCTGGCATGTAGAAGTCATACATCTTGGCTTCTTTACAGTCACCCATGCCCTGATTGTTACCGATGCAGAGAGTCAGGAAAGAGACCAGCATGGTGCGGCCGTCAGTGATGTTGCGGTCGAACAGATCCATTGGGTATGCGATACGCATATCGTCGTTGGCTTCGTCCAGGTGGTAAACCATTGCGTCTACACCCTTGGTGAAGTCGTCTGTGGTGCATACTTCTACGTTGGTACCAGTAGAGGACTCTGCAGCGAAGTGAGCAGCCACTTCTGCGAAAGAGTAGCCTGCAGCAGGCTTCATTTTGTATGCAACAAGTACGTGCTTGCCGCCAGCGATCAGCTCATCTTCGTTGAGAGAGAGATCTGTATAACGTGCTGATTGATCCATTCCGTTCTCCTAAAAATTAGTCTGTATGGATTGAAAAACTTGTGTCCAGTAGGGTGGCTCCCTAACCAGTGCGTTGAACTGTAGTGGGGGGAGAGTATAATTAACAGTAAATCTTTTTGATGTTTTTCATAAGTAATCCATTATGGTTTATCCGTAATGCGCACAAGGGTCTGAAATGGCACTGAATATTACCTTGCGACAATTGCGTGTATTCGAGTCGGTTGCGCGCAATGGCAGCTTTACACGGGCAGCAGAGGAGTTGCATCTGACCCAACCGGCGGTCTCGATGCAGATCAAGCAGCTGGAGGAGAACCTGGGGATTGCCCTGTTTGACCATCTGGGGAAGAAGATCTTCCTGACCGATGCGGGTAATGAGTTCTACCACACCAGTCGCACCATCGGACGCCAGCTGCAGCAGAGTGAGGAGTTCATCGAACAGCTCAAGGGGATTCAGCAGGGGCACCTCAATATATTGGTGGCCAGTACCGCCAACTACTTTGCCACCAACCTGTTGGCTACCTTCATCCAGCGTCGCCCCGAGATCACCTTCTCTCTCGATGTGACCAACCGCCAGCATATTCTGGAGTCGCTGGCCGAGAATGAACCGGATCTGGTGATCATGGGGCAGCCGCCGGAGCAGTTGGATGCGGTGGCAGAGGCCTTTATGGAGAATCCATTGGTGGTTGTGGTGGGGAAGAGCCATCCGCTCTATCGCAAGCGCACTCCGTTGACGCCAAAGCAGCTGCAGCAGGAGCGCTTTGTGCTGCGTGAGCAGGGTTCCGGTACCCGTACCGCGCTGGAGCGTTTCTTTGAGAAGCGCGGGTTGGCATTGGATGCGCCGATGGAGTTTGGTAGTAATGAGACCATTAAACAGGCGGTGCAGGCAGGGTTGGGGCTGGCTTTGGTCTCTACCCATACCATTCAGCTGGAGCTGGAGGCAAAGGTGCTGCGGATTCTGGAGGTGGAGGATCTGCCGATTCGACGCCAATGGCATCTGGTCTATCGTAAAGGCAAGCGCCTCTCGCCCGTTGCTGAGGCGTTTCGTCAGTTTGTTTTGGATGAAGGTTCTGCACTTTCGGTTAATTCCTGAGGGAGATCCGATTCAGTCGCAACTGCGACTGAATCGGATCTCCTCGCAAGTTTTCTGTTGGGGGAAGGGGGCGAGAATGGTGCAGTTAAATCAAAAAACAGATTCCCTTCCCCCAAACCCCCATCCCATAGATGAGTTTTTTGTAAATTTCCTGATATAATCTGTCGGGTATTATGGCAACAGGGAGAGCGTGCATGTCATCAGTCTTTTTTGAAGATAGGGAGCGTCAGCAGCTATTGGACAATCTGTTGGAGCACTGGTGCAAGGAGTACGAAGGGTTTCAGCGCAAGCAGATGGAGGAGGTGTTGCTGCGTAATCTGAAAGCCTACCCGACTGACCGGTTACAGGCAGTAATGAACGATATCCAGACGGGGTGACGGGTGCCGTTCCAGAGTCGCTATACTACCTTGTCGAACCACTTCTATAGTGAAGTGGAGCCAACACCTCTGGAAAATCCGTTTTTGATCTCCTGGAATGAGGCGCTCGCCGAAGAGATGGGGTTGGGGGAGACGCTCATGGCAGAGCAGGCGGCCAACCATTTTGGCGCAATGGGGCCATTGACCAACACGCCTGCCATTGCTGCGGTGTATGCAGGGCACCAGTTTGGCCATTATGTACCGCAACTGGGGGATGGGCGCTCCATTCTGCTGGGAGAGTGGCTCAGTCAATCAGGCGACCACTGGGACTTTCACCTCAAAGGGGGTGGGCAGACACCATACTCCCGTATGGGGGATGGCCGAGCGGTACTGCGCTCAACCATTCGAGAATATCTCTGCAGCGAGGCGATGCACCATCTGGGTATTCCCACTACTCGAGCACTCTGTGTGGTGGGCAGTGAGGAGGAGGTGCACCGGGAGTCAATCGAATATGGTGCTACGCTCTTGCGAACTGCGCCGACCCATATCCGTTTTGGTACTTTCGAGTATTTCTACTACCGCAGTGAATTTGGACAGCTGCGCGAACTGCTCGACTATCTAGTGCAGCATCACTTTCCTGAGTTGGCTGATGTGCCTGAGCAAGAGCAGGCACTGGAGCTGTTCAGGATTGTCTCTGCGAGAACAGCGAAACTGATTGCACAGTGGCAGTTGGTTGGTTTTGCACATGGGGTGATGAATTCGGACAACATGTCGATTCTCGGCATCACCATCGACTACGGCCCTTTTGGCTTTCTTGACCGGTATGATCCCGGATTTATCTGTAACCACTCGGACCATACCGGGCGCTACGCCTTTGATCAGCAGCCGCAGATTGCGCAGTGGAATCTGCGCTGCCTGGCGCAGGCGCTGCTGCCGCTGGTGGGGGAGACACCGGAGCAGGGTGTTGAGCTGCTGCGTGCAGAGCTGGAGCTGTTTCAGCGGCAGTATGAGCAGGCATACCGTCGTGGGATGTCGGAAAAACTGGGGCTCTCATTTCATCAAGAGGATTGGCGACTGCAACAGCAGTGGCTTGATCTGCTGCAGCGTAATGGAGCCGATTACACTCGTGCTTTCCGGGTACTCTCATCAGATAACAGTGAAGCGCTGCAGGATGAAATCGGAGATCCGCAAGGGGTGGATCACTGGTTGCAGCAGTATCGGGCACGGTTGCAACGGGAGCCGATGGAGAGGGAACAGAGACTTGCAGCAATGCGGGCAGTCAATCCAAAATATATTCTGCGAAATTATCTGGCACAGCAGGCGATTGAACAGGCTGAATCTGGTGAGTACGGAGAGGTTGAGCGTCTGTTACAGTTGCTCAAGAGACCGTATGAGGAGCAGCCGGAATTTGAGTTGTATGCAGCTGCGTCACCACAGTGGGCAGAAACGCTCTCGGTCAGTTGTTCATCGTGAGGGTAGTAGAGGTTTTTATTGAATGGAAGATCCAGAGATTGAGGTTCAGGTAGATACCATCTATGTGAAAGGGCACTCAGACCCGGAACAGAGCGAATACCAGTTTGCCTATACCATCACCCTCACCAACCGGGGAGAGATCGGAGCGCAGCTGTTGCGTCGTCACTGGATTATTCGTGATGACAGCGGGCGGGTGGAAGAGGTGCATGGAGAGGGGGTGGTTGGGCAGCAACCGTATCTGGCTCCGGGGGAGTCCTATCAGTATACCAGTGGGGCAGTGCTCAAGGCACCACATGGAACGATGGAGGGGAGCTATGAGTGGTTGAGTGATAGCCAAGAGCTGTTTCGTAGTCCCATTGCACCGTTCTATCTGACGGTGCCACGAGTCTTGCATTAGTACTGGACATTAAAAACGGATCAGCGTATCTCGACTGATCTGGAACCGCTCTGTCAGATTGAACTCCTCGATCAGCTGCATGGCGCTTGCTTCGCCATGACTGCGCACCACCTCCGAGAGCAGCATCTGTATCGAATTGCGGCTGTAGCCGCTGGAGAGTTCAATCTGTTGAGCCAGGTGGTTGCGTGCTTCTTCGAGGGTCATGGTCTTTCTGTCCAATAGCGTCTATTGAGAATCGCTGGTTGTCTGTGATTGAAAACTGGTGTAATTCCCGACTATAATAGTTGGATAATCGCACACAACTACAGAGACAGTCTATAAGATGACTCTGAAAATGACATTTTACTGCAAGTACGAGGAAGCACCGCACGCAGAAGAAACCAGTGTACATGCGAGTACATGAGGATTTTGAGTGCGGCGTGGATGAAATAATTGCGGCAAAAGGGCATTTTAAGGGGTGCCATATAGCAGGCCCCGGTAAAAAATGGACATTTTTATCGGACCTGGCTCAATTAAGCAGGAGAACAAAATGATGCCTAACCACATCACCATCACAGATCATGCCACTGGACGGTCCATTGATCTGGATATCATTGAACCCACATTGGGAGCCCGTCTGATCGATATTCAGCCCCTTTTTCGTGAACTGGGGCTGCTCACCTATGATCCAGGTTTTACTGCGACTGCGAGCTGCTCCAGCGGAATCACCTATCTCAACGGCAGTGAAGGGGAGCTGCTCTACCGTGGCTATCCCATTGAAC
>CAYQFH010000099.1:0-4515 GCA_964416755.1 uncultured Piscirickettsiaceae bacterium | reverse complement strand
ACCTATCTCAACGGCAGTGAAGGGGAGCTGCTCTACCGTGGCTATCCCATTGAACAGCTGGTCAAGCAGAGCAGCTTTATCGAGATCTGTTTTTTGTTGCTCTGTGGACATCTTCCTTCCAGGGATGAGCTGGATGCTTTTGAACAGGAGGTGGTGGACAAGAGTCTGTTACAGGAGGAGATGAAGCGCTTCTTCGAAGGATTCCGGCCCAATGCCCACCCAATGGCGATTATGGTCGGGGTAGTTGGCGCGCTCTCCGCCTTCTATCACGATTTTCAGGATGTGCATGATGCCCAGAGCCGAAAGCACTCGGCAAAGTCTCTGGTGGCAAAAATGCCGACCATCGCAGCATGGAGTTACCGTTACGCCAATGGGCTCCCTTTCACCTATCCACGAGCAGGGTACAGTCTGGTGGAAAACTTTCTCCACATGATGTTCTCACTGCCAACCAATGACTACAAACCCAACCCACTGGCAGTGCGGGCACTCGAGGTTATTCTGATTTCGCATGCCGATCATGAGCAGAATGCATCGACCTCAACGGTGCGTCTGGCAGCCAGTTCAGAGGCTAATCCATTTGCCTCGGTTGCAGCTGGAATTGGTTCCCTGTGGGGGCCGGCACATGGTGGCGCCAACGAAGCAGTGATCCGGATGCTCGAGGAGATGCGTGACTCCGGGCATAGTTTGCAACACTATATTGAGCGGGCCAAAGACAAGAGTGATCGTTTCCGTTTGATGGGATTTGGTCATCGTATCTACAAGAATTATGACCCAAGAGCCAAGATATTGCGTGAACTTTGTCATGAAGTGGTAGAGAAGTGTGAACTCACGGCAGAGACGCAAAAACTGCTCGATCTGGCGCTGGAGCTGGAGCAGATTGCACTGCAGGATGAGTATTTCAGACAGCGTAAACTCTACCCCAATGTCGACTTCTACTCCGGCATCATCATGCTCTCGATAGGTATTCCGCTCAATATGTTTACCGTTATTTTTGCAATGGCAAGGACGATAGGTTGGGTCTCGCAGTGGAACGAGATGTTTGGTGATGGCAATTCGAAGATTGGTCGTCCGCGCCAGTGCTATATTGGTCAACTGAAACGGGACTACGTTGAAATCAGTGACAGGGAAGGTTGACTGAAGTGGGCAGTGTAGTGGATAGATTGCTGGTATAAAACAGTGCTGTTTTTCTGTATGATGTTTTCGACAAATGATTGATGTTGACTGAAATTTCAATAGGCCGTAGCAGGGAGACACGCTTCTTTCGAACAGCAGTATGGATCAACTGACCCTCAACGAAAACCGGCGCGAATTATCGGCTAACCATAGAATCCTGGTGGCTGATGATGACGCTATGGTGCTTCGTCTCTATGAAAAGACCTTTCCGGCAACCAAAGAGGTTGATTTTGACTTCTCCTACCTGTTTGACGATCATGAGGAAGATAACTATACCTTTCAATTGACTACAGTGTCGCAGGGAGAGGAGGCAGTAGAATCGGTCAGAGTTGCTCTGGCAGAAGGGAAACCCTTCGCTGTGGTTTTTCTGGATGAGCGGATGCCTCCGGGGATTGGTGGACTGGAGAGTGCGAAGCAGATTCGTGAGATCGATCCCAATGTCCATATTGTGGTCTCATCGGCACATAGTGACTACGCTCCCAGCGACTATCGTCGGGTCATTTTCAGCCATCTCTACTTCATGCGTAAACCGATTAATGTGGCTGAGCTGGAACATATGGCCTACAACGCCTGCATGAGCTGGAATCGTAACCAGCAACTGCAGGCAGAGCTCAACAGCAATATTGCATACCGTATCTGGCTCAACCGCCTGTTTGATGCGTTGCCGGTTCCGGTTGTGGTGCTGGATGTGGATACCCGTCAAGTCATTATGAACGGTGGCCCAATTCGGATGGCCCATGATGCGACAACCTGTTATCAACAGCTATATCGAATGGATAGCCCCTGTAGTGATGCGCATGGAGGTTGTCCGTTGCAGCAGGTAAAAGAGGAGGGGGTGCCTGCTGTTATTCAGCATGAGCATGATTGTGGAACGCATGGAACACGGCGTTTTGAATTGCACTGTATTCCGATCCACAATGAGTTGGGAGAGATTAAGCAGATGCTGGAGTTCTCCATCGATATCACCGAGCAGGAGCAGCGGTTGCATGAAAAGGAGGTGCTGGTGCGCCAGCAGAAGCAGCTGTTCGATACCTTCCGCTCTACCGCCCACACCATGAAAAACTCCATCAGCTATCTGAATGGTATGACGGAACGCATGGCATCCATTGAGGACCGTTCGGGGGAACTGGGTGAATTGCTGACGCCTGAGCGAGTAACCCTGTTCAGGGAGCAGGTCACCATGATTTTCACCATGCTGCAACTGGCGTTGGGAAGTGCAAAGGAGGGGGCGACTGAGGTCGGGATGCTCTCGCTACAGGATAAGATTGAGGAGACGCTCTCCCTGTTTGCGATCTCCTCACAGGGACGTGGCAAACTGATCGATTTGAACATGCCGAAAGATCGACCACTTTGTATCCAGATCAGTTTGATCGACTGTCAGACGATGTTGCTCAATCTGCTGAATAACGCGGCCGATGCGGTCGACAGCTACCTCAATAGCAAACTGGTAAGCGGCAATGAGGAAGATATTGAATTGTTGATGAAAATTCAGGATGAGTCGATGATTGCCATGAGTCTGAAGGTGGACGCAGGAGATGTGGTTATCGAGTTGAGCAATGTGGGTGATCCGATTCCTGAAGAGCTGCAGGAAGCGATCTTCCAGCAGGGCTTTTCCAGAAAAGAGCATGGAAATGGTGTGGGGCTTTATGATGTGCGTCAGATTATCCGTCAGGCCAGAGGGACTATCTCGGTCTGTAATAGTGGTGAGCGGGTGCTCTTTACTGTCCGTCTACCACTGATGGATTGTGCTTCCGAGACGGTTACCGGATAATTGGCGTTCTATCTCCTCTTATTTTTAAGTAAAAAAATTTAGTACAAATTGTGAATAGTTATGAGTGAACAGGCGACGATTGATTACGATCTTCTGAAGCAGAAACTGAAGCCACTCTTCTCCAGGATGAAGGTGATGGTTGTGGATGATATGCCGATGAATATCGACAGTTACCGTCTGATTCTGATGGATCTGGGGGTGCAGAGAGAAAATATCTCCAGCGCAACCAATGGTCTCAAGGCCTTTACTCAGTTGAATGGTGTACGACCGGATCTGGTCCTGGCAGACTGGAATATGCCGGTGATGGATGGTCTCACTTTTGCCAGACAGGTGCGCGATAGCAGCCGTTACCATGACCTGATTATCCTGATGATCACTGCGGAATCCGAGGCCGATCTGGAACAGGCGCGCTCCTATGTGAATGCTTTTCTGCGTAAGCCGGTGCAGAATGGGGTGATCGAGAAGATGGTGCTCTCTGTTGTTGCCAAAAAGCTCTCCGACCCCAACCACCCTCTGGGAAAATCGAAGAAGTAGCGGCTACCTCTACTACATGAGTTCCGAGAGGAGCGCCTCAATCTCTCCCCGGCGCTGCTCCACACTCTCCATCTCTGCAACCAGCTGGATTCGATCCTGCCCGTTGAGCTTGACTCGTTGAGGCTGCTGTTGAATCAGGATGATGATCTTCATCGGATCCAGTTTATGTGTTTCGCTAATATGCAGCGTTGCCCCTTCGCTGTTGGCCTCAATCTTGTCAACACCGAGTGGTGCTGCGACCAGCTTCAATGCGGTGGTGTGCAGCAGGCTTCTGGTGGCATCGGGTAGTAGACCAAAACGGTCGATCATCTCCACCTGTAGCTCATTCAGCGCCTCCACATCTTGTGCTGCCGCAATGCGCTTGTAGAGCACCAGACGTGCGTTGACATCGGGCAGGTAATCTTCCGGTAGCAGGGCAGGGGCACCGAGATTGATCTCGATCTGCTGTTCCAGAGGTTGTTCCAGGTCGGTAGTGGTGCCCTGTTTCAAATCCTCCACGGCACGCTCCAGCATCTCGGCGTAGAGGTCGAAACCGATCTCCTGCATGCGTCCACTCTGGTCATCGCCCAGCAGTTCACCGGCTCCGCGAATCTCCATGTCGTGGACGGCCAGGGTGAAACCGGCCCCCAGCCCCTCCAGTGACTCGATCGCCTCCAACCGTTTGACGGCATCGGGGGTGATGACAGTTTTCGGTGGAACCACCAGATAGGCGTAGGCGCGGTGGTGGGAGCGACCGACCCGTCCGCGTAGCTGGTAGAGCTGAGCCAATCCCAGCCGGTCGGCGCGATCCATGATGATGGTGTTGGCGGTGGGGATATCAATACCGGTCTCGATGATGGTGGTGCAGACCAGAATATTGAAGCGGTGGTGGTAGAACGCCTTCATCACCCGTTCCAGCTCATGTTCCCGCATCTGTCCATGTGCGATCTCAATGGTCGCCTCTGGCAGTAGTTCCTGAAGTTCGGTGGCGGTCTTTTCGATGGTCTCCACCTTGTTGTGGAGAAAGTAGACCTGTCCGCCACGTCGAATCTCACGCA